>CAIPAT010000048.1 GCA_903863035.1 uncultured Lentisphaeria bacterium
ATCTTCGCGCTTCTCCCGAATGCCTTTGTGTTTGCCGGTTCGTTACATACCTTCAGGTATGCGCCTTACCGGCAATTCCCAAAATCTCTTCGGGATATTTCGCGAGACTTGTCAAGTTTATTTCTTGACAGCTCCTAAGCATATCGTCATAAATATTTAAATAATAAATTATGGCACGCTCCAAAACCGATATTCGGAGGATTTGCCAACCGTTTATTTATCCATGCAGCCATGATTTTGCGAAAGCCCGAGATAGTCATAGTCACGGGGAGGTCGTTCGAGATATTTCTCCAGGCGCGTTTTTAAGTGTGAACTGCGAAAGCCTGGCCGACCAGGAGAATAGGCGCGTTTAAGGCCTTCAATCCCGTTTTTCAGACAGGCGTCAATCCAGCGCCTTGATGTGAGTGGACGACGATTAAGCGCTTGAGCAATCCATATTTTTCCCACGGCAGAACAGTGCAGAATGTGGCAGGACTGCGCTCACGCATTAAGCTTGAGCCGTATTGTAAAGGTTATTTTGCGCCGGTTTATAAATGTGTTTTGTCAGAAAAGATTTCAACGGAGTTATGGTTTCCTTACTGTTAAATTTGCTGAACGCTTTCTGGAACAGGGAATGCGTTGTCGCTTTTTCTTTTGACAGGGCGACTATAATGGCGCCAAATGCGGCCGCGTTACCGATTGCGGTTCTGCCGGGCGCAAGTTTTTGCAGCCGGTCTTCAATATTGCGGATTTGAACCGAAAGGTCGTTGAAATCGCCAAGCGCGGCCTGGATTTTTTTCAAATCCTTGATGACCCGGGAGACTTTGCCGCCGGGGAGTTCCGAACAGAAGAAATCCAGCAGGTAACGTAGTTTTTTGCATTGAATCCGGACCTTATGCAGAGCCTGATCAGGTGAGTCGGCTTTAACGGCAAGCCCTTTGTCAATGACCTTGTCCAGTCTTTTCAGAATAATTCCGGAGACCTCCGGCAGTACGTGGATTTCAGACTTTTCAGTTGCCGGAATTTTTTCCGCGCTGGTCAGGAATTTTTCCCAGGCGGTTATGGTGGATGAATATTTTTTTGAATTTATTATCGCAACAAGTGAGAGATACTGGCGGCGGCGGCGCTGCTGACAGGTTTTGAAAAAGTTGAGCAGCGCGGGCCGCATGCCTTGCGACAATATTTTTAAAAGATGCTCTTTCTTTTCCATAAATACGTCGTAATCCCGAAGCTGGTTGGTGATTGTGCCAAGCTCGTCAAATTTATGCATGAAAGGCGCGATCTTATCTTCCGGGAAGACCTCTTTCAGTTCGCTCAAGGCCACCCGCATTTTTCTCATGGCCACCCGGAAGTCATGCAAGCATTCAGAATCAATGTCGCCGATGACACCTTTTTCATTATATCTCAGGATGTCCAGCTGGGATTTAAGAATGGCAATAGTTGCCGATTTTATGGTCGCGTCAGGCAGGAACTTATGATATGCGGTTTCGGAAGGGATGAACTCAATTCCGGCATTTCTCAGTGCCGCGTTGATTAATGAATGCCACATGCCGCCGGTTTCACGCAGGATATCCGCCCCGATGGATGAGCACATTGCCTTTAATTGTTTTTTGCCGGCCTGAGAGGATTGCAGCCGGAGAATAGCAGGCAGCGCAACATCGGGCCTGCCGGGCAGCGAGTATTCGCTGAAAGTTAAAGCGACGGTCTGGCTGGTTTTTGATGCTAAAGCAAAACTGCTATTGCGGACGTCCAGCGCAAGCAGCGGAACAACCGCCCGGTTGCCCAGCGCCTGCGACAATTTTTTACTTAATTCAGTCTTTAAGATATCATCGCGGCGCTTCAATTCCTGCTTTTTATCCCAGACAATTGATGACTGGAGCGAATCGTCAGCCAGGCTGACCAGATTATAAATACGGCCGCATTTGACCAGAATAAAGCCCTTGTTCAGGAGACGGCGGTCATAAGAATCAAAAATGGTTTGCTGTTCACATTCCACACATGCTTTATTGACGGTGAACCCGGCGGCGATTAATGCTAGTATGCCGGCAATATCCGTTCTTTCCGGAGCAAGCAGAAATCTGACTTCACGAGTATTTTTTTTAGTGTCCATTGCCATTTACGACCTCTTAATACGGAATCAGCCTGAATGAAAAACAGAAAGCGCAAAGTTCTTTCGGCTTAACATACCTTCAGGTTATTGGAATACAAATTTATCACTATAAAGCAGTGGCGGCGGCTTTTACTATTTCTCTGACATTGGCATCGCTAAGAACTTCCAGCGCCAGCTTCAGCGGTAGCAGCTGACGTTTTCTGAACGTCTGCTCCGGCCAGTTGTCAAGAGTTTCAGTTATTTTCAGCATATATACCAGAACATGATAGTTGCGATTGAACTTGTGGTAGTCGTAGGTACCGACCGGTATTTCCGAAACAACACCATTGATCCCTGCTTCTTCAAAGGCTTCGCGAACAGCGGTTTCCTGCGGGGAATGACCTTCTTCAATGTGTCCTTTCGGCAGTACCCACCGGTCAGGAAACGCCTTGGAGGTAATGATCATAACTTTCAATTCTTTATCGAAAAGAAAGGGGATTACGCCAGCCTGTTGTATTATTTTATCCAAAATATCCGCTCCATTATTTAATTGTCTCTTAGAAAATATATATTCCCGGCGGTTTTGCCAGTCTTTTGATATCTTTTTAATTGATTTCTAACAACATCATGTATTGTTTTTATTATATATCCAAGGTAAATTTATATGTTTTAAATCATTTGGGCTTCAACTAGTGGAGAAGGATTGCAGAGTCTGTAAAAAAAGCACTGTCTAAAAAAACGATATTTCCTGATTCCGTGATTTGTGTAAAACAGGTTTGGCATTTAAATTTCAAGAGTAAAGTTTTGTAATTATCAAAAGGTTCAGTATGTTTTTGCGGAGGAAGATATGGCGTTGATTCCGGTAAAAAAAATTAAGATGCCGCTGCAGGCGGCGATTATTGATATCGGGGCCCATTCGGCGCGGATGGATATAATTCAGATTGAAAAAAACAAGAGCTACGAAATATTGGAAAGCCTGGTGCAGCCGGTAAATCTGGGAAGAGATGTTTTCACCAGAGGAATGATTTCGCCTGAGTCAACCAGTCTGCTTTGCGGAATCATGAAAGATTTTGCCGCAAAAACCGCTGAATACGGGGTCGGGTATATCCGGGCTTTCGCAACCAGCGCGGTACGCGAAGCTTTCAACCGCGAAATCTTTATCAATAATATAAAAATTGCCAGCGGCATTGACCTGGAAATTCTGGAGGGGTCGAAAGAGGCTGCGCTGATTACCATGGCCGTTAAGAAAGCGCTTGGCGGCAAAACTGTGCTGGCCAGGGCCAATCTGCTACTGCTGGCAGTCGGCTCCGGCTCTGTGGAAGTCTCACTGGTGCGCAGCGGGGAGTTGAAATTTGCCGAGACCTTTGCTCTTGGCACTATTCGTATTTTTGAAGAATACGGCAACAAGGCCGCCGAACCGGAAAGACTCACTGACATCATTGATTCATATACAGACTTGATTGCTGACCGGATCAGCCGTATTTCCGATATTCCTAAAAATATCCAGTTTGTCGCAGTCGGCGAGAGTGTCCGCGTCATTATGGATATCAACAGCAAAGCAGTCAAGGACCATCCGGTCAGGACGATTACGCTGGAAAAGTTCGAAAAGCTTTTCCGAAAAATCAATCTGCTCTCGCAGGCGGAAATGGCGGCTAAATACCAGATCAGCGATATCGCCGCCAAAGGAATTATTCCATGCGCCTGGATCGTGAAACGGTTCTTCGACATGACTGGCGCCGGATCTCTGATTGTGCCGGCAGTTACCACTAGAAATGCCGTGCTCGAAGATATAATACGCCAGTTGTTCAACGAAAAAGACCCGTTTATTCCGGATATGCTGTCCGTGGTAAAATCGATGGGCAAAAAATACTGTTTTGACCCGAACCATGTCGAAGCTATCAAGGAAATAGCGGTTAAGATTTTTGATAAGATGCATGCGATTCATTCGCTGGGAGAACGTGATCGGTTGTATCTGGAAATTGCGGCGATTCTGCATGATATCGGTCGTTTTGTGGATTCGCGGAAGCATCATAAGCATTCGTGTTATCTGATTTCGAATACGCAGATTCCCGGTTTGACCGAAGAAGAGCGGCTGGTAGTGGCGGCAGTGGCTCGCTATCACCGCAAAGGCAAGCCGCAGGCGTCACATCCCGAATACATGATTCTTTCGCCATCGATGCGGGTGCTGGTCTGCAAACTGGCGGCTATCCTCCGGGTTGCCGACGCCGTGGCCAATTCCCAGGAGCGTAAAACTAGGAATTGCTCGGTTACCGTCAAGGACCGGGTACTGGCAATTAAAAGCAGCGGTTCTGTTGACATGGGACTGGAAAAAACCTTGTTGTCCAAAAAATCTGATCTGTTTGAAGATGTTTACGGGATGAAAATAGTTTTAGAGTAGCAATATAGAAAATTTCAGGAGTATTAGCGCTGTGAGTGGTTTTCTCGATAAAAAATATTTTGTCTCCCGCGAATTAAGCTGGCTGGAATTTAATGCCAGGGTGCTGGACGAGGCCGGCGATGTCGGCAATCCGCTGCTGGAAAGACTTAAATTCATCTCCATATTCAGCAACAATCTTGATGAATTTTTCATGATCAGGGTCGCCGGGCTGCGGCAATTGTTAAGTTCCAAAACATTGCAGACTGATTGTTCCGGACTGGAACCGGCGGAGCAGATCAAAGCTATAAAGAAAAGGCTCAAAGGCCTGATTGAGCGCGAGTACCGTTATCTGCGGCAGGAAATACTGCCGGCGCTGGAGGAGAAAGGGATTCAACTCGTCAACCCGGAACAATTATCCAGCGAACAGCGGGTTTTTCTGAAGGAATACTTCCTCAATCAGGTGTTTCCGGTGCTTACTCCGTTTGCGGTTGACCCCAGCCATCCGTTCCCGATTCTTAACAGCGGGGCGATTGAAATCGCCGTCAGTCTCAGCCGGGATGACTCCGGAAAAGTGCTGCATGCCTTCGTCGAAGTTCCGCAACTGCTGCCGCGTTTCATCCGGCTCAGCTTCTCGCCTAAAAATAAACAGCAGTATGTGCTGCTGGAAGACCTGATTATGGAACATATCCAGTTCCTGTTCAGTAACTGCAAAATACACGAGATAATTCCATTCCGGATTACCCGCGACATGGATTTTTCGCTGGACGAGGAAGGGGTTGCCGACCTGCTGCAGTACATGAAAAAAGAACTGCTTCACCGCAAGAGCCGGGAGCCGATCCGGCTCGAACTGCCCAAGGGCAGCCGCGGCAAACTGACGGAGTGGCTGATGGAACAATTCCAGCTGGATGATGATTTAAAATATAATGTGCCGATGCCGCTTAATCCCGCCGCATTCTTTGAATTTATCGGCAAGGTCAACCGTCCGGACCTGATGAACCAGCCCTGGCCGCCGTTGCCGGTGCCGGAATTCGCTAACGGAGGCGGTTCGATGTTTAACGTGATTGACCGGGAGGAATGTGTAATAGACGCGGTGCCTTTCCAGGGTTTTGACCCGGTCGTCAAATTGCTGAATGAAGCGGCGGAAGATCCGGATGTGCTGGCAATCAAGCAGACGCTTTACCGGGTCAGCGGCGACTCCCCGGTAATCAAGGCGCTGCAGCGCGCCGCTGAAAACGGCAAGCAGGTGACGGTTATTCTGGAATTGAAGGCCAGGTTTGACGAAAACAACAATATTAACTGGGCGGTAAAACTTGAAGAATCCGGCGCGCACGTTATCTACGGTATCGCCGGATTCAAGATACACTGCAAAGCGCTGCTGATCGTCAAGCGTAACAAGGATATGCGGATTAAACGTTATGTCCATCTGGCGACCGGCAACTACAACGACAAGACCGCGAAACTGTATACCGATATCGGAATGTTCATGTGCGACCCGGAAATCTGCCTGGAAGTATCTTCGCTGTTCAACGTCATGACCGGCTATTCTTCCCCGCTGAACACCTGGAAAAGAATCGCGGTGGCGCCGTTCTCCATGAGAGATAAATTCGTCGAGCTGATTGACCGGGAAGCCAGAATTTCAACTAAAAACAATCCGGGACGCATCATCGCCAAAATGAATTCGCTGGTTGATCCGGAGATCATTACGCATCTCTATTATGCGGCTGTCGCCGGGGTCAAGATAGACTTGATCATACGCGGCATCTGCTGCCTGAAGCCCGGCATCGGCACCAGTAATATCAATGTTATCAGCATTGTTGACCGCTATCTCGAGCACAGCCGGGTTTTTTACTTCAGGAATTGCGGCGAAGAGGAATATTATCTTTCCAGCGCCGACTGGATGCCCAGAAACCTCGATCACCGGATTGAGATCATGTTTCCAGTGGAAAAGGAAAGCGTCAGGAAAATCATCCGGCAGACGCTGGAGATTCAGCTTAAGGATAAACGCAAATCCCGGCACATGCTGCCGACCGGTACCTATACCCGGACATTCAATAAAGTCAAAGACAATTCCGCCAGCCAGTTCCGCACTTATCAGCTTTTTCAGGAGATTTACGACAAGTCCAGGCAGCGGCGCGAAGAGATCAAAAAGTTGAAAGTCTTCTCCCGTCCTCCAGAAATTTGAAGTTTGTGAAACCGGAGCTTTTGCTTTTGCTTTAAGTGTATTATATTCATAACTGTTATTATGCTTTTAACAATCAACACATGGTATAAAATATGTCTAAATGTATTGGAATTCTGACCGCCGGCGGCGACAGCCCCGGACTTAATGCCGCAATCAGGGCGGTTGGCAAAACCCTGCTGCATTATAATTTTCAACTCCTCGGATTCAGAGACGGCTTCGAAGGTCTGGTTTATGATAAGACGATGCACTTGGACAATGACGATCTCTCCGGTATCCTGACGGCCGGCGGCACCGTTCTCGGCACCAGCCGCACCAAGCCGCAGAAAATGCCAGTGGGCAAAAACATCATGGATATGACCGATGTCATTGTCGAAAATTACAAAAAACACCAGCTTGACGCACTGATATGCATCGGCGGCGGCGGCACCCATAAAAGTGCGTTGAAACTGAAAGAAAAAGGCCTCAATATCATTACGATCCCGAAAACTATTGACAATGATATTGCCTGTACGGATAACTCCATCGGCTTTGATACCGCGCTGCGGATTGCCACCGATGCCATTGACAGTCTGCATTCCACCGCCAGCAGCCATAAGCGGATCATGCTGGTGGAGATTATGGGACACCGCGCCGGATGGCTGACTCTCGGCGCCGGGCTCGCCGGGGGCGCTGACGTTATCCTGATTCCGGAACTGCCTTACGATATTAACAATGTCGCCAATGCCATTCTTCAGCGTTCCAGGGAAGGCAAGCGCTTCTCGATTGTTCCGGTAGCCGAAGGCGCGGTTTCCAAAGCTGAAGCCTTGATGTTCGCCCAGGCAGCGGCAAGAAAAGAGAAAGCCACTTCCAAAAAAGATAAGGAAAAATCCAAAATTGAACTGGAGAATCTCTGGCTGGCACGCACCGGAAATACGTTGCGGATTGCTCAAAAGCTGGAAGAGCTTACCGGGCAGGAAACCCGTGTCACGATCCTCGGCTACCTGCAGCGCGGCGGCAAACCTTCGCCTTTCGACCGCATTCTTGCGACCAAACTTGGCAATGCCTGTGTTGACCTGATCAGAAAAAGACAATTCGGCTACATGGTTGCCTCCAACGGCCAGAACATTGAACCGGTTCCGATTGAAGAGGTAGCCGGAAAGCTTAAACTGGTTCCGCAAGATCATCCATGGATCAAAAGCGCCAGGGAAACCGGCATCAGCTTCGGCGTATAAGCGAGTACATCCTTCCGTTGCCGCAGGGACAATACGTAACTGCGGCATAGAGAGTCTCTATTCCGGATCTATGCGGCGGGGAGGCGGTTCTTTTACAGAATCGTCTGTCCTCGCAAACTTTAGATACTTCCATAAGCCACATAAGGCCTATTCCATGGTATCCTCTGTATTCACTGGAGTCGGCACTTAGGAGTCGTTCAAAAATAACTGGCACTTTCTACTGGTTCTCCGGGGAACTTCCGGCTCCGCCGCTTCGTTACAAAGCGCTACAGCTTTGCTCCTCACCGGCTTCGCCGGAATTTCTCCCGGATACCTCAGTATAAAAATACCACTTATTTCTTAACAACTCCTTAGCTCCACGCTTTTTCCAGGCACATTATTTTCACGAAATGCGCGGTAAAAAGAGTATTTCTTTAAATGTATAAACTTTTTTAGGTACAACATAAAAAAAACAGCCATCCGCAAGCTAAAAATTCATCAAAAAAAGCGGGGAAGTGCTGAAGATGAGTTTGGAGAATATTCGCAAGCCGCAGGGCATAACACAGGAAGTTCAGAAAAGCGGAGCAAAACTTCATAATCATCTTCGAATGCTTAAAATAACATTACAAAATGATTTATCATTCCTGGTCAAACAGGGGAACTGACAGATTATTGGGAGTAGACCATAAAATTTTTGTTTGTACCATTTTGAAATCTTTGATAACCAAGACTGACTGCTGCCCGGCGGCGGGTGTTGGATATTCAGTGTACAATGCTATGTATAATGATTTATCGGAGGCATCAGTCACTACCAGATAATTTTTCTTTTCAATTGCCGGAATCCCTGAAGCCGGTCCGAAAGCTGTCATCATTAATTTGGCATGTTTAATATCATACGATGATAATTTATTATCGTGTAATCTTGAATCCAGCAGATAAAGTACAGGTTTGGGATCTTTCTCCGATGCAGCCGTTTTCATTTTTCTTTCCATAATAGCGACATTAAAGATATTGCCATCGTATATAGCAGTATTGATGATCTGGATTATTGTCGGAACCAGCCATAAGGCTATAACTGCCGCCATACAGCAATACCTGATTTTCAGGTTACGGATTTTGCTCCAGATATATTGGTTCCATTGCGGGTAACTCGCCACATACATTATGATACAGAAAACGGAAATAATTAAAAAATAGCGGCCATGATTTTTTTCTGGATATAGAAAAGGAAAAACTTTATTTACCATATAACTGTGCAGCAAGTATGCCACTGCAAGCGGAATGGCAATCAGTTTTTTGTCAATAGCCCCTTTTTGCTTGAACAGCCATAAAAATGCGCTGACCAATCCTAAGATAAGAATAAAATTCTTTGGCATAGAATCGAAATACTTACCCTTGAAAGATAAAGGGCGCAGAAATGAGAAAAGCCATTCTGTAAAATTGACATAGGCGCTTTTGTTAATAAGGAAACTAAGATGTGTTCTGCTGACTAATTCCAGTCTGCCATATGTACTATGAAAAAGGATGTTGAGGACTGCGGTTTCAATCAGAACGCCAGCTAAAATTATTGCTGTGAATACAACAATTGCCGGACCTATTTTAAAGCGCCAGATTTTGAACCAGACCTTGTGATCCGGATTAAACAGCAACATGAAAACAGCAATGCCCGGCGCCCAGTAAAGAGATGTTTCCTTGCTGCCATAGGCACCCAAAATAGCCATCGCCGCAAATATTACATAACGTATTTTCGTTTTATCAATCCATTTTAACAGGAAATAAATTGCAATCAAAATAAACATACATGCCGGGAGCATGGGCAGAAACTGTATACTTTCGCGAGTAGTCAGCGGGAAAATCGAAAAAATCAGAAAAGCCGCTATTCCAGCAGTGCGGCTGCTAAGCATGGCAGTTATTTTATAAATCAGGATTCCGCAGATAATGGAAGTAAGGACAGGGAAAATATAATAAACCAGCGGCGATGTCCCGAAAATCATTTGAATTAATAATACAGGAAAGTTGATGCTCCAGCGCAGCATGTGGTGATCAATTACCGCCGGATACCAGTTTCCAGTTTCGGTAAAGCATCGCAGCACGCCCCATTTATGGATTGCATCGCCGCTTCTTTCGATAAACTGAGAAGTAAGCAGTCTGAATAGAAGAGATAATACAATCAGCCCAATAATTATTTTCTGCTCCTGGCACTTGTCCAGTAGCAGAGAATATTTTTCTGACGCTTTTTTTACCTGATCTAAATTTATCATTTTTCTTTAAAAATACGCTTTGCAAGATTGATTTCCGGTGAGCAATATTTATAAATATGCATGTGCCGAAAAAGTTAATATAGTGTGCAATCGCTATTTTGCAAGCTAATTCTTTAATGGATTCTTGAATATATCACATTGACAGGAAATATTAAAAAACAGTAAAGAAGATTAACTTTTAGGATTTTTCAGTTATGAAATTAATAATTCAGATACCCTGTTACAATGAAGCGAAAACCTTAGCCATAGCTCTTAAAGCTCTTCCAAGGAAGGTTGAAGGGTTCGATAAGGTTGAATGGCTTATTATTAACGACGGAAGTTCTGATAATTCTGTTGAGATAGCTAAAGAATGTGGAGTAGACCACATAATCAGCTTCAGAAAAAATCAGGGTCTGGCCAAGGTTTTTGTGGCAGGAATCAGAAAAGCTATAGATGAAGGCGCAGATGTAATAGTAAATACAGACGCGGATAACCAATATAATGCTGACGATATTCCTAAATTAGTCAGACCAATTCTTGAAGAAAAAGCTGATTTTGTAATAGGCGCGAGGCCTATATCTGAGATAGAACATTTTTCTATTAGCAAAAAAATACTTCAAAAGCTTGGAAGCCTTGCTGTAAGACTGGCAAGCAATACCGATATCCCTGATGCGCCGTCCGGATTTCGCGCAATGAGCAGAACATGTGCCAGCCAGTTGAATGTGTTCAATAACTATACTTATACGCTTGAAACGATAATTCAGGCCGGCCAGAAAAATATGGCAATCATGTCGGTCCCGATCAGGGTCAATGAAGATTTAAGACCATCAAGACTGGTTAAAAGCATACCAAACTATATCAAAAAATCTATTATAACGATATTTCGTATGTTTATAGTTTATAAGCCATTTTTGTTTTTTATGTCTGTAGGCATTACTTTTTTCCTGGCCGGGAGCTGTATTGGCGGCAGGTTTTTGTATTATTTCTTTTGGGGAAACGGCAGCGGGCATATTCAGTCTCTGATTCTTGCAAGTATCCTGATCGGTATAGGATTTCAGACTATGCTTATTGCCTTTATCGCAGATTTGCTGGCGGTAAACAGAAGATTGCTTGAGGATATTAAATTTATGGAAGGGGTAAGACGCAATGCCGCAAAATGATAATATAGCCGGGAACATTATAACTTTTTTACAAAGTTGTCAAAGTGAACGGATGCGTTTTTAAATGTCAAGAAAAAAAATATTAAACGCATTTTCATATCTGCTTACACTTGTCTTTTTGGCAATATTATTTTACATTTTTCTTTCGAAGAAAGAGCTTCAGCTGCTATTGAGAATAGATTTATTTTCCTTTACTGTTTTGATCATCTTTACACTTCTCTTTTATGCTTTAGGCGGATTGCAATATTATGCGTTAAGGGATATTTATGCTATACGATTGGAGAAGAAGGACATTATACTTTTGCCCCTTGCAATGAATTTGTGGAGTTTTATTGTTCCTCTGCAAGGAAGTTCGATTTTCTTTATGCTTTTTCTTAAGTACAGGCATCAAGTGAAAATATCTGATGCTTTTTCAATAACGATATTTATATACCTTGTTACCGTTTTTATTGCAGGAATAGCTGGGCTTGCTTTTGCAATAATTTACAATATGGTCTTATCATTATTCTCAGTGATTTCATTAATATTCTTACTAAATCCATTATTAGTAATAGTAGTCCATAAAATCGTAAAGTCACTTCCTGACATAAACGTGAAATTCATCGGCACTGCCCTGTTATTTTTCAGAGATACTATTCATAATGTAAATAATTTGTGGCTAAACTATAAGTATTTGGCATTATCATTTTTCCTGATTTTTTGCAGAATGTTGCTATGTGCGTTTTGGTATATGTGGATCGCTCATATATTGGGATACCGTGATGTGCCATTTTTGTCTCTTCTCCTGTTGGCATTATGGATGACGGTATCTCTTATAATCAGATTCACCCCCAATAACTGGGGCGTTCTGCAGCTAATCTCCGGACTGATGTTTTCATTAATTGCGCTTCCTCCGGCGCAGGGCGCAATGATTTCTCTGGTCGCATCCGCAGCGCTAACTATTATTGCGTTTACTATGGGTGTTGCCGCCAATTTTTACTACATGAAATGTTGGAACATTAAATCTCTTAAAGAGATTAGCTGATGTTTTCATCGTGCTTCGCTGAGCTGTAAGCCCGCCGGCAAGCCAGTCTGCGCTTATCTTATACTTGATAAAAATCAGTTAGGAGCTGTCAAGAAATAAACTTGACAAGTCTCGCGAAATATCCCGAAGAGATTTTGGGAACTGCCGGTAAGGCGCATACCTGAAGGTATGTAACGAACCGGCAAACACAAAGGCATTCGGGAGAAGCGCGAAGATGTAAAGGTTATTTCTTTACGGCTCCTTAGTACCAATATCGGAAACGCCACCTTGCATAATCTTCAGACGCGCCAGCGTTCGAGATATAATATTATATGCTCCGGAATATGCCAATCTATTTAATAATACCGTTCAGCATTCAATGAACGACATATTCATTGAAAAAGCTGAGTTATTGACACAGGATAAATCATCTATGAAGGCAAATCGGTATAAATAATTATGAGGTTATGATTAAGGAGCTGTCAAGAAATAAACTTGACAAGTCTCGCGAAATATCCCGAAGTGATTTTGGGAATTGCCGGCGAGGCGCATACCTGAAGGTATGTAACGAACCGGCAAACACAAAGGCATTCGGGAGAAGCGCGAAGAGGTTAAGGTTATTTCTTCACTGCTCCTAAGAATAAAAAAAAATTAAATTTTTTTTATTTTACACTTGAATCTTATTATGCCGGTGCTTTATTGAGGTAGAGAAAAAAATTGTGTTCAAAAATCAAGCTGGTAAATGTCAGGCAGATTGTCTAGATAATTTCCCTGAATGAATCAGCCGTGTTAAATCAATATTAGGAGGGGAAGACCAGATTAATATGGGATTTACAATTCAGATTCGCCAAATTACTATAAAGGTGGCTTGGGAATAAGGCAGTTCGTTTTTCGGGTAACTATAGCGGTTATGATTAAAAATAAAAAAAATAGGTTTTTTTATTTTTTTTCACTTGAATGTGATTTTGTCGGTGCTTTATTGAAGAAGAGAAAAAAAATTGCGTTCCAAAATCAAGCTGGTAAAAGTCAGGTAAATTGTCTAGATAATTTATCCTGAATGAATCAGCAGCGTTTTAATTAAAACTTAGGAAAGGAGAATACCAGATAAATATGGGATTTACAATTCAGATTGAACTGGTATATGTCAGGCAGATTATTTAATAATTTATCCTGAAAAAACTTCAGTAACATTTAATCAAGCAAGTTAGGAGGGGAGCGCCAGGTAAATGAGGGGAATACCGGGTAAACAGGGGGGATAATTCAGATTTAGCTGGGATATGACAGGCAGATTCTCTAAATAATTTGTCCTGAATGAATCAGCAAAAATTAATCAAATAAGGGGGGGACCAGAGATTAAAGAAGAGGTAATCCTGATTATAAAAGTAAATTATTTGATTTTTTATTAAACAAAAAGTTTCTTAACTAAATGTAAAGAAAGGCTCAAGAAATGTTAGAAAAAAAAGAGATTTTCGCGGATGGTATCGGTCAGATTCACTTTGCAGGCAACATGGTTCGCTTTGACTTCGTAACACTCCAGCCGGAAGTGGACGGCAAAGCTCCGGTTCCTCAGCCGAATATTCGCGTCATTATGCCCCCGCAGGGTTTTTTGAGTGCGTTCAATTCGATGCAGCAGCTAATTGACAAATTGCTCGAAGCCGGTGTGCTTCAGAAGAACGAGGCGGCTGCGGTAAAAGATAAAAAAGCAAAATAACCTGGTAAAATGCAAATATTCAATAAACAATTTTTGTTGACTTCCTCCGAATGCTCCATGGAAATGGAGTCTTCGGCATATTTGCATTTCGACTCTTCAGTGTCGGTATTGCCCTCAGTTATAGATTCGCACTTTATGTCGCCGGAGGCATCCAGTCTCCAGTCTCATGAGTTGCGTACCTATGCACTGTGGGCGACTGACCTGCCGCAATCAACTCCGTACGAAGTGCGCGTCTGCACAAGTGACGCTATGTCTGCGGAAGACAATGTTATTTCCATTTCCGGCCTGACGGTTCGCAATGTCCCGGATTTCATTTCGTTTTTCGAGGATTGCGACATAGTTCGAAGCGCCGATATGCATTTCAGCATAGCGACTTCTGCTGATTTGGACTTGGACGATTGCGGACTGGTTATCGACACTGAACGAGCGGTAGCTTTTTGGATTACGATCATCGGGATGGAGTTCCCGGCTGACAGCAGTATGAAATTTGAAAATGCGATGCCTCGACGCGGCTTACGGAGAAGCCGGGAACACTTGAGTTCGGGGCGAATGATTTGTCTCCTGAAACAACAGTTAAATTTGTGAATAAGTAAGCAACAAAATCATTAAGGAGTAGTATCATGAGTACCATTATCAAAAGTAACAGCAAGAATCCGTTTTATGTACAAGACAACGTACCATCCGAGAGCCTGTCGTCCTATACCGCGACGGTCTACGCGGAAACTGCATCAAACATCATAGTTTATGTGGCCCCTGCCACAGCCACCGTCCAGGTTCCCATTGATCTAAGAATCGTCGGCTCCGGCTTGAATGCAAGCCTCAGGACCGTCTCTCTCGGCGTGAATAGATCCTTTGTCAGCGCTACCAACAGCATTACGCTGACCAACTTGAAGGTCGGCACGGTCTACGGCGGACTCATCGTTTCTACCAATGCGAAGACGATGGCGATCGCTTCTAAATACATCACCACGACTGCAGTCCTTACCGGGGACACCAGCATCACTATCGAAAACGGCAGCTACACTTATATTTACGGCGGCGGCGCGGGTTACGGCTCCAAAGTTATTGGCGACTCTGTAGTCAACTACAAAGGCGGTATTGTCAATACTATTTACGGCGGCGGCGGAATCGGTTCAGTTGTTGACGGCGACACCTTTGTCAATATTATCGGCAGTCCTACCGGCGGCAGAATTAGCAATATTTATGGCGGCGGCAACAACTCGACCGTCACCGGCAATACGACAGTCACTTTCGGCTCCGATGCCGATCTGATTGCATTTAACGGCACGGTTTACGGCGGCGGCCAAGGCAAAAATGCTATTGTTCAAGGGGATCGGAATTTAGTTTTCGATAATTATTCCAACAAATTCTATGGCAGCATTAAAAATTTCAATCACATAGAGTTCTTCGGCGCTACCAGCGTGACGATGACCAGGGTCCAGGATAAGAGCGTTGTCGGAGCTACCTATGAATTCGTGATCAACGATGAATCACTGAAAAACACGAATGCGATGTTGGTTTGGAACCAGAATATCAAACTGACCAACAACGTTATTGTAACCATCAATTCCGGCGAACTTCTCAAAGATGGCGCTTATATCGATCTGATTGCCAGTTCGTTCTTCCGCACGGCGTACTCGTTCAACACGAATCAGGTTCTGGTTATGAACGATAATGGCGACAGGGTAAGCAGCTTTGTTTACACTATTAATTATGCATATGACAAGAAGCTCGGCGGCGAAGTTTCGATTGACTACAAGGGAACCAATCTGATTCTAGACGGAACTCAAACCGTGAAAGTTATTCTTACCGGCAGCGATGAAGAAATTAACATTGTTAAGGGCGGAAACCTGATAGCCGGGCTTGATACAGCCGGCGGCAATGACATCGTCAACGTTCAGACCGGTGCAATCGTCAACGGCGGTATTAAAACCGGCGCCGGTGATGATACTCTCTACATCCAGGCGGGATCCACCGTTAACGGTTACATTGATATGGGTATCGGCAACGACCGCCTCGTGGTCAATCGGAATGCTGCGCTGACGTCTGATGTCATTCTTGGCGCAGGCGTTAATGCCTTGACGGTTCAGAACCATGCGCAGCTCGACGGCACCATAATTCTCGCCGATGGCTCTACCAATAATATTACCATCAATGGCGGCGCGGTTACCAGTTTTGCCGGCGGCAATTCCGAGACTACGAATAATATCGTGATCACCGGTTCCAGATTTTTTCTGCCCATCCTTGGCCAGATTTTCGTTGGCGGCGGTATTGGCTATTACCAGAACCTTCTGCCAAATTCAATTGACATCAGTGGCGTTGTCGGTCCTGACGCGGTTAATTTGTCTCTCACGCTCGATCAGGAAAATTGGATTCTGGCCAATGTCTTTGTCGCACAGGATCTCAATCTAGGCGCCTCCAATGACAATGTTACAATCAACAGCTACGCGCAGGTTCTGAATATTAACCTCGGCGCTGGCGACGACAAGCTCGTTCTCAATGAAGAAGCAATTGTACGGGGCGACATCAATCTTGGCGCAGGCCAAAATACGCTGGTACTGAACTGCGGACAAGTTTTCAATGGCAGATTGATTGCCAATGAAGGCACTGATGTGGTCGTTGCCGGAACCTCGATGTCGCTTAACGGCGACTTCCTGAGCCTCGGCAGCACCAATAATGTTCTGGTTGTCGGCAATGGTGCGATTGTTAATCTCTCCGGTGTATCGGTCGGCCGCTTCCTCGCCGTCAGCGATAACCAGGGAATTTATCTCAACCAGAATGCGGTCGTCGAGTTGACTCAGTTAACTCCAGGCGCTCAATTTATCCAGAGCTATACCGGCAGTTTAACCTCCGACGATGATGTGATTGTGCTTGCTGCTCCGACTGTAATCCCGGCAAGGGTTGCGGAGTATTACACCGCCGGAACTGACGGCGTGGTTGCTTCACAAATCACTACTACCGGCGGGTTTATTCTGTCTGCCGGCGCTAAGCTTACTGGCAGTACCGTTAATGCTGATTTGGACGTGGAGTTGAATGGGGTAGTCACTGACAGCACTATCAGTAATATTTATGATGTGACAAGTGACTTCTTCGACATTAACGGCACTGTTACAAACAGTATTCTTGAGTCAGATAATGAATTGAGTGTTAATCGCGGCGCAATTGTAACCGGCGGCATCATTGATGCTAGCGACAATGTCTTTGTTGACGGCACGGTTACCGGCAGCACCATGTATGTCGATGGCAATCTGGACGTCGACGGTTTGCTTGCCGACAGTACCCGCGTTGATGTTGACGGAGATGCCTCTGTAGACGTCAACGGCACAATTGACAACAGCATCCTCCAAATCGGCGGATCTGTATTTGTCGATGGTGCGGTTACCGCCAGTGCCCTCAGTGTTGCTGGCGATGCGGTCATTACCGGCTCGGTCAGTGATACCGCTCTCGTCCTTGATGAAACTGTCGGGGATGCAGATCAGGTTACATTCGACTCCGCCGCCGCTTCTTTCACCGGCAGCATTACCGGCGCCGAAAATGTGATCTTTAACTACACTTTCACCAGCGGTGATTTGACGATTTCCACTGACGAAATGACTCTGGCGAAAAATGTAGTTGTGAACATCAGCAGTACCGATGCGACCGCTTTCACTTTCGGCCTTGATGCGATGCTGATTGAAAACTTGCGCAATACGGTTACTATCCTCGATGTCTCCAAAAATATAGATTTCACTCCATACGCCGGCTTTAACATCAGCATCCGCGGCTTTGTCACTGGTGATCTCACCCTTTCCAGCAATATAGTCAGCCTGGATAGCGACGGACACGGCACTTTCGGCGACTTCGCCGGCAAGCTCATCCTGAACGGCGACAACAGACTTGTTGTCAAATCTGATATTTGGTACGACTGGCAGCAGTTCGTATTCAATCCCGCGGCAACACTTGGTTTCGATCTTAGTGAAAGTGTGCTGCTGGCAATTGACGGCTTCATCGGATCTGATCCGCTGACTACAATTGTTAACGTAACCAACTTCGGGCAGAATTCGCAACTCGCGATCGGCAGCTGGGTCTATATCCATGACTGGAAAGACATGGGTGACAGTACGCGTTCCTATGAACTGCCAGTCAATAACTTCCCGCAAGGCAATGTTAACAACCTCGCATGGGATGACCTTTATGTTATCGCCGGATCGGAAATATGGGGCGGCATCAGATTGAACGATAATGCCAACGAATTGGTAATCAATGATGGCGTGGTCGTAAATGGCAGCAACTATTTCTACGATTACGGCACAATCCGGACCCTGGCCGGTGACGATACCGTTACCATCGGAGCGGCCACAATCTACGGACGAATCAACACCGGCGACGGCGCCGACATGATGACGCTGAACGGTACGGTGGTCAGCGCCGCCGTCAATCAAGGTGACCCGGCGATCGAAATGGGAATCGGCAATGACACACTCGCCATTGCTTCAGCTTCAATAATTACCGGTAACATCAGTCTCGGCGACGGCAATGACGCTGCCGCGATCACGGATTCCACAATCAACGGCAATATTGATACCGGCGCGGGTAATGATACATTGATCATTGACCCGTCCACAATCACCGGCGACATCAGTCTCGGCGGCGGCGATGACATTGCCGCGATCATTGCTTCAACGGTCACCGGCGACATTGATCTAGGAGCAGGTACTGACGAAGTAACTATCAGCGCTTCCACGGTCACCGGCAACATTCTCGGTGTGGACAATAACACATTGGTCATTGAAGCCGCTTCGACCCTCAACGGCGCAGTTATCCTTGGTGCCGGCAACGACGATGTAACGATTAGCGATTCGAACATCAACGGCGTAATCCTGCCCGATGATCTCACTGCGACTGCGGTTTCGCTCGGTGACGGCAACAACATTGCCACGATCACGAATGCTACAATCCTCGGCGATATCCTCGGCGGCGCAGGTAATGACACATTGATCATTGACCCGTCCACGATCATCGGCAACATTGATCTCGGCAACGGTACTAACGAAGCCGAGATCATCAGTTCGCAAGTAACGGGCAATGTCAGTCTCGGCGATTTCACAAAAGTCTCTCCCCCCACGGCCATGAACACTGTCACACTGGATGATTCTATGATCGACGGCAACCTTGCTTTCGGTCAGGGAGCGACTATCGACAATATCCTTAATGCGGGCAACGGCAGTACGGTTACCGGTGACGTCTCCTTTGGCTGGGTGGATGTGGATGTGACCACTCTCCCGCCGGTTATTACCAAATATACTGCGCAGTCAAACACCGTAAATGTCGCTGGCGATTTTGCGGTCACCGGCGATCTGGTCATGCTGGGGTTAACCAATGAAGTTAGTCTCGATGAAACTGCCCGCCTCACTGTTGGCGGGGATATCGTCATGACCGACTTTATCGCGAATAACATAAACACACACTTGTATGACACCGTGGCTAGCGCGGCAGTTACCGTTGGAGCTATCACAAATGTGATCGATGCGACTTCCTTGTCCATGATTGGAGACGCGAATACTATCCAATTCGGAGTCCAGGCGATGGCTGACAGCGATCTTTCCGTATTGCACATCCCCGCCAGTATCGCACTTAACGCGGTCACGATGAACCTAAATGCTCCGGTTACCATGACCAACGACGTTCCCAATGCTACTAACCTCATGGATAATGAACTTGTGCTCATAGCTCAAGGGGAAAGTAACGTTTCAGCCAACGGCGCTGTGGCGATCGGCGTCACGGGTGAGGTTGTCAGCATGAACGGAATAAGCAATACGATCAATTTCGGCGTTGGAACCTTTGCCGGCAACTGGTCGGGAGTTGGCCTGTACGGACATTCCGGTGTTCAGCTTAACGATGTCACGATGGCGCTTAATGCTCCGGTCAGCATGATTAATGACCTGAGCGGTACTGTTACCGGCGCGACGAACATGTTGGATATGGATTTTGACCTCGCCGCTCTGGGCGATAGTGACATTGCCGCTAACGGCTCCGTGGCTATCGGCGCCAATGGCGATTTTGTCAGCATGAGCGGAGCATCTAATACAATCAACTTAGGTATCAACGCGCACGCTGACGGCGAGTTTTATGTTCCTGGTAAACACGCCGGCATCGTACTTAACGCGGTCACGATGAACCTTAATGGTCCGATCACCATGGACAACAACGTTGACGGTACTGGTGCGGTGAACATGCTGGATCTGGATTACGCTTTCTCCACCGATGCCGATAGTGACATTGTCGCCAACGGCGACATGGCGACTACCCTCGCTGGTTCGGCTGTCAGCATGACCGGAACCTCGAATACCATCCTGTTCGGCGTCGATGCGATTGCCGACGGAGAGTATGTCCCCAGTCCGATTCCGCTGCACAAACAGTCCCGCATTGAAATTGGCGCGGTCTCAATGTTGCTTGCCGCCCCAATCACTATGACCAATGATATCAGTGATATTGCCATCTCGTCGAACTTGCTGGAAATGGATTACGACCTCGCGGCTTCCGGCGAAGGTGACATTGTGGTCAGCGGCGACGCTGCTGTCACTGTAATTGGTAATGTTAATATGACTGCTAATGACAACGCGCTTTCCGCGCTCATCAACTTTGATGCCGGAGTGCAGTCGAAAGTTGACGTCGGCAGCCATAATGTCAGCCTCCTGATCAATGGCGATGTTACGATGAGAACAATCGGAGATGCTTCCAACACGATTGGCCTTGGTTATATCAAGACTGAGGACATCGCTGTTCTTCCGACTGACTCTGACGGCCAAGTCATTGCCACAGGATCCTATACGGTTATGGTCAACGGCGACATTCTAATGGCGGGTATTGGTGCCACCAATACATTAACCATTGAGAAAAACGTCACCGTTACCGGCGCGATCAGCATGGGCATAGTTATGGGCGATACTCTGTCTGCCCTGAACACCCTGAACTTGACCGATCCGGGTTCATTCAGCGGTACGACTATCACCATGATTGCAGGAATCAACGTTGCCACGCTCAGCGGCAGCGGAGTGCTCTCTGAAACGCTTAGCATTTACGGCGGAACAAATACACTCACCGTCGGTGCCAACGTTACAATCAATGATATAGTTTCGTTTGGCGGTATATATGACAAAGATGCCATCGGCACCGAAGGCTATGTGATTTTGAAAAATCTGGCCAACACCATCAATGTCTTTGGAATTGTAAACGGCATCGATACGTCGATTGACCTCAATGCGCCGGTTGGCGTGGTCAATGACTCCCAAGATACAATTACAATTACAGGATCCAGCCTTGGCGTCCTTAACGTCGTTAACGACATCATCACCGGTAACGGCAACGATAGTATTGACATTCAAGGCGGCAATGTCGGCGGCGACGTCATCATGGGTGATCGCGCTTCCGGTGCTGTGGGCAAAAACAGGATCAGAGTTGCGGCTCTTAAGATACCTGCTACTCTGACAACGCCGGAACTCCTTATTCCGGCCTCCGTCGCCGGCAGCGTCAGTATGGAGTCAACCACCTTCAACAGGATTGATGTAAGGGGTCTCTTCCAGGTTAACACTGACGGCAGCCATACTGCGACCAGTGCGAGTATCGGCGGCAATGCCACAATGAATGCGTTGACTTACGACGCCATCACCGGAAATCTCGATGAAAGTATTGGCGATAACCTCTTGACGATGGAAGAAACTTCGACCATCTCCGGCGCTGTTGCGATGGCTGCCGGCAAGAGCAATACGATGACGGTGAGAACTGGCGAGATCGACACTTTTGTTGGCGGCCCCGTAGGCGGCACACTGCAGGATAGCATTGCCAGCGTCGCTTCGATTAAGATGGTCAGCGCAGCTAACTCACTGTCGGTTGACAAAGGTCTCCTGGGTACCGCGGAAGGTACTCTTAACGTGACCTCAGTCATCGCCGGAACGACTAACGGCATCAGCATGACGCAGGATCAGGCGTTCCGTCTGAGAAATCCGCTTTCAACTTACACCAATACGATCACGGTGGAAGCTGACGGCCGCCTGGTGCTGACATCAACATCCGACATTCTCATGGGTAACACCGTAAATGCGGCCGTTCAGGGCGCATATGCCTTTGATCATGTCACCCTGAATCCCAGCCATGTCGAAGTTTACTACTTTAACTGGAATGGCGGCACTAATGAGAACGTCTACGATACAACACTGAATACCATCACCGACCACGGCAGAATGTTTGCCGATGATGTCACGATGTATGCTAAAACCAACGTGATGACAGTTGACGGCGGTGCCGGTATCATCAACCCGGCTGGTGAAGGCGCCTTTGACGGCGGAAATATCACCATGCAGGGCGGATTGCTTGTTGGCGGCGGCGTGTTAGCATCCGAAAGTAACACACTTACGGATACCGCGCTATTCTTCAGCAATAAAATCGACATGTATGCGACCAGCTTTAACAACCTCCAGATCACCGGTGAAACCGGCCTGGTTCCGGTCCCGGTCGGCGGGTACAGAAGCAAGGTCGTCGGGAACGTTACAATGGGAACTGCTGCCCAGGTTCTGGTTCCTGCCGAAACTGGTGACAATGATGCTCTGTTCGTTTCCGCCGATGTTACTGGTAATATCGATATGGAAGCGCTCGGTGCGAGAGGCGATAACAGCCTTAAGCTTACCGACAGCACTGTCTCCGGCAGCGTCACCACGAATGCCGTTGCAGGCTCGAACACGGTCAATATCGATCCTTCCAGTGTTGGTACCTTTGTCAACATGGATGCATTGGTGGACAACACCCTGCTCGTTACCGGTGCCGTTGATCTCTCTGACGTGGTTACCAAGAGCACCATCGGTACCTACGCTGATATGTCTGCCTTGACAGGCTCGAACACCGCAACCATCAATATGGGTTCCGTCGGCACTAATGTGACGATGAACACTCATAACAGTACAACAGGCAATAACAGCTTGATACTTAATGGTTATGCTAATCCGCTGAATGGTCATAATGTCTCTAAGAGCACCATCGGCGGCAATGTCAGCCAGACGACTGCAGCCATCGTGGATGGGAACGGCAACAACACCGTCTTAATTACTAACGGCGATGTCACCGGCAATGTTACGCAGGATACATTCGTGGGCTATGTTGGCTATAATCAGCTGACGCTTGTCGGGAATGTTGATGTCGACAATGTGGTCACCAAGAGTACCATCGGCGGCAATGTCAGCCAGACGACTGCGGCAGTGACGGGAGGGGCAACAAACGGCGACAACACCGTAACGATCCTTTACGGCGATGTCACCGGTAATGTTACGATGGATGCCTCCTGGCCATTTGCGGCTGCCGGTGATAACAACTTGTCTGTTACCGGTTTTGTAAATCCTGTTACTGGCGTTGTCACCACTAGCAATATCGGCGGCACTGTCACTATGACTACCTCGGTTGGCAGCAACACCATGGCGCTTAACATGGCTACTATCGGCGGTGGCTCCTCTGTCACAATGAGTGCCGGAACGGACAACAGCCTGGTGGTCGCTGGCGCGAATGTAGCCGGCGTAGTCACTGAAAGCACTATCGGCGGCAGCGTCACTCAGACGGCTGGCACCGCCGGGTTAGCTTTTAGTGGTTCCAACACTGCTGTGATTAATATTGCCAATGTCAACGGCAATGTTTCGCAGACAGCTGGTGCTCTCGGCGGCAATAACAGCCTGATAGTCACCGGTGTTGATGCCCTTAACACCAGCGACATCGGCGGCAGCGTCAGCCAGACTGCAGCCGTTGGCGACAACACACTGGTTCTCGACTTCGGAACTATTGGTGCCGGCGCTACGATGTTGGCCACTCTCGGCTCCAACACCGGAGTGATCAGCGATTCGACAGTCACCGGCTCCATCAGCCAGACTGCCGGAACCACCAATACACTCACGATCGATCCGAGCAATGTCACCGGCAGCGTCACGCAGAGCGCCGGAACTGACAACACCTTGAATCTGATTG
>CAIPAT010000049.1 GCA_903863035.1 uncultured Lentisphaeria bacterium
GTTCAGCGGATTGTCATCCGATGAAGTAATCGTGAACCGCAAAAAATACGGTGCCAATATTATGGCTCCGCCGGTGCGGGAACCATGGTGGAAGCAGTTTCTGTCCAAATTTCAGGATCCGGTTATCAGGATATTGATAATTGCCGCGCTGATTGCAATCTGCACCGGCGAATTCATCGAAGGCACCGGTATTGTTGCAGCCGTACTGCTGGCAACTTTGCTGGCCTTTCTGAATGAATTCCGTGCGGAAAAAGAGTTTGATATTTTAAACCAGGTCAACGACGATATTCCGATAAAAACCATCCGCGACCGGCAGTTTTCCACAGTGCCGCGCAAGGACCTGGTGGTTGATGATGTGATCTTTATTGAGCTTGGTGAGGAGTTCCCCGCTGACGGCGAAATACTTGAAGCGGTAAATATGCAGGTCGACCAATCCAAACTCACCGGTGAATCCGAGCCGGTGGTAAAGGCTGCCTCCGGCAGCCGTGAATTCTCCCGGATCGAAGAATCGACTTATCCGGCGGACAACGTTCTCCGCGGCACTCTGGCGGTGGACGGACATGCATATATCAGGTTAACCGCAGTCGGCGTTAAAACCGAGATCGGCTGCGCGGCTCAGGCTGCTTCCGAGCAAGTAAAAGACGAGACGCCGTTGAACCGGCAGCTTGAGAAGCTTGGCAAGGTCATAAGTGTGCTCGGATTCGGCGTTTCGGCGATTACTTTTTCCGCGCTGATCATTAGAAGCGTTTTCAAGGGAGATATTACCCAGACTGCCGGACAATGGACTGTAGCCGCTCTGCTTCTGACCGGCATGCTTGTCGCCATGATCAAGGTCTGGCTCCCGGTTGTGTATAATGGGATTGAACTGCTGAAAGGCAGTGCTGAACAACCGCGATGGCTGCGGAAAGAAGGGATTAACAGCTGGCTGTCCATAATCGTAATCGGCCTGCTGCTGACTTCCGGCGGACTGACTGCGCTTTTTTTTACCGGACAATTGCCTGCGGATATCAATAACTGGCTGTCACCGTCTGCAATGCCGAAGTTTATCAGCTTCTTTATGATTGCCGTGACCCTGATCGTGGTTGCGGTGCCGGAAGGACTGGCAATGAGTGTTACGCTCAGTCTGGCTTACAGTATGCGCCGCATGACTGCCGCGAACAACCTTGTCCGCAAAATGCATGCCTGCGAAACTATCGGCGCTGCAACGGTCATTTGTACTGACAAGACCGGAACCCTGACCATGAACCAGATGCGTGTTAAGGAAACCAATTTTCCCGCACTTAACGGTAAAACTCTGGAAGACGCGCAGAATGAACCTGTCGCCGGAATGATAGCCGAAGCGATTGCCGCTAATTCCACCGCCAATCTTTCTTTGGTCAAACCTGGTGAACCGGAACCGATCGGCAATCCGACTGAAGGGGCTTTGCTGTTGTGGCTGAACGCCTGCAGGCAAAACTATGAGCTTATCCGTGAGAAGTTCAAAATTACCTGTCAATGGACATTTTCGACGGAGAGAAAATTTATGGGCACCAAAGGCGTTTCCGCGGTCACCGCCAAGGACATTTTGTATGTCAAGGGAGCGCCGGAAATCATCATGGAACGCTGCACTTCAATTAAAGAGTGTGAGGGCAACAAGGATCTGACTGAAGACGAACGCGGACAGTTGCAGCAGCAGCTTAAGGAATATCAGGCCAAAGGCATGCGAACGCTGGGGATTGCCTGCCTCGAATCTGTTGCGGAAGACGATGATCTTGAGAATATTGCCAGGAACATGACCTGGCTGGGATTTGTCGTAATCGCCGACCCGGTCCGTGCGGAAGTTCCACCGGCGATTATGGCCTGCTGCAAGGCGGGAATCGGGGTTAAAATGGTCACCGGCGACAATCCGGAGACAGCTAAGGAAATCGGGCGGCAAATCGGCTTGTGGGATGATCAGGACGCCGAAGGCAGAATCATCACCGGCAAGGAATTCATGGAGATGTCGGAAACGGCGGCCGTTGCTGCCGCATCGCGCATCCGGATCATGGCCCGGGCCAGGCCTGCGGATAAATTAAAACTGGTCAAGTCGCTGAAAGCATCCGGCCATGTAGTCGCGGTCACCGGGGACGGCACTAATGACGCCCCCGCCCTCAACTATGCCGATGTCGGCATCGCTATGGGTAAAACCGGAACGTCTGTGGCCAAGGAAGCCAGCGCAATCATCCTGCTGGATGACTCTTTCAGCAGTATCGTCAACGCTGTCATGTGGGGCCGTTCGCTCTACCAGAATATCCAGCGTTTCATCCTGTTCCAGCTCACCATCAACGTGGCGGCGCTGGTTATCGCCATGCTCGGGCCGTTTATCGGAGTTGAACTGCCGCTGACTGTAATTCAAATGCTGTGGGTCAATCTGATCATGGACACTTTCGCGGCGCTGGCGCTGTCCACCGAACCCCCGCATCCGGAAGTGATGGAGCGGCAGCCCAGAAAAAGCAGCGCCTTCATTGTAACTCCCGTCATGACCGGCTTGATCTTGAAGACGGCGGCGGCGTTTCTGGCGGTCTTTATCGGCATGCTGTTCTTTATGAAACATAATACTGCCGCAGGAGAAGCCATGCTCAGTCCGCGCGAACTCTCGATCTTCTTCAGTGTCTTTGTGATGCTGCAA
>CAIPAT010000050.1 GCA_903863035.1 uncultured Lentisphaeria bacterium
CAGGATGAGATCAAGCGCAGTGACGGACCGTTCCTACCTGTTGGTGTAACCGAACGAGAACCAATGATAAAAACCAGAGTGTCGCGCTGTTTTTTTGGACCGGTAAAGCGCCCGCCAGTTAACCGCGACGAACTGGCGGATGATGTTGATTATTATACGGAGGAATATTTAAACCGGCTGGCATACGAAGGTATCAATGGACTGTGGCTCACTGTAGGTTTCCGCGACGTCTGCCCATCTGAGCTGTTTCCAGGGCAAGGCAAGGACAGCGCAAAACGGCTGGCAAAACTAAGGCGGACCGCGCAGAAATGCGCCCGTTATGGAATAAAAATATATGTCTTCTGCATTGAACCGGAAGGGTTCGGAAAAGACCCGGAGTATCTAAAGTCAATGTCATATTTGGAGACCAATCCGGAGTTTAAAGGCCATGACGCAAACGGGTGGGCCACGTATTTCTGCCCATCCACAGAGAAGGCGAAAAAATATCTTGAGGACTCGACTTATCACATATTCTCCAATGTTCCGGAACTCGGCGGACTGATTGACATCAATCTCGGAGAAAGGCCCACGCACTGTTATTCCGCCACAGGCAACTTTTTCGACTGCAATTGTCCACGCTGTTCTAAACGGCAGCCTTGGGAGGTTTTTGCGGATGTCACATCATCTCTCTCAAAGGGTATGCGCAAGGCAAATCCGAGGGCGGAAATGATCTCCTGGCTTTACACGCCTTACATGTTTGAGCATAAAGGAAAAAGCATTGAGGATCATTTTCAGGTGATGCGTGATATCGCCGCACATGTACCCGAAAATGTCACCTTGCAGGTCAATTTCGAGTCCAACGGCAAAGTCATGCAGCTTGGTCGCGAAAGAACCGCTCTTGACTACTGGCTGGCGTGGCCCGGTCCCAGCGAGATTTTCAAAGACTGCGCCCGCGCCGCCGTGAATTCCGGAACCAGGATGTCGGCGAAAATTCAGGTTGGCTGCTCCCATGAGGTAGCCACGGTTCCTTTCATACCGGTACCCGGCAATCTATACAAAAAATACCGCGCCATGCGGGACCTCGGGGTCAGCACGGTAATGCAATGCTGGTACTTCGGCAACTACCCCGGACTGATGAACAAAGCCGCCGGTGAACTCTCTTTCTTCCCGTTTCCTGACAATGAAGACGACTTTCTGCTCTCGCTTGCCCAAATTGACTGGGGCAGGAACGCCGCGCATGTCAACTGTGCCTGGAAATTCTTCCAGAAGAGCTATTCGGAATTCCCGGTCAATCTGCCGTTCACATGGTCCGGTCCGGTGCATCACGCTGTGGTGTGGCCGCTTCATCTCATACCGGTTGACCAGCCGATATCGCCAAGTTGGAAATTCACATTCCCGCTGGTCAGCGGGGACAGAATAGGCGAGTGCATCTGTTTCGGACATACGCTTGACGAAGTTCTGACGCTCCTGCGCCGGATGGACAAATTCTGGTCATCCGGCTTGAAAATTATGGAGCATATTGAAGATGCATATCAAAATAATCGTCAGAGGCTTCAAGATATAAGTTTATACAAGGCTCTTGGCATCCAGATAAACAGCTCACTTAATATTTTTGCATTTTATGACCTGAGAGAAAAGCTCCCTTTTATGAAAAAAGCAGCTCAAATTAAAACCCTCGAAAAAATGCGGAATATTGCGGAATGCGAAATTGAAAACAGTCTGAATCTGAAAAATCTCTGTGAAAACGACTCGCGCCTTGGATTCCATTCTGAAGCCGAAGGCTATAAATATTTTGCAGAAAAACTGGAGTGGCGCTCCGGTCTTCTCAAGAATCTTATCAAGACTGATTTTCCCAAAATTCAGATGTTGATTGAGTTCGGAGAAAAACTCTTTCCTGATTACACCGGCACTAAGCCTGAAGGCAAAATATGCATCTGTCATAAGGACAAAGCAAAGGCAGAATACCATGAAATTTCAAACGGAGCTTGCTTCAGGGCCTGGCGTGATGCAGAAAATGTATATTTCTGCATAAAGATAAATCACATTGAAGCAGATTTTT
The DNA here is from genome assembly GCA_903863035.1 of uncultured Lentisphaeria bacterium. Taxonomy (GTDB): domain Bacteria; phylum Verrucomicrobiota; class Lentisphaeria; order Victivallales; family Victivallaceae; genus CAIPAT01. The sequence continues at coordinate 2,039 of CAIPAT010000050.1, forward strand.
CCAGCGTTGAGCTTGATATTGAGCCGCGCAGACTCTGGCCGACCCGCACCTATCAGATTAACTCCAATGGAAAGCTTTGGCATATTCCCAAGGGTGGAGCTGATATGGACAAACGCTGGACAGCGAAAATATCGGAATCCAGTAATGGGAAAGAAGTTGACTTTAAAATTCCGCTGCCCTGCTTCCGGGAAAAACCGGCACGTGCCAGGCCATTCAGATTCAATCTGACAATTAAAAAAGCGGATGGAAGCGAAATCTCATGGGTGGAAAAACATCCTTTAGAATCGCGGTTGACTTTCGGAACAGACAATCCAGCCGATCTGGGTTGGGTACTTTTAAGGTAAACATATTTTAAAAATTTATTCTTTCTGGCAAAACGGACAACCATATAAATTTTTGAGTCTTTGTTAGAAATATTTTTGATGCTCTGCTAAACGTCAATTAATCGTAAGCGCCCGACGAGGACACGTTACAAAGATGAATTATGTTTTATCCACGATAATTTTAGAGGAATTATCATAGCAGAGACTTTTTAAGAGGAGAAAGATTATGGATCGTATTTTTTGGAAATATCTGGAGGAGTTACCGGAGCAGGAAGCAGCCTGGAAAGAATGGCAATGCAACTTGGCAAGCTGGCAACGTTTTAACACTTTCTACACACATTACCTGAGAGTTGAGGGCCGTCGTGCCAAGCTGCTGAATTGCATTGCACCATGTGAACAAGGCTACCCGCGTCAGGTCATCGAGAATTCCCCATC
>CAIPAT010000051.1 GCA_903863035.1 uncultured Lentisphaeria bacterium
CTCATAATTCGGGCGTTGATGTTCGTCAATGACGTATTTGTGATCAAAGATATTGGTCTTGAAACTTAACGTTTTGATCTCGAAGTTGCCTATTTTAAAAGGGGGTAAGCTATCGATAATATCAATCATGGCTAGATTGGCTGCTTCGAACTTATCTCTTTGCTCTGACGTTATCATTATTCTTTTTAAACTTGCTCTATTAATGTTTTACGATTGCTTCAAGTATTAACCTAAATTGCCCCTGTCGATTTTCAATCTGAACTGAAATGAAACAACAAAAAAAGTAATCACCCATTTTTAAAGAACTCATAGCGGATTCACTTTCAGTGGAATAAGTTGAAACAGATATATAAAGTTTGCCCCCGATATACCTGCCCCCGAGATACAAGCTTCCATAGGAATAATGGCATCCAGCGGCCCTGTCTCGGGGCGGGTTCGACTGGGCCACTTTATTAGTTGAAATGTTATACTATTACTTTTCAAAAAAACCTATCACCCAAACATATATGCAGGCTGTTTTGAAAAGAAATAGTGATTTTTATTGGCCCGTTTTGCCCGCCCCGTGACACACACTGCAGCTGTGCTGAATTATACGACGGGCTGGTCACAGATACCGTTAGTGAAATAGCATGGATAATTATCTGCAAGGTTCAATGCATCAATTACGGCAGCATAGAAATTCACTATCATGAAAAATTATAGATAATTACCTCTATAAATAATTCAATAATTCGTGTAAGAGCATGTTGCATAAAGCAAATCCCATATTAGAGTAAAATCATTTCAGTAAGTTTTCCCTTCATAACTAATGACTGTAATCATTTTACTCTGCAGCACGGATGTTTATTATGAACCATGTCGAGCATGATATCTCTGAATTGCCCGGCGGTACGAAACGCCGCATGGTCTGGCAGGCCTGGCTGCTGCTGCTGGCTGGCCTGATCGTAACCGCTCTGGCAGCCAGTTATACGAAATCGCAGGAGGATGCGGCGGCAGCAAGGGAGTTCGACCTCGTTTGCAATGAAATCGAAGGCAAAATTCTGGATCGTCTCAACGCCCACGAACAGATACTGCGCAGCGGCGCAGCGTTTTACGAGCACGCAGTTTACGTTACTCGCCAGCAATGGCATGACTTCACTGAACGCCAGAAGATTGTGCTGCAGCTTCCAGGGATTCAGGGTATCGGGTTTGCTCGGCTGATTCCCCGCCAGAAACTGGCGCAGCATATCCAGCAGGTTCGCGACGAAGGTTTTCCTGCGTACCAGGTGCGGCCTGAGGGCGAACGGGAAATATACTCATCCATCATCTATCTTGAACCATTTACAGACCGTAATTTACGCGCTTTCGGCTACGACATGCTGACCGAACCGGTACGCCGGGCCGCCATGGAGCGGGCCAGAGATACGGATTCTGCGACGCTTTCCGGCAAAGTAATCCTTAAGCAGGAAACTGACCAGGATATTCAGGCAGGTACTTTGATGTATGTCCCGGTGTATCGTAAAGGTATGCCGCGTGAAACAATTGAGCAACGGCGTGCCGCACTGCTGGGCTGGGTCTACAGCACCTACCGGATGAACGACCTGATGCGAGGCATCCTGGGGAGATGGGATTTGGCTAACAACCGGCGTATCGGCCTGGAAATATTCGACGGCAGACAAGCGACACCCGATACGCTGCTTTACGACAGTTGCCATGCAGATAGTCGGCGGGCTGCAACAGCATCGCAAATGACATTGCAGCGCCCGATTATTTCAGCCGGCCACCAATGGACTCTTAACTTTACCAGGGCCGCCACATCCATAGCAGAATATGCCAAGGTATGGCTCGTGCTGTTTGGCGGAACGATTACCTCGCTTTTACTGGCGCAACTGTTTTTCAACCTTTACAATACCCGGTTCAATGCCCAGCAGCTGGCCGGGCGTCTCACGGCGGACTTGCAGAACTCCACAGCCCGTCTGGCGCTGGCGACTGATGCCGGCGGTGTTGGAATATGGGACTACGATGTAATCCATAACAAACTGATATGGGATGACCAGATGTTCCGGCTGTACGGAATCAAGCGTGAACAGTTCATTGGGGCCTATGAGGCCTGGACAGCGGAAGTTCACCCGGAAGACCGGGAGCGCTGCGATAAGGAAATGAAGATGGCGCTGCGCGGGGAAAAAGAATTCGACACTGAATTCCGCGTGCTCTGGCCGGATGGCAGCACTCACTGCATCCGCGCCCTGGCCCGTGTACAGCGGAATGCCGCAGGACAGGCTGTAAGCATGGTCGGCACGAATTGGGACATCACGAAGAGCAAGCAGACGGAAGAGGAGCTGCGACTGAACCGCGAAAAGTTTGAACTGGCGGTACGCGGATCTCAAGACGGGATCTGGGACTGGAACTTGCGGGATAACAGTCTCTACATCTCTCCGCGCTGGAAACAGCAGCTTGGCTATCAGGATGATGAACTGGCGAATGAATTTAAGAGCTTTGAACAGTTACTCCATCCGGATCATAAGCCGGATGTAATGAACTATATTGACAGTTACCTTAAAAGCGATGAGCATAACTACAGTATTGAGTTACGGATGCGCCATAAAACTGGCGCCTGGCGCTGGATACTTGCCCGCGGAGCGGCCATCCTTAATGAACAGGGCGTGCCGGTGCGCATGGCAGGTTCACATACCGATATCACCGAACGCAAACAGGTGGAGCATTACCGGATACTTTCCGGCGAAGTGCTGTCGATACTTAACGAATCAACCGATTTTAAGGATTCTATACAGCGAATTCTCGCTGCCATAAAACTGGCTACCGGCTGCGCTGCCGTGGCTGTGCGACTGCAGGACGGGGATGATTTTCCGTATTTGGGGCAGCAAGGTTTTCCCGAAGATTTTATGTTAAAGGAAAATTCGCTGATAGCTGGCGACGCAGACGGTGGTATTTGCATGGGGCCGGACGGCAGTGTATGCCTGGAATCCACCTGCGACCTGGTTCTCTCAGGTAAAACCGATTCATCCAATGCGTTATTCACGCGAGGCGGAAGCTTCTGGACAAATAGTTCCGGGCCGATTCTCAACCTTCCGGCTGCAGAAGATCCAAGGCTTAACCAGCGTAACCAATGTTTCAAGAGTGGCTACAATTCTGTGGCGCTGATTCCCATTCGTGAAAAACAGCGGATTGTCGGGTTGCTCCAGCTTTATGATCACAGAGCAGGCCAGTTCAGCTTAGATGCGATCAATGCACTGGAGGAAATGGCTTGCCATATTGGCGAGGCATTGCTCCGTAAAAAGACGGAAGCCGCACTGAAAGAAAGCGAGACCAGCTTGCGTGAAATGAACTCTACCAAAGACAAGTTCTTCTCTATTATCGCCCATGACCTGCGCGCCCCGTTAAGCAGTTTCGCGGGAATGACAGAAATAATGGCGGAGGAATCATCAAATTTAAAGAAGGCGGAAATTCAAGAGTTTGCAGTCTGCATGAGAGACTCCGCCTCAAATACTTACCGTCTGCTCGAAAACCTGTTGAACTGGGCAACAAGCCAGCGCGGCTTAATTCCATTCAAGCCGGAAATCGTACCCTTGCTTCCAGTCGTAAAAGAATGTATAGGATTAATGCTGGAGTCTGCCAAAAATAAAGACATTGAAATAATGTGCGGGGCGCCGGATAACATTGCAGTCTTTGCTGACCGTAACATGCTGCAAACCGTGATCCGGAACTTGATCTCAAATGCAGTCAAATTTACCCATAAGGGCGGGAAAATATCCGTTTCGGCGAAAATTACTGACAATGGAGACGTTGAAGTTGCCATTATAGATTCAGGCATCGGCATGGATAGCGCAACAATAGAAGAATTGTTCCGGATAGATGTTCGCTCCAGCAGGCCGGGGACAAGTGGTGAACATGGCACCGGCATAGGCTTGCCGCTATCCAAGGAATTCGTGGGAAAAATGGGCGGCAGAATATGGGTGGAAAGCGAAGAAAATAAGGGTTCAGTCTTTTATTTCACGATTCCCTGCAAATCTGAGCATGGAAGTAAAAGTATCGCTGAAATTGCTCCGGCAATTAAAGAAAATAACCAGTTTAAAGATATGAAAATATTGATAGTTGAAGACGACCAAAAATCAGAAATACTGATTAAAATAGTAGTCAGAAGATTTGCCAGAGAAATTTTGATAGCAAGAACCGGAGTTGAAGCGCTGGAAGTCTGTCGTAAAACTCCGGATATTGATTTGATTCTAATGGATATTGCAATGCCCGAAATGGATGGATATGAAGCGACCTCAAAGATCCGGCAGTTCAATAAAGATGTGATTATTATTGCTCAAACGGCATACGCATTTGCCGGAGAGCGGGAAAAATCCATAGCGGCAGGGTGCAATGATTATATTACTAAACCTTTCAATAAGACTTCATTGACCGGATTGCTGGAGAAGTATTTCTGACGAAAAAGATAGGTGAATATGAAAATCTTAGTAATTGAAGATGACGAAGATGTATTGAAATTTGTCTGCAAAATACTCATTACTGCCGGCTACGATGTTATTGCCGCCAGCGATGGCAATGAGGGGCTTGAGCAAATAAAGAGCAATCCGGATACGGCCATGGTCATCGCCGATATAATCATGCCGGATAAAGATGGAATAGAGACAATCAGGGAAATCAAACAAGCCTGGCCGCAAATTAAAATTATAGCAATGTCTGGCGGGGGGTTTATCGAACCAAATTTTTACCTGCGGAACGCCAGCGCGTTCGGGGCGGATGCCACGCTGAGGAAACCTCTCACTATATCTGAACTCGTCGGCACGGTAGAAAGTCTGGCACTCAAATAAACCGGACATGAGAAAGCCCGCTTGGGGCGATAACTTATTTAGGGAATGTCAGAGGATAATGCATTCTGTGATGAGTGTATCAGGACGCTTGAGTAAGATACCCGTTTCAAACATGGTATAATGCAACTGCACATACCAGGGAGAATGCGAACTTATGAATGTGCAGGAATTCCAGGATAATTTTAACAAAGCATTGCTTCATAAAAAAGAAAGCCGATTGGCAGACTCGTTGAAATTGCATCAGGAACTTTATACGCAACTTTTAAAAGAAGCCTCTGATTATGCAAAATGCGTTGATAGTTCAGGCACAGACGATGACGGCATCGTAATAGATACAGAGCAATTTTACAATAATGCCGATGAATATTTAAGGAGCGATAACCAGGCGTGTATTCTTTTGAATAATATATGTATAATTTTAGCAGAAGCAGGCAAAAAAATAGTCGCCAGAGAATTTTTTATTGAGGCGGTTAAATATCTTCCTGACGACGATGATGCCTCCACCCATGAAATATGGATGGAGAAATAATTTCTATTGTCCGGATTTTATGGCGATCCAATCGGTCGATTAGAGCAAAAGGCACAAAGTAAATGGGTGCGCTGATAAGATGATGTCAATCTGCTGTTCAAATTTGGAATTGTGAACTGTTTTAATACGTTTTTTAATGGAGGGTTATGCTCCGTCATAACCGGATTTACGGTTTCCCTTGAGGATTCCCGCTACATCGGGAAGAGGAACGGTTGCCACGGAGGACAACCATCCAGGGAGAGGAGAACATCATATCATCAGCGCACCCAAGTAAATTATCCACACACCGTAATTGTTTTCTTTACTGCGCAGCATTAACTATTTTACGGTTAATCCCGTTTTACATTCAGCAATCGCTCAATCTCAGCGAGCAATTCCGCCGCCTTTATCGGTTTGGCAATAAAAGCATTCATGCCAACGAGAAAACATTTGGCCTGGTCTTCTTTGGCGGCATGGGCCGTTACGGCGATGATTGGAATAGCATTATCAAGCACCCCGGACTCTTTATTGCGGATGTTTAATGTGGCGTCGAACCCGTCCATTTCCGGCATCTGGCAGTCCATAAGGACCAGATCATAGCTGATCTGGCGGAGTGTTGCAATCGCGGCAAGACCGTTGGGCGCGGCATTAACGGAATAGCCGTTTTTCTTTAGGATTATCATGACCATGGTCTGATTAATAAGACTGTCCTCGACGACGAGAATATGTGCGCGAGTCTTTCCGGTTGGTGCTGGCGTTGAAATATCCGGGGCAACTTTATCACAGACATGCATAACCCCTGTCCTCCATCAAATTTATCTTGTCTGTAATATTAACCTGATAAATATGACTGTCAATGTCGCTATATGCAGAAAATTTAAATATCTTTGTATGACGTTATTAATCTGTACTGGTGGCCGCAGAGATGCAGTCAGTTTTTCGCCGGGTCTGACCCGTTTACTAATATTTTTATGTATAAAAGTGATAATAAAGCTGTAATAAACCATGCTTAATGCTATTTTTTAAGGCGTTTTTATTGATTGGCAATTTACTTAATCTTAAAGGAAAACATGACAATGTCAAAAGTTGTTTTAACCGCCGCGCCAGCTGGAACAGTGTTATCATCCAACCCGGAAGATAAACTTCCATTCCTTCGTCCCGGGGAAAATACGGAAGCCCCGAAGGCGCAAAATGAATATGTTATTCTGATGGATGGCAACAGCATCACCCGTCACGACGTCAGTCCGCAAATCATCGAAAAATACGGCTGGGGCCGTCTTTGCGGAATGGCCGCTTCCAGCGAAGAAAATGATTATGCGCATCTTCTTGCCGCGAAAATTCAAAAGAAACTGCCGGCAATGAAAGTCCGTTTAATTTTCGGCTCCCCGGAAAAGCAAACGGTGATGCCTGATTTAGTCGTGTTTCAGGGGGGTGAGCATGTCGGGAGTAAAGAATTGCCGGCTTATGCTGAAGCCTATACAAAAAAATTGCAAAATATCCGCAGCTTGTTCCCGAAATCAAAAATTATTGCAATCGGAATATGGAATCCCCGCTGCCGGGAGGAATTCAAGGAATGCACCGGGGAGAACTATTTTGAAAACGCCGTTCGCATTGAGAAAATTCAAAGCAAAGTTACTGCGGAACTTGGTATCCCGTTTGCGTCCGTTTCAAAATATGAAAATGATCCGGCTAACACCGGTGACGGCAAAGTGGCGGCCGTCCGCTGGCATCCGAACGACAATGGCATGAAGTGTTACGCGGACGAAGCCTTCAAGGCGTTTCTGCAGTTATAAATTTTCAAAACATTTTAGCAGGGATGGACAGGATAGACAGGATAGACAGGATAAGAAAAGGCAACTTCATCCCGTAGGCGCGGGAGCATGAAGGAAACCCCGGGAGCGCCGCTCTCCGCAGCGGCTTTATGCATTCCGCCTTTGGCGACTAATCCAGCGATTGCGGGACCAGTGGTTTTAGCCACTTCTTGCGAATGCCTTCAAGCTGGAAGCTTGAGTTACTTTACCCCGGCAATACTACTGCTGAAGTTCTCTAAAAAAATCCTAAAATAACTGATTGCCAGGCAGCGAAAACACTGAAAAATATGTTTGACCACGATTTTACACAGGGCGGGACCGGTTATTGGAAATTCCTCCATTGAGCAGGGCGGTTTTGCCAAAACCGCCTTTTGAGCCAGTTTCGGCGAAACTGGCCTACTTGGATATTGTCCAGCAGGGCGGGACGGGATATTGGTTATTGAATATTGGTCTCTGGTTTTAAGTTTTATTCTGACTCCTCCTGACTTCCCTGTCTTTTGGGTTGCGGGCAAAGCCAGCCTTGGATATTGAACTTAACCGGCTGCGCCGGGACTTCTTTGTAATGTAGCGCGGGCATTCCTGCCTGCGAAATGTCAGACAGGAATGTCTGACC
>CAIPAT010000052.1 GCA_903863035.1 uncultured Lentisphaeria bacterium
TATGCGCTAAACCGAATCAAGCGAAAACAGCAATTTCCAATCAGTAATCCCATAAAATAACCAAGAATAAATCTGCCGCTTTTGTCAATTGATTCAGCCTGTGCTTAATATTATAAATCAAAAACTAAATAAAAGCAACCTCTTTTTTTTAAATTTTTGAAAAATATTTGGCATGTTTCAAATAATGGTTAAAGATAGTTGACACTTTTTTGAGACACATCCATTGAGAGCCGCAGGCTCGAATCATCTTGCATGGACTGATTTTAATCCGTCCACCATCCCCGCGCATTTTGAGAGCCGCAGGCTCGAATCATATCAATCCTTAATTCCAGCAAGGGAACCGGACAGCGCCACCGACACTTATGCATCTCTTTAATGAAGACCGGACATGAACGCACACAAAGCCAGTTATTTTTCCTCAATTATTTTTCCTCAATTATTTTTCTTTTTTTTAAGGACAGGATAGATTTTTTTGTTTTTTTTAGAAATATCATTGACTTTTCGTGGAAAATCTGACCACGATGAGTAATGCTGGATTTAAAAAATATGGGGAATGATTCCGGAATGGTTTATCCGCGTTGTCTGTACTCAGAAGGAAGATAACTGAAATGTTTTAAGAATTGACGAATGAAATAGCCCTGGTGCTTGAAGCCGCAGTCCGAGGCAATTTCTTTGATCTGCTTGTCTGTATTGAGTAACTGGTGAGCGCAGAGTTTCAAGCGCTGACGGATTAAATATTGTCCCAGCGGGATTCCAAAATGCCTGCTGAAAATCCGGTTCAGGTGACGCGGACTGACCCGGTACCGTATGGCCAGTGAATCCAGGGTCAAATTACTGTTCAGGTGCTCATCTATATATGCCGAAATCATTTCCGGCAGGAGTTCCTTTGAATATAGACTGCCTTGCGGTAAAAAGAATTCCGCAAATGAAGCGCGAAAAAGTTCAAGCACCATCATTTCCATAATATTGCCCAGAAACTCGGAGCGCAATGCCAGGTCATGCCCAAGCTCATTGTTCATGAGCCCAAGCCATTTGAGGCTTTCACCATTTTTCAGCAGATATGCCTTTGTACGCAGAATTTGATCGAAGCGCGAAAGTATGTCACTTTTTTTAGAAATAATTCTTAACACGATTGAGAAAACAGTTGATTCTCCCGATGCCACACTGCGCGCGTGGGCAAGCTTGGCCGGGATGAGCAACCATCCCGGTTTGTCCGCATTCATGGAATGAAAAAAAACGCCGCCATTGCCAATGCTGTAATCCATTATGCCGTCCACGACGTGTGCGAGTTCATAATATTCGTGATGATGCCAATCGGTGGAGAATGCACCGGAATTTGTGGTATAATGCGCGATTTGCAAATCCACAGTGAATTCCCCGCATTGAAACTGCCTTAACTCTTTTATTGCCAAAGCCAGTTTGCGGTTCAAATTCAAAATAAGCTTTTCGTCGATATTTTCCATATTATGCCCTATGCATCAGACATTGTTTACCGTGCTGCCGCGGAAAATGCAATTTTGTCCATATTGTGAAATGGTTGTCCGTTTTGTGCAATTGCCGGATACTGCTTCGTCCTGTAGAATATATGACATAGAGATATTGGATTCAAATTAAGATTTAAATAAATTACACTGGAATACGAGTAAAAAAGGAGTTTTGGCAATGGCAGCAAAAGCTGACGGCGATTGGCGGCATCTGGCAAATGGATTGGAGATTCCAACGCAATCCTACAGCGACCAGCCGTACCTTATTAAAACGGACGACGGCGCATGGTTGTGCTGCGTTACTACCGGAAACGGACATGAAGGCGCTCCCGGACAACATGTCAGCACGATGCGTAGCATTGACTGCGGAAAAACCTGGAGTGCTCCCGTATCAGTGGAAGCTCCGGGGGATGTGGAAAATTCTTACGCCGTTATGCTGAAAGTTCCCCCCGCAGCCAATGCTTTGGGGGGCAGGCCATCAGGCAGAATCTATATATTCTACAATCATAATACCGACAATGTCCGCGAAGTAAAATGCCACAACGGCAAAGACAGTTTCGAACGCGTTGACTCACTTGGGCACTTTGTTTATAAGTATAGTGACGATCACGGCAGTACCTGGTCGGCGAAACGTTACGACATTCCGCTTCGTCTTTTCAAATGCGACCGGGAAAATATCTATGGCGGTAAGCTTTGCTTTTTCTGGAATGTCGGCAGACCGTTCATTCACAACGACAGCGCCTATGTGCCGCTGATTAAAGTCGGGCAAATGGGAGAAGGTTTTTTTCAGCAGTCGGAAGGCGTTTTACTGAAAAGTGACAACCTCTTTTACGAAACGGATGCGGAGAAAATACGCTGGGAAACGCTGCCGGACGGCGATACAGGTCTGCGGACTCCAGCAGATGGCGGCCCTATTTCCGAAGAGCAGAGTTATGTGGTATTAAGCGACGGCTCATTTTATGTGAATTACCGTTCGATCGACGGCTATCCGGTGGAGAGTTACAGCCGTGACGGCGGCCATACGTGGAGCAGTCTGCAATATAAGCGTTATGCGGACGGCAGAATGATGAAACACCCGCGCGCAGCCAATTTTGTGTGGAAGTGCAAGAACGGAAAGTATTTATACTGGTTCCACAATCACGGTGGAAACTTCATCAGGAAAATGTGGGACCACGATGCGGAAGGCAATGCGCTGATTATAAACAGCGGCAACCCCTACGACGACCGCAACCCGGTCTGGCTTAGCGGAGGAGTTGAAGCGGACTCCGCGGAAGGCAGAATCATCCAATGGAGTCAACCGGAAATCGTACTTTACGACGATGACCCGTTTATCAGAATCAGCTATCCTGATTTATTGGAGGAAGACGGCAAATACTTCCTCAGCGAAACCCAGAAGGACATTGCCAGAGTCCATGAGATTCCTTCGGATTTTCTCAATGAGATTTGGGACAGTCTTGAAATAAGCATGGGAACTAAAACTGTTCCCGAAGAACATGCAAATACATCTCTATTACTGAATGTAAAAGACACGATGGATGTAAATGCTCCGTTGCTGCCGGAATTTTCTATCCGCGATCATCAAATTCTTGACAATCGCGGAAAATCGACACGTAACGGTTTTGCTCTTGAACTGGTTGTTTCGCTCGATGAACTGAACGCCGGTACCATTATTGAAGGACGACGCGCCGACGGACGGGGAATCGCATTGAATGTTACTTCAGGTGGCGGACTGGAATTAATCATGAATGACGGCTGTATGGAACAGCGGATGACCAGCGAGCCATGTCTTAAAACCGGAGAGCCGATGCATATTGTGGTCAATGTTGACGGCGGCCCGCGCATTGTCAGTTTTATCGTAAATGGTCGATTCTGTGATGGCGGGGAATATCGCCAGTTCGGCTGGCAGCGCTTCAACCCCTGTTTCAAGCATGTAAACTGGCGTAAAACCTGGGAAACAGGAAAAGCGTTGAACGGCAAACTCCGCCGGCTAAAGGTTCATAACCGGGTAATCATGACCGCTGAAGCGATTAGGAATTGGATAGGATCATATGCGGAAAACAACGTTGAAATCTGGAGACAGGAATTAAAAATTAGCAATAAGCAGGCAATTCTGGAGAAAACATGCTGAAAAATAAATTATTGCAACGTGAATTATGCGTAGGTTCATGGTGTCAGATCGGACATCCGGCTAATGCGGAAATCCTGGCGAATTCCGGATTCGAGTGGATTGCGGCCGATTGCGAACACGGCGAATTCGAAGACGGCGATATCGGCAATTTCTGCCGGGCGGTAAAACAGTTCAATTGCACCCCGTTGGTAAGGGTAAAAGAAAACGCCGTCATGCCGATCCGCCGGGCGCTGGATCTCGGCGCCGCTGGAGTGATTGTGCCGCTGGTTAATACCGCCGCCGAAGCGGAACAGGCAGTGAGAGCAGCAAAATATCCGCCGGACGGCATTCGCGGTTTCGCATGGCAGCGCGGCAACAACTGGGGTACGGATTTCGATGCTTATGCCAAAGAATTCAAACCCGTGGTGATAGTGATGATCGAAAGCCGGGCTGCTGTGGAAAATATTGACGCGATCATGGCGGTAGACGGAGTTGACGGCTGTTTTGTCGGCCCTTACGACATGAGCGGATCATACGGCATTCCCGGCCAGACCGGACACCGGACCATAAAAGATGCCTGCGGTAAAGTCGCGGAAGCCTGCAAAAAATGTGGTAAAGCGGCCGGCCAGCACATCGTTGTCCCGACCCGGGAAAATATTCCCGCCGCTATAGCGCAGGGCTATACCTTTATCGCACTGGGTATGGATTCATATTTTCTTGGCAGCGGAGCCCGCCAGGCATTGGAGATGTTAAAATGATAAAAGTGATAGTTACAGAACAGGAATATAAGAAAGCCTTGCATGTTTTCGATAACGCTGAAGGTTTCGAATGCATACCGGCTCCACCGGAGGAATCCGGTCTGGCCGCGAAAATCCGTGAAACAGGAGCGAAATTCGCAATAATCGGCATAAATAAATATTGTCTTGACTTGTATGACGCCATCCCGGAGGGAGGAGTCATCGCCCGCTTCGGCGTTGGCCATGACGGGGTGGATAAGGTTTTGGCGAAAAACAGGGGTATTCATTGTTGCAATACGCCGGGAGTTCTGGATGATTCAGTGGCTGAATGCGCTATCGGGTTAATGCTGTCCGCGGCAAGACATCTTGCCGCATGCTCGGCAGGCAACAAGGCAGGGAGATGGAATCCATGCCTGGGCATTGAACTCTCAGGAAAGATTCTCGCTGTCATCGGTTGCGGAAACATCGGGAAAAAAGTGGCTAAAATCGCAAAATACGGATTCGGCATGAAGGTCGTCGGATTCGATGTGGCAAAACCGGCAGACTCCAGCGCCATTGATGAATTAACTCATGATTTTGCCACCGCAGTAAAAAATGCCGATTTTATCTCATTTCACATTCCGGACATTCCAAGTACCAGAGACTTCATAAACTTTGACCGGTTGAAAATGATGAAGCATTCTGCCATCCTCATCAACACCGCGCGTGGCGGCATCCTGAACGAAAACGCACTGTACGACGCGCTGAAATCCGGCATTATCGCCGGAGCGGCGCTGGACGTGTTCAAGACCGAGCCATACTCGCCGCAAAATCCGGAAAAAGATTTGCGGACGCTTGACGGCATAATCATGACTCCCCACATAGGAAGCAGCACACGTGAAGCCTGCGAACGCATGGCCAAAGCTGCATTAAGGAACATTGAACTCGCAACACATGGAAAAATAAAGGAGATGAACCTGATCATTCAATAATTATTCATTTCAATTGTTCCGCATTTGTCCGTTTTCCGAAATCATTGTCCGTTTTGTGCAATTGACTAAGTCGCCTTTTAGAGTTATAATCATAATTGTATATGAATGGGAACATTTTAACCAATGGAGTTTATCATGAAGCAAATTATACCGGCGTCCACCGGAGTAAGTATTGATGCTCGAAAGACGGGAAAGCACATGAAATATTATGGTAGAAATTTTACACTCATTGAACGTGTGTCCAGGTAAGGTATCACTAAACTAGACGAATGAAATGTTTCGTCCATACCAATTGTCCATTTCAGGTATGTAGCCTAATCACTAGCCACTGGCTAACGCGTGAGGATAAAGTTGCGA
>CAIPAT010000053.1 GCA_903863035.1 uncultured Lentisphaeria bacterium
ACAGGGGGAAAGCCGTGTGAGGGAAAACCGCACGCACGGTTTGGTCGATGAGGCAGAGCCGATAAGTCGCAACTCGTTGATGCTTAGAGGTTTTACTTTAATCGAACTCCTCGTGGTGATCGCCATCATCGCAATTTTGGCCTCAATGTTGTTGCCGGCCTTGAATAAAGCAAGAGAAAAGGGCAGGGGAATCAGTTGTGCCGGCAATCTTAAACAGCAGGGAACTGCGGTAATGATGTATGCCAATGACTATCAGGATTGGATTATCCCTCAGCGAAAACTGAACGGCATTGGTACGCAATGGCACAGTCCCACCTGGTTTGGCTATTTGCTGACGACAGGCGGTTACGGCAAAGCACAGAGTGCATTCACAAACATTCCAACGGTTAAATCGATATTTTTGTGTCCTTCCGATGCCAGTCCATATTATGCATCTGGTTACGGTGGTTTGAGTTATGGGATTAACTTAGGAGTTGCTGCAAATAATAATGCACTGGAATCTACTCAGAATATTCCTTCCGACATGAAGGGGAATAATATGAGATTTGGCGATTTTGGCAGAAAAACCACGCGTAAGGCTTCCAATATGCCGCTGGTCGGTGATGCCGCAAATCCAACCAATGCGACGGGGCCCCGTGAATGTACTGTTATCCAAAGTTGGGTCAATGGCAATGCCGACTGGTCTAATCCAACATTGCCCGGTCCCGGCTATATTGCTTCCCGGCATGACAGAAGCGCCAATTTTCTGTTCTGTGACGGGCATGTCAAGATGGTCAAAGGGCCGTTTACCATACCCGGAGGAGCTACTAACGTGTACTGGCTGAATCCGTATGTTCAGGCGGCTAATGTACCGGTTAAGTCTCCTGCTCAATGGTATCAAACCTACCCGACAAACCTTGACCTCTGACTAGGTAATGATATGCAGGAAGCCGCATTATATATAAATGCGGCTTCATTTTTCGTGATTTAATTAGTATTCAATATTACTCAGAGAAAGGCAAATGGAATTGAAAATATCTAAGATCATATCGCTTCTGCTGGCAGCCGTCGGAATGTTTGTAACTGCAAACGGCGCAAATCTGCTTGAAGAAAACAGTTCATTTGAAGTTGGACGCTGGGGCTTCGACCCGATTTTAAATGCATTCGTGCAGAATTGGCCGAGTGCGGTCCGTCCGCAGGTGACCGATGAGACTGCGGTTGACGGCAAATACAGTTTAAAAGTATCCAATATTTCCGGCATGGATAGCGTCAAGGTGATTTTCCCGCCGATGAAATTCGACGGTAAAACCAAGGTAACAGTTTCGTTTTATGCCAAATCGGATCGCCCATATGTGCCGGTTACGGTTGCGCTGCAATGCGGGTGGAAGCAAATCAGAAGCAAATCCTTTTCCCTGACTGATGCATGGCAGCGTTATTCATTTTCAGGGGAGTTAATGGTTGATCCGCGTGTCGAAGCCGGGTTGGACCGCAGTCCTGACGGTCAGGCATCGCCGGGCGTGTATTATCTGCAATTTCACTTTGATTCGGCAGGCAGTAACCCGTTTCATCAGGTCTGGCTGGATGCCGTGCAGGTGGAAAAAGGCGAACTAACAGCTTATGCTCCGGCAAGAAATTTGGATGCGGCAATTGATTTAAAATCATATCCGGTCAAACAGCATCTGGTTTATAGTGAAGGCGACAATGACGTCGCGCTATTACAATTATATTCGGTCGGCGGAGCCGCCGATTTCAACGTCAAGTACGAAGTTAAAGATGAGCTTACCGGCAATCCGGTATTGACTGACACAGTCAGCGGCAGACTCGACGCCGGCGGGCATCAGACGATGGAGTTGAAGCTGCCGGAGATGTTGCGCGGTTTATACCGGGTCAAGGCTGAAGTAACATCCGGAGGCAAGACCGTCCATGCGCAACGCGTTTACGGAGTTATTCGCGATTTGCGGCAGCGCCGCCTGCAAGGCAAAACATTCTTCGGCGGCAGCAGTCCTGCCATGATTGAGCCTTACCGTTCCTATTGGATGAAGCCGAAAGATGCCAGCTACCGGCTTTGCGCAGCCAAAATTGCACCGGAAATATGCTTTGATCTGACTTCAAAAATCGGCTGGCAATGGGCGCATTTTTACAATGTTATATCGGTGACTGTAAATGCCCAAAACGAACAGGAGCGTGAATGGACGGAGAGCGATATAGTGACTGATATGTGCATAAGGCATGGCATGGAACCGATGTCACTGATGAGCGGTCACGGCGCAACTGAATATCTGCCGAAATGGATATTAAGCGACAAGAAAAGCTTGGGAGGAACTGCACACGGAAAAGGGGCGAATCTGATTGATGCGGAGAAATACGCGGTATTCGCTCGTGATGCCGCCAAACATTTCAAGGGACGGATTGCATGGTGGGAAAACTGGAATGAGCCTGGCGTTAAAATGCGTGATCATGAATATCTGCCGATCATGAAGGCTTTTTATGAAGGCGTAAAAAGTGGCAATCCAGATGCGAAAATACTTGGGCTTTGCGGTACCTGGGATGTCGGCGGTGATCTTTACGGCTGGGTTAAGAGCTGTCTGAAACTCGGCGCCGGGCAATATATGGACGCAGTCGCCATTCATGGTTATCATGTAGCCGACCGCCATTATGCGGCGGAAGTTCAGAATATCATTAAGAAACAGCTTGGACGGGAAATGCCGGTTTGGGATACTGAATCCGGCACTAAATGCAAGGAACCGTATGGCTATCTTGACAGTTGGAATCCATACGGCATGCTGACGGCGCCAAACGTGATGGCCAATTATCTGGCAAAGCATTTCGCCAACGAACTGGCCGGCGGGGTCGCGCGGCAGTCATGGTTTAATTTGGGCACTGAAGTCGACTGGCTGGGAAAATCAGAATTCTCAGAACTCAGTTTTGACGGATCGCCGAACGCGACGTTAATCGCCAACAATACTGTCATTGATTTGCTGGTGGATGCGCCGTTTGTCAAAGAATTGAGGGTGGAGGGGAATACGGTTGCCTATCTGTTTGATTCGCCCAACGGTCCGATCTGTGTTTACTGGAATCCATCCCTGAAAAACACCTGTTCACTGCCGTTGAGTCCGGACAGCGTTAAGCTGCTGGATGTATTCGGACGAGAATTGCCGGTTAGCGGCAAAGATAAAAATACGACGCTGCCGCTGGATGAAAATGTCCGTTATCTGGTTGGGCAAAAGGGCAGCATGAAGGATTTTGCCGCAGCAGTTGATAAAATTTCAGTTTCTGGATTGTCTCCGTTGAAAATCAAGAGTTCGCGCTTTGGGGTCAATAATAATGAGCCGGAATTGCTGTTGACGCTTAACAATGTCAGCAGCAAACCTCAGATTGCGAATATTGCGGTAGTCCGTCAGCCGGATAATTTTAAAGTAACTGTGGATAAAAAAATAACAGTGCCGGCGTTTTCTGAAAAAACGCTGGTTTGTCCGGTCAGCAGGAAAACTGCCGCAGCTTCCGGCAATCTCTTGAAACTGGCAATATCGGATGGCGGCAGCAATACCATACTGTCCATACCTGCAAATGTGTTATATGTTCCATCCGCTAAAACTGCTGTGTCATTTGGGAAGCCTGAAGCGGCAGTCTGGAACTTGACAGCCTGGGTGCAATTAAGCGACTGGGCTAAAATGAAAGCGTTATGGGATGACCAGGGACTTTACTTTCTGGTGCAAGTCACGGATGATTCCATCGTCAATTTCCGGGAAGTTAAAGATTTGCAATGCTGGCAGTCGGACGGCGTTGAGTTATATTTCGACTGGAACGTCGCCGGTGATTTCAACGAAACCGTTTTCAACGCCGATGATGTGCAGTTGATTATGCCGGTCAAGGGCAGGGGCGATACTAAAGATGAAGTGATTAAAGGGCCGGATACTTTCAGTGGCAATAAAAACTTTCCGTTGAACGCAGCCAGGATGGTATCCGGACGGACAAAGGACGGTTATTGGGCGCAAGTTGAAATCAGATGGTCAGGAGTGGAGGCCCTTGGGCTGCAACGCCCGGCAATATTGGGATTCGACATCAGCATCCGGGATATGGACGGCTCGTTCAAGGAAAGGAAACGTGCGTTCAGGTGCGGTGATAATGATAATTATAAGAGTACGGAAAAATTTGGCCTTATTGTACTGGAAAAACAGTAAAATCAATACAATTTAAGAAAGGATGAGAATTATGAAAAAGCGTCTGTTAATATTGTTCGCAGGTTTGATGACTGTAAACTCCTTTGCCGGCGTTACGGCCAAGGAAACTTTTGATCAGGGGAAAGTGGAAACCAAAGATGCGGTGGCGCGCCGTGACTTGCTTCTGGTTAAAAATGAAGACGGGCAGGCTATGAAAGTTATTGACTGGCCCAATCAGATATCATTTCCCTCGAAGACTTTCAATCTGGACGAAGGCACCATCGAGTTCAATGTGAAATTTTCAATAGAGCCGGCAAAAATCATGGACAAAAGCTGGAGTATGGTTCGGATTTACACAGGAAAAGCGTTCACCAACGGTTTTTTTGTGATATTCGGCTGGAAAACTGGATTGATGTTTATTACCTGCGATAAAAACGGCCAGCGCTATTCTTTAAACTATCCGCAAATTCGTGACTGGAAAGCTGACGAATGGCATCATGTGGCTGTTTCCTGGAAAATTAAAAATCCTGGCGAGTCACAGCTTGCGATGGTTATTGATTACAAGCCTGTCGCATCGCAATCAGGATTGACAATTGAACTGGATAAAGATGCCTGGCAGAAGCGTACTGCGCTTGAAGCCAAAGAGAAAGATTTGGAACAGAAGAGTAATGAGTTTTGGGATTCAGGCGGAATACTTTTGGGATACTGGGGCAATCCAATGGCGCCGGAATATTTAGTATTTGATGATTTCACTATTTACGATACAGTTGTTAATTTCTCTGAAAAAAAACTATAATAACTGTATTGGGACATTTTATTTTATAATTGCCGGGACAAATTTTACCGGCAGTTGATTCCATTTATAGTTGATAATTCTCCGGGATGTCCCGGATTGATAAAAATAATTCTAATAGGATAAATTTATGGAAAACGCCAAGTTGAAGCATTTAAAAGAAAAAATCTGGATTGGTGCACAATATTACCGTCCGCCAACGCCGCTGCCGCAGGATTGGGAAAGCGATCTGGCTGCGATCAAGGCCAACGGCCTGTCGATGCTGCAGCTCCGGGTGCAATGGCGCTGGCACGAACGTATTAAAGGGCAGTATAAGTGGGATGACCTGGACCGTTTGTTTGAATTATGTGCTCAAAACGGAGTAAAAGTTATTTTTAAATTTATGCTGGAAACAGCGCCGGAATGGCTGTTCAGAAAATATGACTGTGAGCGTAAAGACCCGCATGGCAATAAGCATAATGCCGGTTCCAATTCCGCTTATTACGTTGGCGGCTGGTGGCCGTGTTTTGACCATGAAGATGTGCGTCGCGAAGCGTCTGAATTTATCGAAGCTGCCGTTCAGCGCTACATGTCGCAGCCGGAGCTTATCGCCTGGAGCATCTGGAATGAGCCGCGCCGTCGTAACACCGGCGACTGCGCCTGTGATGAATCAACTAAAAAATATCGTCTCTGGTTGAAGGAGCGGTTTCATACTATTGAACAACTGAATGAATTCATGGGTAAAGCCTGGGGAGAATTTGATGATATTAAAGCGCCAACAATGTATGGTGATTATACTGAGATGTATTTCTGGCGCAAAGCAACCGGATATTTGCTTGCTGACCAGTTGCAGTGGGTATCCGATACGATCAGGAAGCATGACAGCGTTCATCCGCTGGTCACCCATTGCGGCGGTTCCAGAGTTGAAACGGATGTGATCCGTGATGTATGTGACGATGAATTGAACGCCAAAACCGTTGACTGGTATGGCATGTCCTTCTGGGTGCCGCTACTGAATCATAATGCTAAAAGTTTCTCGCGGATCGGGATGAAAAATGACTGGCTGGCCGCAGTCTCTCCCTACTATTGGAATTACGAGCAATATGCCAATACTCCTATGTGGCATAAACCAACCCTGCCGGAAGACATCCGGATGCAGACTCTTTTTTCGCTCATGAGCGGCGCGAAAGGGATTCTTTACTGGCAGTACCGGAGCGAACGGTTCGGTGAAGAGTCCAACGGCTATGGTTTGATGGCGGTTGACGGCTCGCAAACCCCGCGTATGGATGCCGTCAAAGAAATGGCTGAAACTGTCTGCAAAAATGAAGATTTGCTGCATGCCGCCAGACCGCTGGCGCAAGTGGCTGTTTATTTTGATGACGAAAGCGATGCCGTCTCGAGGTTGGAGGAAACCAATTATGCTAATCTCTGTCTGAATTTCAACAGTACGCCGCAAAATTGTTTTGCCCGCTACAAGCAGAGTCTATGCGGCATTTATGAATTACTGTGGCAGATGAATCTGCAAGTGGATTTTATTACACGAAGAACATTAGACAGACTCAAAAATTATTCAACGGTTATCATGCCGTTCCCCATTATGGTAAACAGTGATGATGAGATCAAAGCTCTCACTAAATATGTGGAAGATGGAGGCACTTTGATTTCAGATGCTTCGCCCGGAGCGCGCGAGGCTAATACATGGGTTTCGACAAAAACTCCGGGGTGCGGTCTGGATAAGCTGTTCGGCTGTGTAGAAAAAGATAAAATCTATGTGCATGAAGCGGATGAAGCTTCCTTGACCAGGCATATCATATTGAACGGAAGCGGAGCCAAAATTCCGGTTTCCAGAGTAATCGCCGAACTGGAACCCACCACCGGCAAGGTTATGGCTCAATGGAATTATAATCAAAGCGCAGCTCTTATTCAAAATCAGTACGGCAAGGGCCAAACTTATCTTTTCGGCACTCTGATCGGATGCGTGTTCGAGAAAGAGCAGGCCCAGGGTAAGCATGAGCTGATGTCATTGATGACAGATTTATTGAAGGACAACAGCGCAAAGCAGACATTCCGTCTTCAGCAGGCCGGCAAGGTAACCATGCGGTACCTGGAAGGCGCAGGATACTATATTGGCGGAGTGTTCAATTTCTCTGATGTTACGCAAAAAGTTTTTGTTGATAGTAATGCAGTGAATGAGAAAAGCCGGATTGAGCATATGTTTGGCATCAAAGCTGGTCTTGCAGAAGGGAAAATATCTATTGACATGCCGGGTAGAAGTATTTCAATTTTCAAAGTGTTCTAAATAGCTGGAGTAAAAACTGCACTAATAAACCGCAATAGCAGTTTATTAGTGCAGTATACAAAAAATCCCCGGACGTCAGGCACCGGGGAGGGTGGGGTAAAATCAGGATTGCGGTCAGACTGCTTTGATGGCGTTGACCAGAGTTGTTTTGTCCTGAAGACCGACAAAGGAATTTACAACTTCGCCGTTTTTCAGAATGAAAATTGCAGGAATGCTTCTAACCCCGAACTTAGCGGCAATGTCCTGGGCTTCTTCGACATTGAGCTTGGCGACGATGGCGGTGTCGCCGACTTCCGCCGCTACTTTTTCCAGGACAGGTCCGAGCATTTTGCACGGTCCGCACCAGGTGGCCCAGAAATCGACCAGCACGATTCCGCTTTTGGTTACTTCGTCAAAATTTTCAGCAGTAAGATGCTTTACTTCAGCCATGATAAAATCTCCTTATTTAATAGTTGAAACCAGTATTGCTTTTTGCAGTGTTATTCATAATACCCCATTCTCCAGATAATTCAATCCGGCAAACAACGCTCACTACAGAAAGTTTTTTTAAATCATTTCGCCGCAAGTATGATCTTATCAAAATCTAATTCAATAAAGTTATCTACACAGTTTGCAAGAATAACGAGTCGAAAAAAAACTTCCTTATGAAAATCATGAAAAGCTGAAGCCGGCACCGCTATCAAGCTGTTTTTGATTTTAGCCGCATTCATTTCTGCCCCTTCCACTTTTTCAGTATTTTAAAAAGATATTTCAGTTGGGATTCGGTATGGCACAGCGAAAAAGTCATGCGCAAAGCATAGTTTCCAGTTTTTACCGGGTAATTGAAATAAGGAACTTGGATATTGTGCTCAAGCAGGAACTGCGAAAGTGACTCCGCCTCCTTTAAAGTATTGAAATACAAAGGGGCAACAGGAGACCCGGTCCCTCCTGTTTTAAAACCTAAGCAGCACAGCTCTGAGCGCGAGTATTCCGATAGTTGCAAAAGATTTTTCCTGCTTTCAGGGTTAGTTCTAACCCATTCGATGGCGGCCAGATCGGCAGCAGCCATGACTGGAGGCAAAGCCGTGGATCCGCCAAAAGCTCTTGCATTTCTGAAAATCGCGTCTATCAGTTCCCCCGATGCGGCAATGAAACCGCCAAAACCGCCAAAAGCCTTGCTGAATGTCCCTGTCTGGTAAACGTTCTGAGCATTTTCCAGTCCGAAAAATTCCAAAGTGCCGCGTCCATTAGCACCCAATATCCCGGCAGCATGGGCATCATCAACAACCAGCATCGCGCCAAACTCTTCAGCCAGTTTGTGTATCCGCTCCAGCGGGGCAATATCACCAGTCAATGCGAAAAGACCGTCTGTGGCAATCAGGGACCGTCCGCGATCATGCTTCCGCAGCAATTGCCGAAGATCTTCAACATCGAGAGTTGCGTATTCATAGAGTTGCTTTTCCCGGGGAATGCCGTCACGCAGGCTCGGATGCGCCATGGAATCCAGAAAAACATCATCGTATTGCGCGGACAGCGCACTGAGCAGGATCATTCCGCCCAGATATCCCGAAGCAAAAGTCAACGCGGCTTCCCTTGCCATGAATTCGGCCAGTGCTTTCTCAAGCCGGACATGGATTTTTTCCGTGCCGGTGGAGATTCGTGAGGCTGCAACACTGACACCATAACGAGACAAAGCCTCTCCGGCAGCCTCTTTAAGGATTGAAGCAGATGCAAGTCCCAGATAATTATTACCGGCAAACCGGATTAATGTCCGGCTTTCATCAAATGCCTCTTTAAGATTAGTTTCATCATCAGCGTCGTTCATGGAATTTCCTCTCCTTGAAAAAAGAACAGCTAATGAATTAAAATGAGTGTGCTGGCACAAATATTCAAACTGATTCCGCGAAATTTATCAAATGAGCTGGCGGCTTAGGTATTTATGAGTAAAACGTGAAGATATACACTTTGTTATCGAGGTCTGCAGTAGAAACATGATCGACCACTTTTCCGTCATCATTAGCGTTGGAGGTTTTGTTTTTGAGCCGTTTGAAAAGTCGGCAAAAATCCCATGTGCCGCCAATCGTAAACCAAATATTTTAAGCTAATACCTGATGATGATAAAAAATGCCTTTCACATCATGCATTTTCTGCTGTGCTGGCCTTACGCAATTTTCTTGTGCTCAGTGATGTCGGCAATAATATGCACGGCTCCGGTAAATTTTCCTTGCGAATCAAGCAGCGGGTCCACCAACACGGCGAAACAACGCCCGCCGAGAGACAATTCCATGGATTCCCTTCGCAGACTCCGGCTGGCGCGAATGAATGGACAGTTTTCAACCGCCTCTGATGTTCCATGGACAATTTCAAAACAATGATGCCCGATAATTTCTGCTGATGTTTTGCTAAACATTTTTTCCATGGCGGCATTGCATTTCAGTATTCTGCCGTCCTCCGCCAGCAGCGCTACAGCATCGCTTATATTGTCAAAGGTTATCTGCCACTCTTGCGCCGCCCTTGCCGCAGCCTCTTCTGTCAGCTTGCGCGCTGCAATCTCATCCAGCAACGCCTGATTGGCATTGCTAAGCTGAGCGGTACGTTCTCTGACCTGTTCCTCAAGCTGTTCACGGTGCTGCAGCAATTCATTCTCTATACGGATACGCCCGGTAATATCGCGGACAGTCCCCTGCAATACAATATTACCTTGATATTCCATGCGGCTCAGCAGTACCTCTGCATGAAATGAGGAACCATCCCGGCGCGTGTGAATCCATTCAAAAAAATCGGTTCCGTTCTTGTAAGCTGTTTCTATATGTTTACTTGCTGCCGTTAACGAATCCTGTCCGTCTGGCTGGTTTGCCGTAGAGAGTTCGCCCGGGTGCTTTTTGATAAACTGTTCTTTAGAAGAAAAATCGAAGAGATTCAAGGTTGCTTTATTGCAATCGAGAAATCCGCTTCGGTCAAGCATCATAATCGCATCCCGAGAAGACTCAAAAAGTGCGCGGTAATCTTCCTCCGACTTATGCAATTTCTCTTCCATCCGCCTGGTATCGGTAACATCGCGGCCGATGAACGATACCCCGACAACTTTTCCAGCGCTGTCCATAACAGGAGAAATTGACAATGAGAGATTTACATTATTGCCGTCCTTTCGACGATATACTGCTTCATAATACTCAATTCTCTCACCCGCTTTGATTTTTTTTAGAAAAGCCGCCGCATCTTTCTGATTATCCATCAACAGGGCAATTGGCTTGCCGAAAATCTCAGACTCTTCATAGCCGAAACTTAACTCCGCCCCTTTGTTCCAACTGGTGATAATTCCGTCCAGCGTCATTGTAAAAATCGCATCATTGGAATTCTCAACCACAGAGGCAAGTTGCCGGACTTTCACTTCGGAATGTTTGCGCTCTTCATACAGTTCAAGATAAAACCTGGTGCACTGACGCCACCACCAGAAACGGACTCCGGCAGCAGTTACGATGATCAGCAGGAACATGCCAGTCCCTGCAATCCAGGCCTGCTCGCGCAATGATCCGTAAATCTCTTTTTTATCAATCTTGGCAACCATAATCCATGGGGTGTCCGGAATTTTTCTGGCGACCGCCAGCACGGAAACCCCACGGTAATCCACTCCATTAAGAATGCCTTCCGCGCCATTTACTGCTTTTACTACTACGATCTTGTCGTCGTTAAGCGGAATCCTGAATTTCAACGCAGTGTCCTGACGGAAGCGCAAATCACTCAAAAACAAAACACTATCCTCGTCGCGACGAATTAAAAAAGTTTCTGCCGTAAGGCTCGGTGTGGGCCATGACTGAATGCGCTCAGACAAACCGGATCGCGGATTCATCCGCATAAATAGAATTCCAGTAACAGATTTAGGATTTTCCGGCAGAACTAGAGGAATGACTATGTCAAAATGCGGAAAATTTACATTCGGCACAGTATGCAAATCAGAAAAAACCGGAATACGATTAACAAGCGCTTGGGCAATCAATTCTTTCGCATGTACACCAACCTCGCCGGCGTTTTTGCTGGATAAGACTTTCCTGCCTTTTGCGTCAAATAAATATACTTCAGCAAAAAGTCCGCGTACCTGGAGCGACTGCATCCAGGCCGCAATATCCTGTTTCTTCTCTGCATTGTCAGGATTTTCGAAAAAAGCTTTTGCCAGACGGCTAAACAACGGGTTGTTGTAAATATAGTCGATATGGTTTAACCTTTCATTGCGCCACCATACAATCTGAGCTACTCTAAAATCTGCAATAGCCATAAGTTTATGCTGCTCGTTTTGAACAATGTAATTCTTCTGAGCCAGGAAATAACAAACTCCACCCAATATGATTACTACCAGCAGCAACATGAATACTGTGAACAACTTAAATGGAGAAGGCACTGCAGACTTTGTTGCTTTAATCATAATCATCATCCCCCTGACCGGCAAAGTTTTTTAAAACATCAATGCAAATATCCGGTATTATTATGACATAACTTTCCTATGTAGTAAATTATAACTATTTTAAAGATATATTCAAGACAATCAGTATATTTTTATTCCTATATTTGTCAAAATCCATAATTCAGATATCTAATTGAGCATAATGTCAGATTTCGCCATATCTGCCAGCTGGTGTTTAATGTCGCTCCTTCTCGGCAGCGCAATTGATTATGAAAAAATGACAAGAGTTATTGAAGGTCTCAAGCATGTAGTCATGAGTTTGACGTCTGAACAATAAATCACATGAACAGGCTGACATTCACCGGCAAATATTAGCAAATGATAAACAATCACGAAAAAGACAAGAAGTTGGTGAATTATGTTTGACCCTTTTAACAAGAGAGCTATATTTTGATTAACTTATCAACGCCGGAGTCAATGGTATGAGCAGTCAAAAGACAAATTCGAATGTACTCATCTGTGATGATGATGAGATACTGTTGAGTTTTTACAAGCGGGTAATTAAAAATGCCGGCTATGATGTACTTACTGCAAACAACGGCGATGAAGCAATCGAAATTCTCAATGAGATGCCGGTGGTGCTGGCGATAATTGACTTGCTGATGCCCATTCGTTCCGGCTGGGAAGTAATCGAATATATGAGAAGCAAAAAAACCTTGAAAGGTATTCCGGTCATTGCGGTCACCGGCCTCGCTCCGTCGCCTGGCGACCTGGAAAGAGTCAACGCCCAATGCAGCGCCGTAATTTACAAAGGCGGCGATTTCGACATTGAGGCATTTACCGAACTACTGAAAAAACTTATCTGAATTAAGGATATCTGAAGATGTTCTTCCCAGTCACTGAAACCGCAGTCCTCTTACTTATCGACATGCAGGAAAAACTGCTCAAGGCAATGAATTCCAGCGAACAGTGTCTGGCACGTCAGAAAATCATGCTTGAAGCGGCAAATATCCTGGGACTGGATACAATCATTACCGAACAATATCCTCAAGGCTTGGGGCATACTGTACCTGAACTGTCCGGACTGCTTAAACCGGAATGGCCGGTCATAGAAAAAAAATCATTCTCCTGCTTCGGTGAACCATTGTTCTGCAGCCGTCTGAAATCAAAATCCAGAACAACTATTGCAATCATGGGCATCGAATCTCATGTATGCGTCTTTCAGACTGTAATAGATGCACTGGAACAAGGATATCTGCCGTTTGTACTGGAAGACACGCTTAGTTCCAGGAATTCATCCGATATGACTACCGCCATGAGATTGCTGCGGCATCATGGCGCAATTATCACTACCGTGGAATCATATCTGTTCATGCTGATGAAGAGCGCAGATCACCCGTCATTCCGCCAGATTGCAAAGCTCATAAAATAATAACGGTTTACGTTATTGAGTTGCTGTCTAAAATAAACTGCAACAGGCTTTTTTGGGGATAGTTTATCAAAAAAAAGTTTTTTTTTAATATTGTAACTTGAATTTCTTGATTTTAGACTTAGTGTATGGCTCGTTTTTCGCAGTTGTCCCTATCGTCTAGAGGCCTAGGACACCGGGTTTTCATCCCGGCAACGGGGGTTCGAATCCCCCTGGGGATGCCATTTTTTTCGGATGGCATTACAGCAGCGGTCTTGAGTACATGTCCCTATCGTCTAGAGGCCTAGGACACCGGGTTTTCATCCCGGCAACGGGGGTTCGAATCCCCCTGGGGATGCCATTTTTTCAGATTGTACATTCTTGCGGTTCCATGTCTGTTTCCACCATAAAAAAATAAACCTTATTTTAAGTAATTTTCCCTTCCTGCTTTGCTTGATTATTCCTGACAGTGCTTTATATTAATTAGTTGTGTGATTGCAGTAGGTAATCGCTTCGTGGTTTCCACGGAGAGGAAAGTCCGGACTACACAGAGCAGGGAGTCCTTTTGAAAAGAAGGATACCGCGGACAATAAGCCGCGGGAAGGACAGCGCCACAGAAAGAATACCGCCGGGCTGAAAAGTCAGGTAAGGTTGAAATGGCGGGGTAAGAGCCCACCGGGCGCAGGCGTAAGCCGCGTCGCAATGCAAACCCCTCCCGTAGCAAGACCAAATAGGGGATGATGCTGCTGCTCGCAGCGCTATGAATCCCGGGTTCTGGTCGCTTAGATAGATGATTGCCGTCTTTCAGCAATGAAGGTACAGAATCCGGCTTATTCTGCAGTCACGCTTTAATTTTGAAAAGTTAAAAGCGAAAGGAACGCTTGATGATGAATATAGAGAAAATCAAAGCAGCAGTCAGGGATGTACCTGATTTCCCCAAGCCGGGTATCATTTACAAGGATATTACCCCCTTACTGCAAGATGGAGCAATTTTCTCTGAACTCATCAATTATCTGGCACACCCGTACAGAAATAACGTTCCCAGGTATGTTGCTGGGATTGAATCACGCGGTTTCATTTTCGGTTCGGCCCTGGCTGCGGAACTTGGCTGCGGCTTCATTCCTGTCCGTAAAGCCGGCAAACTGCCATATAAGACAATCCGCCAGTCTTATTCTCTCGAATATGGCGAAGCTACCATCGAAATTCATGAAGACGCTGTCGCACCGGGCGATAAAGTTGTGCTGATTGACGATTTGCTGGCTACTGGCGGAACCGCACAGGCCGCAGTATCACTTCTGGAAAAACTCAATGCCGAAATAATCGGTATCGAATTTATCATAGAACTAACCTTTTTAAACGGCAGAAAAGTGTTGAACCCATATCCGCTGAGATCGCTGATCATTGACAAATAGGAAACTGGAAATCATATAATGGCTAAATATGCAATTTTGAGTGATATTCACGCTAATACCGAGGCATTGACGGTAGTTCTTGCAAAATGTCTGGAACTTCAAATAGATAAATATATCTGCCTGGGCGATGTTGTCGGGTATAACGCCGAACCTCGCGAATGTCTGGAAATAATCAGAGCTCTTCCGCTGGTGGCAATTGTCAAGGGTAATCATGATGATTATGCATCCAACAATGATAATGAGATGGAGGGGTTCAATCCCCATGCGAAAAAAGCGGTGATCTGGACGAAAGAACAGTTAACCGCGGAAGAACAGCACTGGCTAGCCGGCATGCCGTACAGGGCCACTGTTCAGGGCACAAATATCACGATAGTTCATGCCACGCTCGATTCCCCGGAAAACTGGGGGTATATTTTTGATGCCCATCACGCCGCGGACAATTTTACTTATCAGTTCACCCAGCTCTGCTTTTGCGGCCATTCCCACGTTCCCATCGCGTTCTGCAAAAAGCCGATCTCATCAATGTCGGAAAAGCCGATTGAAGAAATACAGGGGTGGGCATACAAATTTGAAGAAGGCCTTTTCCCGAAAGATGTCACAGAGGCGGATTGTCTGCCGGTGGAATTGAAAACCGGATTTAAATATCTGTTTAACGTTGGCAGCGTAGGCCAACCGAGAAACCGTGACCCAAGAGCATCATTCGCAGTTTACGATACTGATGAAAAGACCGTCACCAGGTATCGTCTGCCTTACGACATAGCATCGGCGCAAGCCAAGATTATCGCCGCCGGCCTGCCGGAACGCCTTGCGTTAAGACTGGAAACCGGGAACTGAGCTTTGATAGTTTACGAGCAAACTCTATCTTTATTTTGCTGACATCGCCCCCGATAAAGGGATTTTTCATAATGGAATCCAGTAAAAAAATTAAAGTCTTAATCGTCAAGCCAAGCAGTCTTGGCGACATCTTCCATGTATTCCCGGCGATTACAATTCTGACATCCGTCTATCCGGACGTAGAAATAGACTGGATAGTTCATCCGGCTTTCGCCGATACGCTTAAATACTGCCCGAACATCCGCCGCATCATTTTCTTCCAGCGCAAAGAACTCGGTTCCGTAAAAACTTTTCTTCCGCATTTTTTTAAATTGCTCTCTGAATTGAGACAGGAACGCTATGATCTGGTAGTAGATTTCCAGGGACTATTCCGCAGCGCATTTTTTGCATGGCTGGCCAGATGCCGCCAGATAGCCGGTTTCGCTTCACCTAAAGAGTCGGCCGCAAAGTTTTTTTACTCCAGAAAAATCGTTGTTCCGGCTTCAGCGCTCCATGCTGTAGACAAAAATATCAGCATGATGCAGCAGTTGCTGAATACTGCAAACACCATCCCCGCTCCTGTCCTGACTACTGTCAAGGAGTTTTCTGAAAAAGCGGAAAAACTGCTCAGCGACTCCGGCATAGTTTCATCTGACCGGATTATCGGGATTATCCCCGGGGCACGCTGGCAAAGCAAATGCTGGCCTCCCGCTTTTTTCGCGGAAATTATTTCAGCAGTCAACCGGCTGCACCCGGAGTTTAAATTTTTGATTATTGGCTCCGGATCCGACAGCAAAGCCTCAAGTGAAATCATTAAGTCGGCAGCAAACGCCGGAATCATATCCCTGACTGGCAAAACCGGCATCGGAGAACTGGTTGAAACAATCCGCCGGTGTGAATTCATTATCAGCAATGACAGCGGTCCTGTTCACATTGCCGCCGCCATCGATAAAACCGTCTTCGCATTCTTCGGTCCCACCGATCCAGGCAAAACCGGACCTTACGGAAACAAACATTACATTTTTCAAGCGGATCTGCCCTGCATAAAATGCCTGAAGCGGAAATGTTCTTTGGGAACTTTTGAATGTCATAAACTGGAAATTGACAAAATCATGGATAAATTAAATCATTTCATCAATAATGGAGCCGCAAATGAAAATGCCCGTTAAAATGCTATTATGCCTGATTGCAGGAATATTTTTCCTGCTGCCCTCTGTCGTAAATGCTCAAATCGCCATTGACCTTTCAGTGAACCGCCAGAATTACATTCAATTTGAAAAGATTTTTGCTAAAGTTGTAATGCGCAATGACAGCGGACACGCAATAGCGTTCGGACATGACGAAAAACTTCAGGGTGACCTGCTTTTTGAAATCCGTGATTCCCAGAATGTTCCGGTTAAAAAAATAACTCAAGCAACCCCGCCGATGGTCGGTACAATTCTTAAAGCCGGCGAAACCAAGGAATTTATTGTTCCCATAACCCGTTACTACAATTTAAATATTCCCGGCAAATATAAAATAATGGCATATGTATCTCATGCCCTGTTTAAAGAAGAATATCGTTCAAATGACTGTTTTATCAACGTTTCAGAAGGTCACCAGATATGGTCTCGAAGTGTTGGTATTCCAGAATTCATGAACAATAATGAAAAAACTAAAGACGATTCAGGTGACAAGTCAAAGAAGATCGGCACTCGTCTCTTCAATATCAAAACTATTTATGAAGGCTCAAGAAAAGCTTATTATCTGGTAGTAGAAGATGATAAAACGGTATTTTCACTTAAACGTTTCGGGGTTGAGATCGGCGATGAGCAGCCTCAATTCGACACGGATAATTTCAGCAGGATACATATTCTGCTGCCGCTCTCGCCGCGTATTTTCAGTTACTTCGTATTCGACATCAAAGGCGTTCTTGAAAAAAGGGAAGTGTATAAGAAAACTAATACAATACCTTCGCTCGTCAACGATCCTAAAACCGGCAGCATCATCCTCGCCGGCGGCGAACTGGCCAAACTGGGTGTTGACTATAAAGACAATACTGAGGAAAGGCCTGAAAAACCGGCTAAACAGCAATAACAGAATTAAAATATAAGGATTACCACCAATGCTTGACCCGGTAAGCTGGATATGTCAGGATGGCAGATGTGTCAGGAAGTTTTCCAAAGACCTTTGTGGAATCCCTGGAAAACTGCGTTTGATAGATCAGACCATGCTCCCGATGGAACTCACATACCTTGAGACTGACGATCTGGAGGATATCTATTCCTGTATCAAACGCCTTGTTGTCAGAGGTGCGCCGGCCATCGGCTGTGCCGCCGCGCTCGGCCTCGCGGCGGTCATCAGAAAACAGATTTTCGCCACGCCGGAAGAGTTTACTGACGCAGTCAATAAGACTGCCATGCGTCTGGCCGAATCAAGGCCGACGGCGGTCAACCTGTTCTGGGCACTGGACCGGTGCGTAAATCGCGCCGCCACTGAGTCATTTTCCTCAAAAAATATCTGTAAATTGAAAGACTCCCTGCTGGAAGAAGCTTTAAATATTCTGGAAGAAGATATACAAATGTGCCGTTCAATCGGCAGACACGGCATGGTGCTGCTGCAAGACGGTATGGGCGTGCTGACCCATTGCAATGCCGGAGCGCTGGCTACCGGCGATTACGGAACTGCTCTCGCCCCGATATACTCAGCGATGGAAAACGGCATCCGGGTCAAAGTGTTTTCCGATGAAACCCGCCCGTTGCTGCAAGGTTCCCGCCTGACCGCCTGGGAACTTGCCAAAGCCGGAGCTGACATCACCACCATATGCGACAATATGGCCGCGCAGGTTATGAAAGAAGGCAGAATTGATCTGGTCATTGTTGGTGCCGACCGCATCGCCGCCAACGGCGATACTGCCAATAAAATAGGCACTTACGGGGTTGCCATTTTAGCCAAATTCCACAATATTCCGTTTTATGTTGCGGCGCCTTATTCAACTATTGACATCACTCTGCATGACGGTTGCGGCATTCCTATTGAACAGCGTTCTGCGGATGAAGTGCGCAACGGCTTCGGACGGCAGACTGCGCCTTCTGAAGTAAAAATCTACAATCCGGCATTCGATGTCACCCCCAATTGTTTAATCACCGGGATCATCACTGAAAAGGGTATTTTAATGCCTCCGTTCAAAGATAAAATAACAAGTCTGATAATTCCAGGAGAGCAAAGATGAACAGTGTCAAATATTCCATCGTCATCCCGACTCTGAACGAAAGAGAAAACATTGTTCCGCTGCTTAAACGCATCGAAGGCTGCGGCTTGCAGAACTTTGAAATCCTGGTCGTTGACGAAAACTCTCCTGATGGTACTTGCCAGGCAGTCAACGATTACAGTAAAGATAAAAACAATATCCGCGGCATTCTCAATGACGGCATCCCCGGCTTAAGCCCCAGCATCGTCAAGGGTTTTGAATCCGCCGCAGGTGAATTCCTCTGCTGCATGGATGGCGATATGCAGCATGACGTCAAAGACCTCCCCGCAATTTTTAAAAGCCTGGAAAATAACGATTTCGTGATCGGTTCCAGATATGTCGAAGGCGGTGGCTTTGCCGAAAAATGGAGTCTTTCTCGCGTCATCATCAGCCGGTCAGCAGCCATGTTGACTAAAATCTTTCTACAGGTCACCGTTAAAGACCCCATGTCCGGTTTTTTCGCCGTCAAAAAAACCGCTTTCAACGAGATTAAATCGAAACTAAGTCCCCGCGGCTTCAAAATCATGTTGGAAATGCTATATCTGCTGACCCATACCGGTAAACCATGCCGCGTTACCGAGTGCGGCATCACTTTCAACAAGCGTATCCACGGTCAGAGCAAACTGAGCATGAAAGTAATCCTCGATTTTCTCCGCATGCTATGGAAACTCCCGCGTCAGACAAAAAATAAATAGACAATTCCAGCCATAAGTAGAGAACGCGTTCAGGCTGTTTGAAAGCGACCTTGGACTACGCCCGTTTTTCCATTATACTGAAGATCGTTGCGACAGACACCGCCGGATTACTATTCTGGCATATCACCTGTTACGCTGGGTTGAATATTCGCTGCAAGCCGGGCAGGAGTGCAATTTTAAAAAGATGTGAAAGCGACGTCGTGCCTGTTTTGGTGCTAAGGAGTCGTTCAAAAATAACTGGCACTTTCTACTGGTCCTCCGGGGAGCTTCCGGCTCCGCCGCTTCGTTACAAAGCGCTACAGCTTTGCTCCTCACCGGCGAATCC
This sequence comes from uncultured Lentisphaeria bacterium, assembly GCA_903863035.1. Lineage (GTDB taxonomy): Bacteria > Verrucomicrobiota > Lentisphaeria > Victivallales > Victivallaceae > CAIPAT01. The sequence goes on from CAIPAT010000053.1 coordinate 19,471, forward strand.
GGAATTTCTCCCGGATACCTCAGTATAAAAATACCACTTATTTCTTAACAACTCCTAAGTAGTTGATTGCCAACATGTCATTTTTTTTACCTGCGTAAATTGGGCCGGGAAAGCGCATCTTGCTCAGAGGATGTTGCCATAATATGAGGCGGAAGACCAAATGTTTAATGTATTTTCTTTCATTGACAGAATACAAAACAGCTCTTGAGTTTTTGGTTTATCCGGGTTATATTGTTAAATCGGAAATTATAAATCATAATATTCTTCCGGAGAGACATGAAAAAGTTTTTATTTTCGAGCATATTAATGTTGTTATTTGCCTGTGTGGTTGCAGCGGATGAAGACACCACCGCCCGCCGTTTCTGCCTGGGCTGGATTGTGTCTGCTGAAATCAGCTCTAAACCGGTTTCCGTGTGGAACCGGAATCCCTATGCGTTCAGTGATAAGTTCAAGAACAAGGCATACGCGGTGGTGGCGGTGAAGCTTGACCGGGACCGGACTTTGAGCATTTACGATTTTTCACTGATTGCTGACGACAGTAAATTCCCCTGTGTCGCATTGCGGAAAGGGATCAGTGATTTTGATGCTTCAAACTGGCAGTACACGGATACTTTAGCGGAAGAGGTCTACACTATGCTTTTCATTGTCGAATATCCTGACCTCTACTCCACCAGTAAAATTAAGCTGAAACTGGTGTACAATCTTTCGAAAACGAACTCTGTTGATTACCTGATACCTTTCAAAAATCTGAACTCTGGTGATTTCACGCCGGCGACCAATATTCCGTCTGAAGGCATCCTTGAAGTTGATACACCGTCGGCGGCGACTGCAACCCCGGGCGGAACTAATACCGGTAATAAATAAATGCCCAAATACACTCCTGCTTTTATGCCGATGTCCCGTGCCGAGATGGAAAAGCTCGGATGGAAAGAACTAGATGTTCTGATCATTACCGGCGACTGCTATGTTGATCATCCTTCTTATGGTGTGTCGATAATCGGCCGTTTACTGCTCGATGCCGGATACCGGACAGGCATTATTGCCCAGCCTGACTGGAAAAATCCTGCTTCGCTGCAAGTTATGGGACGTCCGCGCATCGCCTGTGCGATTTCCTCCGGCAATATGGATTCCATGGTTAATATTTACACCGCCGCCCGGCGGCTGCGGCATGATGACGTATATTCTGAAAACGGCGAGCCCGGTAAACGTCCGCCTCAGGCAGTCGTAGTTTATTCCCAGCTTGCGCGCCATGCGTTTCCTAAGATTCCCGTAGTTATCGGTGGACTTGAAGCCAGTTTGCGCCGCGTTGCGCATTATGATTACTGGCAGGACAAACTCCGCGCCAGCGTCCTTGTTGACAGTAAAGCCGATATTGACATTTACGGCATGGGCGAAAAGCCTGTTATTGAAGTATTCAAGCGGCTTGAACATAACGAATCGCTGCGCGGCATACCCGGGACCGCCATCTTGCTGGGCAAGAAAGATGCTGACGAATTCGACCGTGCCGCCTTTGTCGAACTGCCTTCATGGGAAGAACATCAAATCAACCGGGACGCTCTGATGGAGACCACGAAAATCGTCGAGCGTGAAATCAATCCGTATTGCGGACATGGCCTGATCCAGCGTTATGGTGATCGTCTGCTGGTCATTGAACCGCCTCCGGAACCGTTGAGCAAAGAGGAAATGGACAAAGTTTACGATCTGTCATTCAGTTATCAGCCTCATCCGGTGTACAAAGGAAAAATTCCGGCATTCGACACGATTAAAGATTCAATTCCAGCAGTGCGGGGCTGTCCCGGCGGCTGTTCTTTTTGCGGCCTGGTTGCTCATCAGGGACGTATGATCATGTCCCGCAGCCATGATTCCATCATCCGCGAAGTAAACCGGATGACGGCGCGCAAAACTTTTCGCGGCACGATCAGCGATATCGGCGGCGCTGCCGGTAATATTTACGACAGCGGCCCGAAAGATGTTGAACGGTGCAAAATATGCCGTCGTTCATCATGTCTGTTCCCGAATATCTGCGACAATTACCAGTCGGACGGTTGCAGTCTGGTGAGTCTGCTGCGCAAAGTCCGTAGTATTCCTGAAGTCAAGCATCTTCATATCAATTCAGGCATCCGGCTGGAGCTGGCTCTGCGCCAGAAGGAATTAACTAAAGAATTGATTCATCACCATGTCTCCGGACATCTGAAAGTCGCTCCCGAGCATCTGCATCCGAAAGTGTTGCAGTTGATGCGCAAAAACCGCGCTGAGGATTTCTATGCCTTTATGGAACTCTTCGAAAAGGAAAGCCGGGCGGCGGGCAAGGAGCAATATCTGATTCCGCTTTTCATTTCCAACTATCCGGGTTGTACTGAAAAAGAGATGAAAGTAGTGGACGATTTTCTAAACCGCCATAACTGGAGTCCGCAGCAGGTGCAGGACTATATTCCACTGCCGATGACCATGGGCGCCGCCATGTACTATACGGGCAAGGCCCCGGATGGCGAGATTATTCCCGTCAACCGAGGCCTGAAAGAACGCCGTCCGCAAATCAATGTGTTGAAAAAGAAACGCAGCATTCCGTTCAACCCGGAGCGCAAACCCGGAAGATAAGTCTAACCTTCAAGAAGGATTAGCGCAATATATGCTGAAGAATATTCTGAATCTGATATTGGACAGCGCTTGTTCGTTTCCTTGCCCAGGATGCAGGAAAGAGGTTACGGCGGAAGCTCGTAATGTGTTTTGTCAGGACTGCCGTACACGGATGAAACCGATCCTGCCGCCGCATTGTCCCGGTTGCGGCAGCGAACTTGACGGTGTACTGGAATTGTGTTCAAAGTGCATGGAGTTCGAAAAGCGTCCGTGGGACGGTGCTTTGGCGCTTTTCAATCTTCACGGTCACGGTCAGCAGTTGGTTCACCACTTCAAATACAATAATACGCCGGAACTGGCGCGGGCTTTCGGTGATATGGCGGCTGAAATCATTGCTGAACGCGGCATCAAAATTGATATGATTGTGCCGGTGCCGCTACACTGGACCCGTTCATTCATGCGCGGTTACAACCAGTCAATGCTGATTTGCGAAATTATCTCCGTCCGCCTTGGAATTCCCTGCCGGTCGCTGCTTTCACGCCGTCGCCGTACAAGGCAGCAGGCTAAGCTCAATCGCCAGCAGCGTTTCGAAAATCTGGCCGATGCTTTCTCCTTAAAAAAAGACGTTGACTGCCGTAATCTTTCCGTGCTGCTGGTGGATGACGTGTTCACTACCGGCACGACCCTTGCCGCCGCCGCCGCCGTTCTTCGCGAAGCCGGTCCGGAAAAACTCTATGTTCTGTCCCTAGGCAGAAGGTAGTAATTACAAAGGTAAACCTCCTGCTCCCCCGGGAAACTGGCAAAGTTTTACTTTTGAGGTAATAGGAGTAGGAATAAATGATATAATGTCTGCTCAAGGAATCTCTAACGCCTTGGAAATGCTTAAAGACTATCAGGTAATAAAAAATACTATCGTTCAGTTATTTTCTCAGTACGATGATTCCGGGAGATGTTGAAAAGACGCTGAAAAACCGTATTGTAATGCGGTACAGCGGAAAACTCTTTGTTTATTCAGTATCTTGCAATATTTATTATGAGTTCCTGCGGTTGTCCGATTTAATTTAAATTTCGTGTTTAATGGCAGTAATTTTCGGGGATGAATGTTATGAAGGCAATGAGATTGCGAGTTGAATATCTAGAAAATCCAATGGGCATGGATGAACCTTCGCCGCGATTCTCCTGGATAATGTCGGATGAACGGCAAGGCGCCAGTCAGAGCGCATATCAGATTGAATTAAGAGACGGGCGCCGGATATTTTGGGATTCTGGAAAAATATCCCGGCCTGATTCCATGCAAATCAATTACAGCGGAGAGCCGCTTGCAGCCCGTACCCGGTACGAATGGAAAGTCCGCTTGTGGGACATTGAGGGAATTGCCGGCGGCTGGAGTGAGATTCAATGGTTTGAAACTGGTTTGATGAACGATTGGACAGCCCAATGGATCAGGGGTACCAATTCCGGCAGCTATTGCCAGCCGGCATCATATTTCCGCAAAGAGTTTGGTTTGAAATCTAAACCGTGCAGGGCCAGGCTTTATACGACTGCGCTCGGTCTGTATATCCCTTATTTGAACGGTATCGCGGTAACGGACAACTGTTTTATGCCGGGATGGACTGATTATTATGAACGGGTGCAATATCAGACTTACGACGTGACTGGCTTGCTTAACCGCGACGACAATGCCATCGGTGTGATTTTGAATGAGGGCTGGTTTTGCGGACAGATATCACGATTGTGGTCAACCGGGATTGTGAATTACGGCGACCGGCCCGCGTTTCTTGCGCAACTGGAAGTTGAAATGGAAGACGGCTCGACTCAAACGATTATCAGTGATGGCGATTGGCAATTCTCTAATAATGGTCAACTCAGGGCATCGGACATATATATGGGGGAAAACTACGATGCCAGGATGGAACTGCCGGGGTGGAACAAGGCAGGTTATGATGGTCGCCAGTGGTTTCCGGCAGTTATCGACGAACGCAAAGTAAGAATTGACTGGAATTCCGGATTGCCGGTACGCCGGATTGAAGAACGGAAGCCGGTAATGATCTCACAGCCGTTTCCCGGCGTATGGGTCGCGGATATGGGGCAAAACCTGACCGGCCGTGAAAAGATAGTTGTTAGAAACGCTCCTGCCGGAACCGAGATTTACCTTAAACACGGGGAAATGCTGAATAACGACGGTTCAGTGTATACTGATAATATGCGTGGCGCACGCGCCTCGACCCAATATATTGCCAGGGGAGATATGGAGGAAATCTATGAACCGTCATTTACTTTCTATGGTTTCAGATATCTTGAGATTTCAGGTTGGCCTGGCAAACTGGATGAAGATCAGATATCCTGTTATGTCATGCATTCCGACATGGAACGTACCGGCTGGTTCGAGTGTTCCGATCCATTATTGAATAAACTCTACGAAAATGCCTGGTGGGGGCATCGCGATAATTATCTGGATGTGCCGACCGATTGTCCGCAACGGGATGAACGCCTGGCCTGGACCGCCGATACCCAGGTGTTTGCCCGCACTGCGGCATATAATGCCGACGTCTCCGCCTTTTTTTCAAAGTGGCTGGTTGATCTTGACCTGTCACGGAATGAGGACGGCGAATATCCGCAATATGCCCCGTTTTACCGGAAGGACGGTTTTGTCGGAGCCGCAGGCTGGGCGGATGCCGGAATAATTTGCCCGTGGATCATCTGGGAAATGTATGGCGACAAAAGAGTTCTGGAAAAATATTTTGACTCAATGATGGGCTGGATAAAATTTGTTGAGAAGAAGAGTGATAACCTGATCAGCTTCCTGGCCAGGTTCAAAGATCATCTGAATATCAATGCCGAGACTCCGGCAGATTTAGTCGGAACAGCGTTCTTTGCCGGAATGACTGATCTGCTGTCGAGAATTGCCGCAATTATCGGCCGTAATGACGAGGAACAAAAATTAGCGGAACTTTTTGCCGCAATCAAACAAGCCTATGTAAAACGGTTTATCACTCCGGCAGGAGAATTGACGGTAAAAACTCAGGCTGCCGCCGTTTTAACTCTGTATTTCAAACTTGCTCCGGATGAATTCCGGCAGCAAATTATTGATTATCTAGTTCACGATATTGTGGCAGAGCGGGATATGCACCTCAGCACCGGCTTTCTCGGCACTCCCTATCTGGCCCATGTTCTTTCCGACAACGGCAGGGCGGATATTGCTTACGCTCTGCTTAACCAGACAACCTGTCCGTCATGGCTTTTTCCGGTAACCCAGGGTGCAACCACCTTCTGGGAACGGTGGAACAGCTGGACTAAGGAAGGCGGTTGTTTTGCCGGGCCGATGAATTCATTCAACCACTATGCGTTCGGAGCGATAATCGATTGGTTTTACGGCGTCATCTGCGGCATCAAGCCTGTTTCAGACCAGCCGGCGTTCAAACATTTTCGTGCCGCTCCTTTGCCTGGAGGAAAACTTGATTTTGCCAGAATGGTGTTCAATTCGCCTTACGGAATAATTATTTCCGCATGGAGACGTAATGGCGATAAACTGATTTACGAGCTTAAAGTTCCAGCTAATTCAACCGCCGAAGTTTGCTTCCCAACCCTGTCTCCGGACAATGTCAGCGAAAGCGGACAGCCGGTCGCTGCGCGTTTTGAAGTCATCGGCAGTGATTCAGTCCGTCCGGCAATAAAATTGCCGGCGGGGGCGTATGAATTTGAAATAACAAAGCCGATATACATTGATTAATTTGTATGTTCACATGCTTGCATTTAGCATGTAATTGAATCATATTGAGTTGATTGCAATAAACATTATTTGGAAGAATTTGTATGGCAGACATCAAGAAAATAAAACATAGAAAAAACAATAAGCCGTGGCAGAAAGACGGCGTGAAACCTCCAGCCGCAAACCGCAAGGAAGCGGACAACCGTCCCCGTTCGCAATCTCCGCGCGCCGCAGCGGGAGGTCCCAATAAAACCGGAGATACTTTTCGCCGTCCGGAGGCCCCGTCCGGCGTTAAAAAAAGTAGTGGCAGACCGCCGCGGTATGAAGCGGACAACCGTCCGCGATCAGGTTCTGCCCCGTCCGCCAGCAGATATGAAACAGATAGCCGTACGCGTCAGTCCTTGCCGGCAAAGCCAACGGAAGTAAAACCGGCGGTTATGGGATATGCTGAATATGTGGGGGAAGTGTGCCGGGAATTCCCGAATAAAGTTCTGTTCGATATCTATGCAGCTGACCCGCTGGCCGGTTTTACCTACCAGGATGAGTGCCTGATCAAGCAGAAAGCGCTGGAACTGTTCTGGAGGAAGAATGACATTCCGGGAACGCCGGAGAAAATAATTCCGTCGCCGTTGTCGCGCGGCTACCGGACTAACTCGAAACGGCGTGTATTATTTTACAAAGGGAAAGCCTCATTGGTGTTGGAACAGAGTCGCTGTGAACCCGGGACTCTTCAGCAGTCTTCGCTCGAGCCGGCATTGCATCTGTCCATCTATCAATTCTTACTGGATCTGTTGTCCAATGTTAATTACCAGATGCTGGCTCGCAGCCTGAATTTCTGTATTATTCGCGGCTCGTACACCAGTTGCTCAGTTATCTTGAACGTCCATACCGTTGACAATATTATTGTGCGTAAAATCAAACAATTCGCCGCAGCGCTGAAAAATAACGACCCGCGCATTATATCCTGTTTCATGTATGTTGATCCTACTAAATCCGACTATTACCTGGAAAGCAGGCGGCCGGAAAAAGGCGTCGCCCTTAAAAAACTGTTCGGCCCGGAAAACATTGACATCACGGTTGACGGTATTCGCCTGTTATATCCGCCGACAATATTCTCTCAGGTCAACGAATCCATGCTGCCGCATTTTACCGGGGCCATCCGGGAGCTGCTTAAATTAACACCGGATACCCGCATGCTGGACCTCTATTGCGGTTACGGTTTGATTGGATTGACATCTGCTCCGTATGTCGGTTCGGTTGTCGGGATGGATATCGAAGGTCCCGCCATTCACGCGGCTATTGAGAACGCTAAATATCATTTTTCCGGCAAATCACTCAAATTTATTGCCAGCCCTGTCACCGCGGATTCTCTGAGTGATAAACTGCCTCCTCCGAACTCAAAAGAAGTAGTGCTGCTTGACCCGCCGCGCAGCGGCACCGCCAGGGGCGTAATCGCGACCATCGCAGAGCGGCAGCCGCTCCGGGTTCTTCACATTTTCTGCGGCACCGATGAAATCCCGCGCGAACTTCAGGAATGGAATAAGAACGGCTATATTCCCGGACGGATTCTGCCACTTGATATGTTTCCAGGATCCCCGAACCTGGAAACCATGATCCTGCTGGAACCCGGACAAGGACATTAAATTATGGAGACAATTATAATGACGGCATCTTTACTGGCAATTCAGACGCTTGGCGGCGGAATGGCGCTTGATGTGTATTTCGGAACTTATACCGATAAAAACAAGTCCGAGGGTATCTACCGTTCAACGCTGGATATGGAAAACGGCAGGTTGTCGGAACCGGAGCTGGCGGTAAGGGCGGCGAATCCTAGTTTTATTGAAATTCACCCGAACGGCAAGTTTCTTTATGCGGCGGCTGAAGGCAAGACGGGGTTGGTGAGGGCGTATGGAATTGAACCGGCGACCAGAAAACTCAAGTTATTGAACGAGTGTTCTTCCGGAGGCAGCGGGCCGTGTCACATTTCTATTGACCGTGAAGGCAAAGTTTTGCTGGCGGCAAATTACGGAAGCGGCAGCATTGCGTCTATTCCAATAAATGCGGATGGAACTTTGTCCGCTCCGGCCAGTGTTATCCAGCACAAAGGTTCCAGCATTAATCCAAAACGTCAGAAAGAGCCGCATGCGCACAGCATCAATCCCAGCCCCGATGGCCGTTTTGCTTTTGCCGCAGACCTGGGACTGGATAAAATCATGATTTATAAATTGGATTCAGCAACCGGTAAACTGGATGCAAATACGCCGGAATCTGCCAAAGTCAAGGCAGGCGCCGGTCCGCGACATTTGACCTTTCATCCGGACGGCAAGTTCGCCTATGTTATCAGTGAGCTGGATGAAACGATGACCGTATATGCTTACAACGCTAAATCCGGTGCGTTAACTGAAATTCAACAGATATCCACCCTGCCGGATGATTTTAAAGGCGTAAGCTGGTGTGCCGAAGTGAGAGTTCATCCCAACGGGAAATTTCTGTACGGTTCAAATCGCGGACACGATTCGATAGTTATTTATAAGATTGATCCGGAAAAGGGGACATTGACGCTGTCCGGATTTCAGAATGCCGGCATTAAAAATCCGCGTAATTTCAATCTGGATCCGTCAGGGCGTTTCTGTATTGTTGCCAATCAGGATTCTGGCAGTGTCTGCACTTTTCGGGTCGATCCTGAAACTGGAGCGTTGGAACCCGCAGGCAAGCCGATAAGCATCGGTAAACCGGTTTGCGTCCGTTTCCTGCTGAAATCTATTGATTCGGCGGGAGAAATGAACCCCCGCGATTTTTAGCATCATACCAGTTTTTATCAGAGAATCCTTTGACATGACCGCCGATAAACAGAATATTGCCATAATCAATATGATTAGACACTCTCTGCGGGTTAGACGTTCTGTCGGAGGAAATAGCCGAGTCAGGACGTCCGTATCGATCGGAGGAGCCTTCCATCATACCCGGGGCCATCGCAAAGTCCGTATTGGTATCGTCCAGCGAGGAATTACTGCTTCCAGGATGGTTTTGAAGCGTTGCTGTAGTGGGACAGGTATAAATTTTGTAATGAGTCAGAAAACTGAATCTGCGCAACATTTCAAGCCCGTCGCAGGCTCCTTTATCCGGGAAGCGCTGGGAATAGTCCAGCGCGTACTGTTTCAATGCCAGTCCGACTTGTTTCAGATGCGACATGCAGCCAATGCGGCGCGCTTTTTCTCTTGACTTGCCCAGTGCAGGCAGCATTATTCCCATCAGGATCGCAATGATAGCGATCACAACCAGGAGTTCCACGAGTGTGAAACGTATTTTATTAAGCATAATAATTTACTCCTCAAGATTAATTCATGGTACTCGAACTTTCCTTTATTCTAGCATAAAAATAACAAAAAAGCAATAGTATACTGATTTATAGTTTATAATAAAAGCTAAAAAAAATAGTTCCGGTTTTTCAGCAAAAACCGGAACTATTAAAAACACAATTCAGAACTTACCAGCACCAGAAGAAATAGTTGGTATACTTCGAGCGCATGAACTCATACGGGAACAGCATGTCCTGATTCTGTCCTTCGATTTCAAAACGCACCGGTTTGCGGTGAATACCGGCGACCCCGCTGTTGTTGAATATCTGAATGGCAATGAAATTGTCCGCTCCCGGCTTAAATGCACCGGCAGGCAGTTCCCATAATCTGGCGCCGCGGCCGCCCATATGGGCGTTGTAGACCTCGACTGGCGGCGGCATCTTTTTGCCGTTCAGCCAAAGCGTGGTCTGATGGTCGGACGCTTTGTACGTTGCTATATCTCTGACACCATTGATTTCGAAATATAATTTTACGTCCTTTACCGATTCCGGCAGCGTAATCCGGCGAAAATACCAGCCGAAGCCATCATAAGCCGATTCCGGCGCTGCATTCATATGCGGATTTTTATCATTCACGCCCTGCTCTTCCCAGATTTGTCCGGTAAGAATACTTCGTGGTTGACGGCCGCCGAACTGACCATTCTGGAAACCTGTTTTTTCCCCGCTGCCGTCTGGATCGGTCATGAACGTCCAGTTGCCTTCGGAGATGTCCAGCGGAGGAATCTTCCAGCTTGCAGTGAAACGATTCTGCAATTTCAGATTGGAGAAAACCATCGACCAGATGCGCCAGGCTTTGCGTTGCTCTTCAGTACTGGTCAGGCTGTATGGGTTGGCCCCGCATAGAATCAGATTGCTGCGTCCGCTTTTAAATACGGCGGCAACGCCCTGAGCAGATGCCCATTCCCTGCTCATTCCCGAGACTGCATTTTTCAGATTGAACGATTGAAGCTCCGGATTTTCAAAGAAATAGAAGTCCGTATCAGTAAGTCCGGCAAAGAACGGAGAAACCGCTTCGCCTAGCCGGTCTGCACCCGGTAGCAGACTTTTCTGCAGGAAAAGTTGATAGAATGTATTGTTCCAGTAATGCGGATAGGTGAGGGTCTGAATACGGTTCTTTTTAACCGCAATGGCTGACGGCAGGAAATTGGAAAATGGCAGTACTACCACCGATTTAAACGCTGCCAGTTCCGCATCGGCCACCGTGGCGTTATCCCCGATTACCGCAACTTCGGCAGCTGCGGTACCTTTTGCATCAATTCCCAGCCGGTTCAAAAACTTCAAGCCCTTCTCTCCGCCGAAGTATTTAACTGACGGAAGCATTACATCATGTTTATCATTGAGCATATAGAGTAACAGATTGTTGACCAGTCGCGTAGCAGCCGGGTCCAATCCGTAACGATCAGTAACGTCCACCTGACAAAGAATTGCTTTGCCCCTGCCGGAGCGTAATTCCAGCAACGCGGTTTCTTCCAGGTCATAACCGCAGTTGAGAATCGGAGTAAAGCTGCCATAGCATGGCTTGTCCATCACATACGCCGCAGCAATGCCTTCATTGGTCAAATGCGGTGTTTCCAGACCTGGACCATGGTTATTACGGTAATACTTAGACGGCCGCTTTTCTGACGGTACGGTGCCTGCTCTGCCGCGCAGATATGCCAGATCTATATCATCAAGTCCCGCTACTGCCGGATGCATTTTATCCGCGATAAACAGATGTTCAATACGGCGTTCACGCAGTCTCCAATCGAGCAGTCCAGCGTCTGTCTGCTCGAAAATCAGCGCTTTACCGCCACGATCAATAAAGTTCTTCATGGTATCGCCGTCAGTCTGTCTGCTCAGTGCGCCGCGCTCGACAATCAACAGTTTAATATCCTCTGGAATTGCCTGCCGGATATCTACCGGACTGAACTTCAAGCCGGTTTTAGCGGTCAGCGTTTTTCCGTCAGCTGCCAGACCGATTTTCACATCTGGATGCTCAGACTGCCATGTTGCCAAATTCAGCACTACATAACCGTTTTCTGCCACATTCCGGTGCGGAAAAACAGTGATTTTAAAAGCATCGCCGCGGACTTTGCCGTCTTTGTCAGTGTATGACAGCCGGATCACCGCAGGCGTTTTTGCCGTAACTTCCGGCAGTGTGAATTCGAACGGACGCTGAATTATTCCGCCCTGCGCCGCATCTATTGTTACAGTTTCCTTTTTGACATTACGACCATTAACATCCATGGACAGTTCGAAAACCTGGCTTACGGCATTCTCCGTATCATTGATTGTCACAATTTGCTTACTGACGGCATCGCCGCCGTAATAATTGTGATCCTGCGCATAAACATGTCCGCTTTCACCGCCGATATAGGCGAAAAACGGCTGCATTTCATTTTCGTAGATGGCCGTATATTCAGAAGCTACAGGCTTGATTTTACCCTGTCCGTATTGTTCCGGCCATTGCCAGCGGGCAATGGCGCGGAGCCGGTAATACCAGCTGTTCATGCGCATCCAGTTGTCTTCCACCACCTGATCGTAAGGCAGCATGAAATATTTATAGGAAAGTTGCCGGTTATCCTTAATATCCAGGGCCTTTACAGTGTTTGCCGGGGCTAGAAAGATATCATCATCCACCCATGCGGTGAAACCGTCAATTCCGGCCGTCCTGAAACCGCGCAGCGATCCCTGATGAAACATGGCGCCCCACTGTTGCCAGTTGTCAAATACTTTATTGCCAAGATAGCGGGCGCCGATTTCATGCACCAGCAGACGCTGCACCATACGCCCGTTTTCTATCGGAAACTTATCGTGCGGATGAGCGGCATCCATCGTAGTCAGATTGGTGGTACCGGCCTCATAAATAAAATGCGGCAGTTTCTTCTCCTCCCGTTCCGACCATGGGGCATAATACATGACGCGGTCAATCAGGTTCAACTCGTTACAGGGATACTGATGGGAGTTTTTCATCGAACCCGGCAGATTGCCGGTCCCCTGGGAAATATATGGACGGGTCGGGTCTACTGTCTGGAACAAATTGAACCGTCTTTTGAGAAATGCATACAGATTCAGCGCTTCCTGGCTGTCCGGCATAAAATTATCATCCATGGCAAACGGATTATGGGCAAAACCGTTAATATCAAGCTGACCGTAAGGATCACTGATATAAGCGATCACAGACGGATGATTCCTGAAACGTCTTATTTCCGCAACGGTTTCCGGGTCGGAAAACGCATGGTTTATCGGAGCCATGACCATAAATCCATAACGGTCGAGCAACTCATACAAGGCGTTATTATAGCCATCGGACATGGAATGCAGATAGATGAAATTGAACCCGAATTTTTTCAGGTTTTGCAGTCGTTCCGGGTCGTATACTCCGGATGGATTAGTAGCATATGCAGCACGCATCCGCATAATTTTATTATTGACCAGAAAATGACCGTCTTTTATCTCGTACCGCCGGAAACCGAATTCAACGCTCTTTTCCTGAACAGTTCCTGCTTCTGCCGTGATTTTGACATTCAGCTTATACATTTCAGGTTTTTCCGGTGACCAAGGCCGGAAATCTTTGCACACTCCGGAAACTTCGGTAACTCCGTTATCGCTGACAACCTTTTTCGCGGTTGCGACGGTCCGGCCATCCTTATCCAGAACTGCGCATGATACCGTGCCTTTCCCGGAAAGTGTTGATTCCACCACGATATCAAACTTTCCATCAATCCCGTCAGCTTTTTTTACCCAGATATCCTTGATCACCGGACGATGTTTAAAGGCTTCCAGATAGATGTCTCCATTAATTCCGATGCCGTTACCGATGGTAATGCCTGGATAAACCGCTGTGAACAGCATTAAATCAATACGATTGGGTTTGCCATACTCCAGTTGCGAGGTAACATCCAGCGAAGGATTCGAAGTCGTAACCGTGCCGATAAATTTTCCGTTCAGATATACCGCTGCTTCCTTGTAGACGTATTCAAGGTTCAGCTTGATCGTTTGGCCCTGCAATGAAGAGTCCGGCACAAACATGCGTTCATACCAGAAAAAAGACCGCTTTTCAGCGCCGAAATCCGACCAACTGCCTTCGATATTGGATAATTGTCCGGGATTCTTAGTATCCGGTCTGAACACCGGACAATACCAGCCGATTCCCATCGGCAATGGCATATAAACCCATTTGTCCGGCGCTGGTGACATATTCTCGTTATCCGCGCCTTGTACTGCCCATAACGAATTAAGATAAATCCGCTTAGTAGTTGAACTGATATCTTGGCAATATACCTGATTGTCATCCCATATTTTAATTTTTTTGCCACCGGTGTATTTTGTCGGCCAGAATAAATCCGCCGCCGGGCTGCCGAAAGTCAGGTCGCGCGTCTTCTCATCAGCGACAAACTCCAGATATCCTTTCTTGAAATTCTTGAAAGTGGCGTGAGGTTTCAGGTTGTCCGGCGTGGCAATCAGCCCCAGTCCGGTACTGTCGTTCAGCTTAATATCATAGGCCATCAACTGGCCTTTTTCCGGATTCCAGCCGGGAAACGCGCTGACCGGAATGGCCGCTTCCAGAACATAGCCGCTGGTCTGTTTTCCGTTGACCAGCAGACTGTTCCTAACCAGTTTAGTTTCTATTTTTGCATTGGATTTCGCGCCTTTCACGAACACCAGCGGCGGATTATTATTTGATCCGCAGTCAAAAATTATCTGCATCCCCTTACTGCCGAAAGAGGCTTCCCCCGTCAGTTCTTTTTTCTTTATTCCAGGAACTAAAAACAGTTCTATAGAATCATTATTCCAAGATTCAACGCTGGCGCCGCCCGCGGAAGTTTCGTCGGCGACAATCGCCAGAAAATAAATGTTGGCATCGTCTTTCATCAAGGCAAACTGTCCGGAAAGCTGTTCCGGGCCTTTCCACTGCGGACCTCCAGGAATAACGAATTTCGCCTTGTCCAGTTTAATGAAATCAGGCGGCGTCCAATTGTAAAGGTTGTCTTCATATCCCCAGTCTTTGCGATACAAACTGTCAATCGCCACGCCGGCGGTCGGGCGGGGAATAACATACATATCCTGTGTGTCAATTACATTTATCCCAGCTACAGTGGCAGTAAAACCTTCCTTGGTTGTGTCGAATTCCCAGATGCCGAATCCGATACTTATATTTTTCACCTTGCTCAAGTCGGGATTGCCTTTGACTTTCATGGATGAGCGGTCGAAAATGAATTTCTTGAAATCCTTGCCCGCAGCTTCCTTATACCAGGTTCCGGTCAGCGAGCCACCTTCGCACTCTATTCCCATCATGATGTGTGTCGAATGATCGGATTTGACTGAAAATTCAATGCTTTTGAAGTCTTTGAACTCCACCGGAGGACGGAAAGTATAAACGGCGCAGGCATAGTTGTCTTTTTTCGGAGTAGTTCCAGACATGAACTTGAACCCGGTCTCGTCGCCCAGCGCGTTTGGCTCAATGCCAACCGTAATTTTATTGGAACTGCCGCCGCCAACCCACTTGGCATGGTCAAATTCTATCCCCCATGCCCCTGAAACCGTTGTTGCCAACAGCAGAGTTGTGTAAATCCATCTTGATATCATTATATTCCTCCAAACTCTTGGTTAATTTCTCAATCTGTTAATATCAGGCAGAATCATAAAATTACCAGTCATAGCGATGACATGAACTGGGAATCAAGAACCACCTGCCATGTTACTTCTGTGTGTATGCTGCCGGAGAATCAATAACCTTGATTCCGGCAACTATTGCGGTAAAACCTTCTTTGGTGGTGTCGAACTCCCAGGTGCCGAAGCCGATAGCCAAAGCCTTTACTTTGCTCAAGTCCGGCTTGCCGTTGATTTTCATGGAAGCTCGGTTGAAAGTGAATTTTTTGAATTCATTTCCGGCTGTTTCCTGACGCCAGGATCCGACCAGCGAACCGCCTTCGCAATCCAGCGATACCATGATGCTGATGGTATGGTCGGTTTTAACCGAAAATTCAATACTCTTAAAACCGGTCATTTCAGCCGGCGATTTGAAAGTCTGGGAAGTGCAGGCAAACGTTTCTTTTTTCGGCGCCGGTTCGGCCGTGAACTTTAATCCTGCTTCGTCGCCCATCGCGTTCGGTTCCGCCGTCACCAATACCTTGGCGGAAGTGCCGCCGCCATACCAGGCGGTGTAATCAAACTCGATTCCCCATGTCGCTGAAACTATTGTCATAAACATCACGGCTATGCAAGTCAATCTTGTCATCATCATTTTTCTCCATAATTTATAGTATTAGTTTCTAAAATCTTGAACTTTGTCCGGATAAAAGAAGTAAGCTCCGCTGCCAGATATGCCGAACGGCGCCTTGATCGCTTTGGCATGAAGATCGCCGAAGAGAAAGTTTCCATAGCCATTATGCAACGCATAGACCTTATATTGCGGCGCGGTCAAATCATAGGCGTAATCACTTTGATAAGCATGTCCATTAAACATTATTTCCGCGCAATCCGCCATCAATACCGAACCTCCGAGCCCTTTTTTGTCCTTGCTGATTTTGCTGAGTCGATTGAATGTCATCCAGTCTTCATTAAAATTAGGCGGGGTTCCAGATGTTTTGCCGTTAAGACCATATCCGACATAATCTGTAACGCTCCACAATGCCTGCACTTTGGGATTAGGAATCGTCGGACAGTTAAACACATTATTCTTGGATGTGTTGACTTTGGCGGGAGTACACTTGCTCCCTGCATAGCCCTGAGTTTGGAGCACCCGGTTCCAGGAATATCCGAAAAGATTGCTGCCGGTAGAATCGTAGGCTTTTATGATCCAGTCTTTATGGTCGTTTGCATAAAACGCCAGGCCAAGTCCGATCTGCTTATGATTGTTCAGGCATTTAACTGAACGCGCTTTTTCTCTGGCTTTGCCAAGCGCCGGCAGCAGCATTGAGGCTAAAATAGCGATGATGGCGATCACCACGAGGAGCTCTATGAGCGTAAAATTTCTTTTTTTCATTTTCACTTTCCCTTAAATATTTATGTTTAACGTTTCAAAAGTTTTTCTGAGTTACCGGTTGCGATTTTAATTCTCCTTAATAAATTTATGGTTAATGTTTCAAACGCTTTTTCTAATTATCAGGTCCGCTTTGACGACAACGTCTTTTACCATGTCTTTCGGCAGATCTTCAGCTAGCAGGCGTACCGCCATGCGTCCCTGTTCAGCCCAGTGCGTATCCACCGTGGTCAGCGGCGGATTGAATATCTCTGAGTCGCTGGTGTTGTCAAACCCGACAACCGCCAGGTCTCCGGGGATACTGATCTTGTTTTGCGTGCAGTAATCGAAAACAAAGGACGCGAACATATCTGACATGGCAAAGACTGCGGTTGGCGGTTTTTTCATTGCCATCAGTTCCGCCATGGCCTGGGCAGTTGAAGCATGACTGATTTCGCAATTCTTCAACAGCGTCGATTCGAAACAAATCCCGCTGTCTTTCAATGCCATGAAGTAGCCCTCGAAACGTCCGGCGCCCCATTCGTCGCCGGCGGTTATCATCGCAATACGGCGATGTCCGCGTTCAATCAGATGAGACGTAGCGATGTAGCCGCCATTCACGAAATCATTCCGGACGGTTGATACGCCGCGGATCGGGGTCAGGCAATGGCAGCAGGAACAATTGATATTCCCGCTATCGCTGATCAAATCGGCCATCTTTTTGAAAAACTCTGGAAAATTCTGTACGATCAGCAAGTCAAGTCGTTCACCATGTTGAGCACGTTCTAAAAATTTCAACGTTACTAGTTTGGTCTCGCAACCCAACCGGATGGATTCCTCCACAATACCTTTATATAATCCGGCGCGGACGTAACCTAAATTATTTATGGGCACTTCTTTGTCATCGAACATCACATAAATAGTTTTAAGCAGATGGGACTTGTTGACTACGCAGCCGCGGCCGCGGGATTTTTGAATCAGGTTCATTCTGGCAAGTTCGGTTAATACCCGGCGGCTGGTGATATTGCTCACTCCGAATCTGGAGGAAATCTCATCTGCGGAGTAAAACTTGTCCCCGGTTGAACTAGCGTTGTTTTTGATCTGGCTTGCCAGTTCTTCAGTTACTTTTTCCCACAGACAGCTTATTTCCTGGACTGGCATTGTATGACTTCCTGTTTTGCCATGACTTACTGATTATATTATAAATGAATACTTCTTATTTGTCAATAGTATATAAGTATACTTTAAATAAAAATGATGAAAATAAATTTTGGAATTATCTTTTTATACGCAAGGATAAAGGAGTGATTCTCAAGTAAGATATTCGGGTATATGTATACCGGTCTAATGGAGAAATGAATTCTCAAAATTATATAGAATTTATATTAACCGTACCGTAAAATTTCTGAACGGTTTATCTTTTGCTTCGGAAAACCTGACTGACTGTCGATTTTGATCTGGTAGTCAAAGCATCAACATCCAGGATGCTTAATTCTCCGTGCCGTTGAAACCATTACCGTAAACTCTTCCAGCAAATCAGTACGTTAATTTCTAAAATCTCTAGCATCGGCCGGCCAGAGGAAATAGCCTGTACCACCAGCCGCTCCGAACGGTCCTTTAATTGCTTTCGCATGAAGATCGGCGAAAAGGAAGTTGCCATAGCCGTTATGTACCGCAAAAACATAATATTGCGGTGATGTTAAATCATAAGGATAACCGTTCTTATTCACATGCGCATAAAATTTGTAGGCCGAGGCATCCGCCATTAACACCGAACCGCTGAGTGTTTTTCCGGCCTTGCTGATTTGGCTGAGACGACTAAATGTCATCCAGTTTTCATAGTTAGTAGGATTAGGATTAGGAACGGGATTGCCAGATGTTTGACAATTGAGCCCGTAACCAAAATAATCCTGGACACCCCATCCTGTGCCAGCAGTTATCACGCCCGGAACCGGAATGGTAGGACAATTGAACAGATTAGTCTTGGAAGTGCTGACGGTAGCGGGTGTACACTTGTTTCCCGCGTATCCCTGGGTCTGGAGCACCCTGTACCAGAAAAAGCCGAAAGCATTGCTTCCACTAGAGTCCTCTGACCTTATGATCCAGTCTTTAAAGTCGTTGGCATAAAATCCCATTGCAAGTCCGATCTGCTTATGATTGTTCAGGCATTTTACTGAACGCGCTTTTTCTCTGGCTTTGCCCAGCGCTGGTAGCAGCATGGATGCCAAAATGGCGATGATGGCGATCACAACCAGGAGTTCAATGAGCGTAAAATTTTTCATTTTCATTTTCACTTTTCCTTACATATTTATGGTTGAGGTCTCAAACGCTTTTTCTGATTATCAGGTCCGCTTTGACGACAATATCCTTGACCCTGTCTTTCGGCAGGTCTTCAGCCAGCAGTCGTACTGCCAGCCGTCCCTGTTCCGCCCAGTGCGTATCCACCGTGGTCAGCGGGGGGGTGAAAATTTCGGAGTCGCTGGTATTGTCAAACCCGACAACCGCCAGGTCGCCTGGAATGCGGATCTTGTTTTGTGCACAGTAGTCGAACACAAAGGATGCGAACATATCCGACATGGAGAAAACCGCAGTCGGCGGATTTTTCATCGCCATCAGTTCCGCCATGGCTTTGACTGTCGAAGTATAGCTGATCTCACAATGTTTCAGCAACTCCGGTTCAAAATAAATTCCGCTGTCTTTCAGTGCCGCGAAATAGCCTTCAAACCGCCCGGCACCCCATTCTCCGCCGGCGCTTAACATGGCAATCCGGCGATGTCCGCGTTCAATCAGATGAGACGTTGCCATATAACCGCCATTCACGAAATCATTTCTGACGGTGGACACGCCGCGAATCGGGTTCAGGCAATGGCAGCAGGAACAATTTATATTCTCGCTGTTGCTGATCAGGTCGGCCATTTCTTTGAAGAAATCTGGAAAATTCTGCACAATCAGTAAATCTAGGTGTTCGCCGTACTGCGCCTGTTCTAGAAATTTTAAAGTCACAATCTTGGTTTCACAGCCCAGCCGGATGGATTCTTCCACAACACCTTTATACAATCCGGCACGGACGTAATTTAAATTATTCATGGAAATCTCTTTGTCATGGAACATCACATGAATCGTCTTGAGCTGATGGGATTTGTTTATGACGCAGCCGCGTCCGCGGGATTTCCGGATCAAGTTCATCCGGGCAAGTTCGGCTAATACCCGGCGACTGGTGATATTGCTGACACCGAATCTGGCAGAAATTTCATCCGCTGAATAAAACCGGCTTCCAGCGGCGCAAGCACTGCTTTTTATCTGGTTCGCCAGTTCTTCAGTTATTTTTTCCCAAAGACAACTTATTTCTTGAACAGACATGGCACTTTTTCCCTTAATTGCCTTATGGCCTGATTATATTATAAATGAATACTTATTGTTTGTCAATAGCAATAGGTATACTCAATAAAAAATAGTGAAAATATTTTTAAGTCCGTAATCCTGAGTTGCTTCAATCAAAAGATGGGTTAATTTCCCGATGCTCTGCATCGCAGATGCTAAATAAATTATCGACCCGTCCGAAGGACGTGGGAGTTCTGGCGCAATATTCCGTATGCTTGCATCTGAGATAGCCCGGTAGAAAATTTTTATTGCGGAATATTGTCGATAGCGCCTTCTAGGAGTGTCCCAATACACAGTCCCAGTCATAGACCGCGGTTATCTGCCGACCGGGTTCCACTGTCAGGAAATCATCGTCTGACCAGTTGCCGTTGACTAGATTGCGGATAATACTCAGAGAACCTTGCAACAGTGCGAATTCTTTACCTTCGGCTTCTGCCTTTTGTTTGAATACCTTTATTTTTTCCGGGAAATGAATTTCTGGAATGTCAATGAATACGGCCCGGTCTTCCATGCCTTCCATTTTCGGATGCATGGAATCCCAGATATATTTGGCATCGTCTTCACCGTACTGTTTGACCAGCTCGGCATAGGCGTCGCCATACATGATCTGACCGTCATCCTGGCGCACAAAATATTCGCCGCGTTCCATATAGCCGACTGAACTGAACGGCGTGCTCGGATTGCCTTGAAAATGTTCCTTGAATCTGGCCTTGTCGCCGAGCAGGATGGTGCAGCAGTCATGAGCGCGCGGAATAATCAGTCTGGTCTTAGCCGCATGGAGTCCTTTGGCGGCGTTGCCGCAAAGTCCGAATCCCAGCAGAATGGCATCATAAGGTTTCTCAGCCTGTTCTGCCTGATCAATTCTGCTTTGAATGGTTTTATGCAGTTTATCGCAGTGAACGTGTTCGCCCAGTTCAAAAAATTCCAGGTCAATAGTATGTGGGCTCTGCGCAGCACAGTAGCTGAGTTCACGGAAAAAAACATTGCAAGCGATGATTTTAAGGTACATTTTATTGACTCTCTGTTATATTAAAACGTATAGCCTAGTTCTTTTATTCTACTTGTGATTAGGCAATAATTCAATCTGTAAAACGCTTTTGATATTTTACTTATTTCGCGGAAGCGCTACAGGAGCCCGGCTAAATTTAGAGAATAGTTGAGGTATTTCATAAATCAGGCGATTATTATTATTATTAATTTCTCCTGCAAGTGTCGGACAAAATTGTATTTCCCTGAGAAACAATTTGTCACATATAGAGGTGGGAAGCATATAGTAAAAAGACAAATGTTTAATGCATGGGTAAGCGTCCAGCCATCTGGCAGTCATGCAAAGCATGGCGGCGACATGCAAGGCGAACAACATCAACTTCTGCGCATGGATGAAAGATGTACTTGTCAGGATCAGCACCACGTCTGTCGCTGAAATTGACGTAATCCTCCCGCATCTTTGGAAACCGTAAATAAAATAACTGCCGATACTTTCAAGATGTGGCTGGCTGGACGCTTACGGATTAATGATAGTTTTTGCCACAGTAAATGTGTCAATTTGGCTTTAAACATGCTGTTTTTTACGTTTTAATACCTGCTTTTAATAAACAAAATGGAACTTTTATTTTAATAATTTTGACATAAATTATTTTGCGGAATATATTATATATTAGTGATTGGTTCTTTATGGAAAGGCGTACCAATGCTGATCGTTGCATCGTTTTATGGCAGAACAGGGGTATGGTAACAGTATTCATAAAAATGATGTGATTGATCTCCGGTGCAGGTTGCCAATACCACTAAATGACTTCCGGCATTACAACATTAATTAGTCTAAGTCAAGAAGATTAAAATATTGGGAGGATAGATAAGATGGCGTTTATTCCAATCGAGTCGTCCGAGACTGCGGTCGAAATTGTTAATTCAGGATTTCAGTATGTCATTGCTGGAAGTACATCAGAGAATACAACTTTCTTTGTCGGCGGCTGCCAGACGCTTCCCGTCGTCGGCAGTGTAAATGATATTGAAGCCGGCATTGAGGATAATTACATCAAATCGGATAATACTTATACTCGAGAGATACCTGTCGGCTTGTCGGAATACGAAAATATTAATGCTCCAATTGTCGTCGATGTGGACGCTTGGGCCGACTCCTCCTTGCCGCTTCCTGCAGTTAACAGTGTTGCTGACATCACTTCCCTGAATTCCGCTTCCGGTGTTAAGACCGATCTCCGGTCTGCCTGTAGTATGCAGAATGTTGCCGCTGGAGTTAATATCAATATTCCCGCTGATGTTGCAGAGACAGCGTTTGCCGCAGACGTGAATATTGCCGTTGGTACGTCCGGAAATTCAACAGAATACAAAATTTTCACATCCGGCAGCGGCGTTACGGCAGAGCCATCCGCCAATTCTGTTAATTATGTCATTTCCGGCATTGGTACTTCGATTAATTTAACAGCTTCCGGGCCTGTCAGCGGAACTTCCACTTACCGTATTGATAATGTCAATCTTCGCGCGATTGATGCTGACAAGACTGGAGTTGACGATACTAATCTTTGCTGGGCCGGTACCGCTGCCAACATGCTTTACTGGTCGGGATGGGGCAAAAACACCGGCAGCCTGTCGGTTTCAGTTGAAGACGATCTGCTGGACTATTACCGGCAGAATTTTACGGATGAAGGCGGCTGGATCGAGGACGGTATCGAATGGTTTCTGGACGGAACGTATTCAGTAGTTAATAGTCCTTACGTGGCACAGTTGGAGAAAAGCGGCGGCGGCGGGTTTTTTCCCAATATTACGGTTTCCAGCTACCTTAGTATCGACAATGAGTCAACAACAGTAATGACCAGCCTTGACAGTTTTCTGAAGAGCGGAGATGTCTGCGGATTGAGTGTTGTGTGGTTTGGTGGCGGCGGTCATGCCATCACCTGCTGGGGGTTTACATATAATACCGGCGTTTCCCAGAGTAATAAAAATTACTATACCGGAGTTTGGATCTCAGATTCCGACGATAATTATGGAGACGGGCGGAGCGCACCTGACGTTACTCGTTATTGTCCGATCACCTGGAGCAATATAGACCAGGCCTATATATTGACCTATGACGTAGGTGCATATGGTTATATGGATGGAGTCGTCGGTTTGGCTGCGGAACCGGGCTACAATCCGGGAATATCTTTTACATTAAGAGCTTATCTACTAATAAAATCATTTAAACCGGATAAACTGAACAGATTCGATTAAAAACAATAATGGCACTGGCCAACTGTACGAGCCCAAGGAATGAGACATCCTCTTTTTCGTACCGCACATGAATTTTGCGAAA
>CAIPAT010000054.1 GCA_903863035.1 uncultured Lentisphaeria bacterium
AATGCTAAACGAAGAAGAACAGGGGGAAAGCCGTGTGAGGGAAAACCGCACGCACGGTTTGGTCGATGAGGCAGAGCCGATAAGTCGCAACTCGTTGATGCTTAGAGGTTTTACTTTAATCGAACTCCTCGTGGTGATCGCCATCATCGCGATCCTCGCAGGCATGTTGCTTCCGGCCTTGAACAAGGCTCGTGATAAAGGGCGGGCTCTTAAATGCCTCAGTAATCTGAAGCAGATGGGAACAGCCGGGCAGTCTTACGCAAACTCCTGGAATGATATATGGGTTCCATATCAGCAGACCACAGGGGCAGACCGCTGGTATTTAAATAAGGGTTTCGTAGCCCAGCTTGGAGTCAGTGTGCAAGATTCGACCTGGCTTCCTAATTATTGGCCAGTTGGCATGCTGTGTCCGCTGGCTACTTACAGTCAGGAGACAAATAGTAAATACGGTCAAGCGCAGTTCAGTTACGGAATGGTGCGTGAAGGCACTCTCGATAAAGTGAATCCTGCTGCCGGATGGGGCCTCAATGTATATTATAAACTTAATAAAATTAAAAAGCCCAGCACAAAAATCGTTTTTGGTGATGGGAGAGCGTCCGGGACCATCACATACTACGGCTCGAGTCCAGACGGATATTGGAATAATGGTGAATATCCGGTTGCGGCAGACGTACCAAACCCGATAGAATGCGTCGCTTATCGTCACAACGGAAAAGCGGTCGCAAACCTTGCTTTCTTTGACGGCCACGCATCGAGCGCAAATTACAACAGCATCAGCTGGAAAGGTGACGACTGGACCGTCCATAAGATAGGGATGCAATGGAATGCCTACGAAATCATGAATATGGCAGGGACAAACCCGCCCAGCCCCTGGTAATTGTCAACGCCGGTAATGTTTTTTCTTACAATACAAAATGCCGCCTGAGCATTGAGTTCCGGGAGTATCCCGTATATATAGAAGTCAATGTTCAGGCTGAATGAATATTAACTGTACACTTGCAGAAAATCCTTTTCCGCTTCAAATAAACGATCTGTCACCTCTTTGATTTCTGCCGGACTGCATACCGCCGCCGACAGCGGATCAAGCAGCAGTGATTTGAATGCCAGGTCTTTGGAACGGTTTACACATGATTCCGCCGCTAAATCTATCATGTGCAGATTAGTGCTGCAGAGCGCGGCGCACTGCCTCGGCAGGCATCCGAAACTGACAGGATTAATGCCGCCGCCGTCAACGATACAGGCGGTTTCGACCACATTGTCATACGGCAGATTGCCAATCAGCCCGTTATTCATTACCGTCGCATAAATTTTTACTGGAGAATTGGTTTCCATGGCTTCAATGATAAAGCTAGCGTATTCCCAGGATCTGGACATATCCAGCGGTTCCTCGCCGCTGAGGTATTTACGGCGCAGATTATCGTTGTCTTTCCGCCATTGAGGCCAGCCGTTGGCGTAGAAACCGCTTTCTCCGTTATATCTTGTTCCGCAATGTTTCGCAATTAATTCCTGGCGTTTGCGGTAATACGGCAGATATTCGCTGAAATGACCGCTCGACTCGGTAACGAAATAATCGAAATATTTCATGGCGTCAAAACGCACCGGATCTTTTCCTAGAAGTTCAGCATCATATTCAAGCTGCTGTTTCAGTACCGGATACATATCCCGTCCGCAATGGGTCAGTTCGGTGAACCATGCCATATGGTTGATTCCGGCGCAGCGCCATTTCAACTCATGGTACGGCACTTCGAGATATTCCGCCAGCTGGTGCGATGAATGCTGCACACTGTGGCAGAGCCCGACGACTTTAGCTTTGGAGGTTCTTGCCGCCGCCAAACATAGAATGCTCATTGGATTGGTGTAATTCAACACCCAGGCCTGCGGACAAATACGTTCCACATCGGCCAGCACCTCCAGCCATACCGGAGCAGTGCGCAATGCCTTGAATAATCCGCCAGGGCCGATGGTGTCGCCGATGCATTGATCAATGCCGTATTCCATTGGAATATCGTTGTCGAACTTGACGCAGGCGGTACCGCTTACTTCAATGCAGTTAATGATGTAGTCAGCGCCTTCCAATGCCGGCAGACGGTCAGTGTGCAGGGAAAGTCGCCAGCTTGGTTTTTCGGCCAGACTTATCAGTTTTTCCCCGAGCAGTCCGGCCAGCGCCAGCCGCGGCGCGTCAATATCCACCAGCGCCATTTCTCCGGTTTCCGCTCCCGGAATGTTCATCACATCGGTGAATAACGCTCTGAAGAACGCGCTGCCTGCTCCGAGAAAAACTATCTTTAATGGTCTGTTAACTTTCGCCAGGATGCCAAGATTCTCGGCTTTCTTCATATGCGCGGCGTGCCCGCTTTCCAGTTCAGTCGCCATTGTGTTAATTTCCTCAGTTCAAATCTTTTTTCATATATGTTGTATCCTTGAGCGGCATCCAATATGCATCCTGCAAACCGCCGGCAGCCACCAGTTTGGACCTGGAATTGGATACATTGGACACGTGTCCGTCAACCCAGGTTATATTGGAGCTGTTCTGCGGATGCCGGTCATCGAGCTGGCCGGTGGATACAGGGTTTGAGTCAATTCCACACCAGGGGACGCTAGCGTTAAGCTGCCGGCTGTCGCCAAACGCTACTTTTTTGCTCGGAACTTTGACACGGGTTACTCTGGTAGTTACCCGGCTGATGTCACCGCCAAGTTTAAACTGATTGTACCCGTAGCTGGTATAACAGAACTGCCATTGCAATGCCGCTTCGCTGACTTTGGCGTTGACAATAATACTCTGCTGGCCGGTTAAATACAGTGCGTCGATATTTTTATAGGCCATCGGGCATTGCCACACGTTCAACGAGGTCTGATATTTCCCGGCATGAAAGATGTAACTCCAGTAACGCGGAGGATTGGTATTATATTTCCATGGAACAAAAAAATCGGCGGAATCATTTAAATACATGCTGTTTGCGCTGCTGATCTGTTTAAGATTGGACTGGCAGTTTGCGTTTTTTGCCGTATCTCTGGCTTTGTTCAACGCCGGCAGCAGCATTGAGGCCAAAATTGCGATGATCGCGATCACCACGAGCAATTCAATGAGCGTGAAATCCTTTGTCTTCAACATGTTACATTCTCCTTTTGTGGTTTTTTCATCTGATTCTGTTCTGATGGATGTCGATTGATTGTTTTCATTTGGTACTGTTTATTCCAGTTCTTCCAACTTGATGTTTTTAGCTTGCAAAGCCGTTTCCGCTGTTCCTTGTCCGTAATTGGCCAGAATAATAATCCTGCATGTTTTTGTTCCTTTCCACCAGGCGTCGCGCGGAGAACCCGATGCCGCTTCCGGGTTGATTATTCCGGAAAACTCCTGCCAGGCAGTCGGAACTTCCGCATATTCCGCAGCGGGATAAATGAAAGTATTGCCAGTCTGGTGCAGGCGGATTTTAGTTCCGGCGGCGGAGCTGACGCCGCAAGGCTTATCAAGTTCTACCTCATATGATGAACCTGCGGCTTTAAGCGCCTTAATGCCGGTTGATGACAATGTCCGGTTGGGCAAATCAGTTCCGGCCGCATCAATATTAAAGGCAACGCAATATTTATTGCCGGTCAGCCACATGGAGGCGTCAACCACTTTAATCATTTTATCAGCCGGCTCGCAGGGCGCGGCCAGTTCGGTATCGGTTCCGCTGACCATGCCGATCATTTCCGGTTGAATCGGTTTCCGTCTGGCGTCAAAAGGCTGAAAGCCAAAGAAAAAGCGGTCACCTTTTGTTCCCGGCGTACTCCGGAACTGGCCGGACAAACGATATTTCTTCCCCGGATCAATATTTATGAAGTCTCTGGAAAAGAAAATCAATTGACCTTTGGCCTCAATCGTGCCTGCCTCATCCACCTTTAGCTGCGCTGACTTGGCGGGATCGAGAATCCAGCCGGAAACTTTGTCAAGATCATTAACCGCCACATCCCCGGCTGCCGCATTCATTCCGACAACCGCGGCGGTTGCGGCAGTAAGCAGCGAAAGTCTTCTGAAAACACTCATTTTTTATCTCCTGTATTATTGGCTGAGCCGATTACCAGCATTCTGGCGGACAACGGTGGCAGCGATATTTTAGTCTCGGATGTCCATAATATTTTTTCTTTGGTCCGGACATCCTGCAATTCCGTTGGTTTCGGCAGATATTCCGAAACTACGCCAACCGTCGCAGGTTGCGTCCCGGCATTCGTTAACAATAGTGCAATCGAACCTGATTCCGGCAGTTTCCAGGCGGAAGCCGTTACCGCTGGAACAGAAACTTTTCTGGATTTTGACGCATTTTCCCATAATGACACTTCGTGCATTGGCGAACCGGTTATTTCCGGCTCGACCAGCATTTCTCCATAAATGGACTTGCTGACTCGTAGCGCGGTCTCAATTTGTTTCAGAAACGCCAGTGACTGGCTATTCTCCGATTTCAGCAGATCGATAATAGTCTCGATCATTACGAAAGAACCCGGCTTGTGACCGAGGTGAATGGACAGCGCCAGAGCATGAGCGAAATCGGCGGGATTTTTCAACGTCGACGGAATGATACTCCATTCATGCTGAGATATGTAATCCTGGTAAACCAGCGGGAATAATGGTACAATAGTCGTCTTCTCGCTGTAATAGGCTGGCCAGATAGCATAGCATTCGTCAAGTGCGCCAATGTAGAACTCCTGCAGATGTTCTCCGAAAATCAACTTGCCAGGGTTTTCCCGCCGGGCATTTTCCAGCATCTGCCGTCCGCCTTGCAGCAGATAAGGCCCGAAACCGGCCGGATGTCCGTGCGTTTTGTCCCAGCATGGATACGGCAGTACGGCAACCTGGTCAAAATACTGTCCGTCCGCGCCGTAATGCAGCAAATTCTTGTTGACCATATCGTTGAAGTATTCCTGCCATAATTTCGTCGAACGGCACATCGGATACATGAAGCGCTTGCGGGTGGTTCCGTCTGCGTTTTTGATAGTACCCCAGCGTTCGGCGTAATCCCGGCATTCCGCGCTGTCCGTTACCATGGCGTGTTCCGGCAGAGCCAGAGCGCGTCCGGAACTGAACTTATCAACCGCCCATTTATAGTCGCCGTCAATCAGATGCATGTTCATGTAAGGCATGAAATGGAGACGGTTGCTTTGCGCCGCTATCATTTTCTTATAGCCGATTTCATCTTTCGGCGGGAAATATTCCGGGACATTTGTATCAAAAGGCCAGTGCTGCCACATGGTCAGGAATACGCCGATGTCGGTAAACGGGAATGCTCCGGCAAAATCTTCCAGCATCGGCAAATTATGATGGTTGATCGCAGTAGCCCACAACGTGTTATTGGCAAACCATTTCGGCAGATCACCGCTTTTAATCCGTTTCATGATAGTACCTTTTGCGCACCATGGCTGCTTGAGCGCCCACTGCCGGTAACGCTTGGCGGCCGCATAGTAACTGCCGTCGAACCTGGAGATTACCGTCGGATAAGGCGAATCCCATGCGGTGCCAACCTGCCCGGTTTCAGCAGGAAAATGATAAACATAAAACAGCATTGCCTTGCCGGCCAGATTGCCATGTACTTCGCTTTCACTGACAACAAAATCCTTGGCATAGCCGGCCGGATCCTGAGTCCACAACATGAAACTGCGCTTGTTCAACTCGTAAATGAGCATCTGCATGGATTGTTTCTGTCCGCCGTAAGGCCCGTACCAGATCGCATTTTTCAACCGCGGCAATTCCCCGTCATAATAATCTTTGAGCATTGACGGACGTTCCAGTGCGCGGCCGTATTGCTGCGGCACCACCAGTCGTTCCGCCGGATCTGCGCTTTTCGGCACGGCCAGCATCGGGTATTTTACATAGAAAACCCCGTATCTTCCAACCGGCGTAACGGTAATCCGCCACTCTAACTCACCGGACGCGGCTGATTTCAGGCTGACTTTCACCATGGCCTGAGAATAAACCGCTTCGCCGTTCCTGTCCAGATCACTCCATTTTCCGGTAATCAACGCTTTATTCCGGTAATCACCGTTTTGCCAGAGTCCAATCTGAAACAATTCCGGATAGCTGCTGAAAGCAAATTCATTGCATACCGCCGCCGAAACAGTCTGCGCATCGCGCTGCCCGTCAAACCATTCATCGCTGGCGCTACTTACTGCGATTACGACCAATAGCGCAAAACATGTAAAAGCACATTTTAACATTATCCAATCCTTTCTTTAGCAAACATATTTCATATCTTTCCCAGACTGTTCCGCTGAATGAATTCAGCAGGAATCTTGATGATGCCCGGCATTAGTTCCTTTTCATTCAGCATTTTTAATAATTGCCCGGCCATCCTGGTGCCCATGATCTTTTCATGCGCTTCAATGGTAGACAAAAAAGGCTCTTCACGAGTTCCCGGCCAGACAAAACATGGATTCTGTTCAATATTGTCATAGCCGATGACGGAAATATCTTTTCCCGGCTGGATTCCCGCGTCGCGCAGGGCATCACATAATCCGAAGGCGATCAGATCATTGGAGCAAACGATTAATTTGTGCCGCATAATCCGGTCTATTGCTCTGGCAGCGGCGCGATGTGCGGTGTTCCAAGCTGCTATATCTCTTATGCTGCCATCAAACTCAATGACTTCCGTCTGCTCAACTCCAAAAGCCCGGCTGTTTAAATTGAGTCGCGAATTTACTCTATGACTTTTATTGCAAAACAACGCGTAACGATCAAAACCGCAGGCTTTCACCGCGGTGAACATTTCCCTGAAACCCGGCTCGTTGTCAACCGTAAAATAACTGACATTCGGCAGTTGCTGGTCAAGAACTTTATCTGCGATATAAGTCACAACCGGAATTTGCTTTTTTTCCAGTTCACGGACGGTCTCCGACCCCATCAGTGTTGCCCCGACCAGATAAGCATCGGCGTTGCCAGCGCGGATGTAGCGGACAACTTCTTTGTCGCTGTCACCGCCTTCCACAGGCAATATCACCATCTGGTAACCGCCGCGCATCGCTTCACGGCAGAATCCGCTGAGTACCAGTGACAAAAACGGGGATGCCAGGTCTGCTTCGATATCGTGCAGAATCACTCCCAGGTTGAAACTTTTGCCGTGCGCCAGAGAGCGGGCTGAACCTTTCGGAACATATTCATATTGCTCGGCAATAGACAGAACTTTGTTCCGTATAGTATCCGAAATAGAATGCCCGCAGTCCAAATTAAATACGCGTGACACCGTCGAAGCATTTACGCCGGCCATTCCCGCAATCTGTCGAATCGTCATCTGCTTTTTCATACCAAATCCTGTTTTATGCAACCGGTTGCCAAACAAGCCCAAGATCCCTGTGCAACCGGTTGCCATGAGTCTATTATAACAGATTAATATAATATTGTCAATACCAGATTTTTAAAAATATGTAAAAAAAGTATTGTATAATAACAGGCTCACCGCCTCGGCCAGCACAAGAACCGTTTTTCCGTTCACAAAAATATCGTCGTCGATAAAGGTCAAAAGACGCGCAGGAATGCAGCAACGGCTGCTGTTGTTGCGGCAAGACAGCCGGAGATGGAGTATAGGGGGAAAGGAATTGCTTCGTCCTTAAGCGGGTGAAGGCGGCAGGCTCCTTCAGGAAAAAGCAGGATAAAAAATAGAGGTCACTCTATGCATAGTGACATGAAATGTGTCAATTGGGTTTTGAAACATGCCTGCAAGTTTAATATAGCTTGCGGAGATTTTGAGAATTGGTTCGTATTCCGGGAGGATGCCGATACCGTGGTATCGAATACCTCGAAGAATGCGAATCCAAACTGGAAAGATAGCAACCGCTTTGCTGCGAGCGTCTTGCCACTATATTCCCGGGCAATTACTGTTTATTGGCGTCAAGTATTTTACGAATATCTACGGCCATATTGGCCAGCCGGTGCGGTTTGGGGATAAAGCCGCACGCGCCCTGATTGAGCAGGTCTTTTACTTCCTCTTCGGAAACATATCCGCTGGAAAGCAGAATTTTGGCATTCGGGTCAATGGCTTTGATTTTGAAAAAAGTCTGATGCCCGCCTTGCTTCGGCATAATCATATCCAGCAGAACCAGGTCTATCTCCCGCGGGTTTGCTTTATAAATCTCTACCGCATCGAGGCCGTTTTCCGCCAGCAGAACAGAATATCCCAGCTCCTGCAGGGCTTCGATGAGAAAGTCCCAAATCGTCTCCTGATCGTCAACGATAAGAATTGTCTCCGTTCCGCGCGGAAGATCATTTAATTTGTCAGACATTTGCCTTACTCCAAAAATCTTATAATGAATACACAATTATATAACAGAAATCACAATAAAGCAATCGGAAAATTAAATTTGATTGATAAGAGTTCCAAGTCGAGCCTTAATAACCGGCATAAATTCGGAATTTCTAAACATCGTCAGCAAATTGTCGGCGGCGGCGGCGGCCTGATTTTTATCATAAACGGCGACGATAAGAATTGATTCGATCGTGCTGTCTATTACTGCCAGACATAATTCTTTGATGTACGGCCTGCCTTCAATTACCTCCGGGCTGAAGATATTGCCTTTAAGACAGGCGATATCGGCATCAAACACTTTCCGGTTGCCGGCAAGTTCAGGTTTGGCTTTTTGAAGCAGATCGTAAAGCCCCTGTGCCGAAAATTCATGCCAGTTGCGGGATTTGATGACGCCGCCTTTTTCCTCAAAATAAATATTCCCGTAATTGACCATGGTGATTCGGTGGCCTTCAAGATTTTTACCGACGACATTGGAATTGCCGGTGTCGAAATACTCATCAAGCTCTCGAAGATGTTTAATCCATTCAATATATGAATTAAACCAGGCGCTATAATCTTTCATGTGAAGTGAACGCTTGTAAGTCAAGTATGCTTCAGCCCGGGCATAATCATCCGCCCTGAACTGCTTGTATAAATTACTCAGGATGTCAGCTTTCCAATATTTCTCGTGAGCCGCCTGCTGTTTGGAAATCACTGTTGCCAGGTTTAACTTCTGCTTTTCCTCATCTTTTATTTTGTCTCCCAACTCTTTCATCTTGTCGGTCATGTCGGCAATCGTGCTTTCTGCAGCCTTGATCCTGGAGTCTGTTTTTTTTATTTCCCCGGCTAGTTTATTATCATTTCCGGCCTTGGTGGAAAGCAGCTCTTTCAATTGGAACTCCAGGCTTTTCACGTAATCGGCTTTTTCTTCAAATTCAGCGGCTTTTTTGGTGGATTCAAGACTGGTAATATAATTTTTCAGTTTCCAGTAAAGCACGTCCTGCTTTTGAGTCCGTTCATCCGGAAATATCGCCATGATTCTGGTGGCTTCCACGGCAAGCGCGGTAGGCGGCATATTGGGGTTGGCAAGCTTTTTTTCCAGCAGCGCGACCCGGTCTTCAATGAAAGCGGTTTCATCCGGCTCTTTATTTGAAGCATGAATTATAACCGCCGCAATCAGGATAATAAACGGAAACGGAAAAATTGTAACCATACTCCAGAACAGCCAGTCACGGCGGTTTTTCAATTTTCTGGTATTCTCGCTTATCTTGACATGGGCATGAGGCTGGGCTTGTTCTTTCTCCTGATTTTGCGCCGACTTGCTCTGGAGCTGATAGTCAAGGCGGGCAATAGAAATAGTATGAACATCCGGCACCAGATATTTATTTGGCGCGGTCGTCTGGCGGACATGCCAGATTTCCTTGATCAGCGCTTCCATGTCGCGGAAACGGTCATCCGGAAGTTTCTCCATCATCTTTTTTACCAGATTGGATACTCTGAGCGAAATGCCCAGGCCCAGCCGGTGAAGCGGGACCGCTGTGTCGTTAAAATGCTGTTGCGCCACCGCCTGAAAAGTTTCCGCTTTGAACGGCAGCTCTCCGGAAAGCATCTGGTAGAGAGTAATGCCGAGACTGTAAATATCGCTGCGCAGATCAAGTTTCTCTCCGGCAAACTGCTCCGGGCTCATATATGAGGGGCTGCCGGAAATTTCCATGTCCTCAACCCATTCCGCCTGATTAATCGCCAGGCCCAGGTCAGTAAGTTTTACAACACCTTCTGCTGTAATCATGATGTTGTCCGGCTTTACGTCGCGATGAATCAGTTTTGCTTCCTGCCAGGCGTAGTAAAGCGCTTCCGCAACCTGCTGTACAATATGGAGCGCCTCGTCTACGGAGATCCTGCCTTCGCGAAGCAGTTTCGCTTTCAGGCTTTCCCCGCTGATATAATTCATCGCCATAAAGCAGACGCCGTTTTCTTCGCCGACGGCAAACGACTGGACCAGATTGGCGTGAATCAGCTTGGCGGCGGCTCTGGCCTCGCGCAAAAAATCTGCGGTAACTTTGGGATTGGTCAATTCCGGTGCCAGAATTTTTAACGCAACCTGACGTTCCAGCGAAAGCTGAACCGCCTTGTAGACGGTTCCAACAGAACCTTTTCCGATTTTTTCACTAATGACGAAATCATCAATTACGCAGTTTTGTTCAAAAGGGGATTTCGGGACAAAAGTTTTCCTGCCGCAACTTTTACAATCAAGCGGCGCGCCGTTCTTCAATGATGTTTCAATTAACGAAAGGCAAAACTGACATCGAAACCGCATTTAAAATCCTCCTGCGTTTAATTTCGCAAAATTTATATCAGCGGTTAACAGATTAGGAGTTTTACTATAGCACAGTTTTACTTAAAATCTTCTTTCGGGCAAAAAATTGTATTTAAACTCTACCAGGCTGAAAATTTAACATATACTCTATTAGGTTGAAAATTTAACATAGACGAGTAGGATTGAGGATTGGATTTTTCCGTTCCTTCTTCCGGCGATATTCATATCGCCTGTCAGTAGGATTGAAAAAAAACAATTCACAATCCTGCTCGTCTATTTTTGAATTTTCAGCAGTGTAGAGTATATACGGTTCACGCCCGCGCCAGCAGCACGGCAAACCCGCCGTCATTTTTGCCGGACGGCATGATCAACTGCTGCTTTTTCAATTTGAAATCCTGGTGGCCGGCAACAAAAGAGGCCACCTGCTGTTCATTCTCTTCAAGTTCAAGACTGCAAGTACTGTAGACGAGCTGTCCGCCGGGTTTTACCAGGGTCGCTGCCGAATCGAAAATCGCTTTTTGAACTTTTACAACATCCGCCAGGCTTTGATCTGAAAATCGCCATAAAGCATCCGGACGGCGTCTGAAAACCCCGGTATTCGAACACGGCACGTCAATCAGGACTATATCAAAACTGCTCTGCTCAAACGGCGATTCGGTGGCTGAAGCGGTAACGATTTTATAATTAATGCCATGCCGTTTAAAATTGTCCGCGGTCAACCGCTGTCTGCGCTCGGATTTATCCGCGGCGATCAATTCGCCGCATCCGCCCAGCCGCTCCGCCAGCATCAGGCTTTTGCCACCTGGCGCGGCACATAGATCAACAATCCGTTCGCCGCCGTTGATTTCCGGCAATGACGGCGCGAATGCCGTTGTCGGGTCCTGAATATAAATCCTGCCCTTCTCCAGCCAGTCAGTTCTGAACAGTGCGCCGGGCTGGGCGGATTCATAAAAATGCCATTGATCGAGCCACGGCAGCCCTTCAATGGGAACTGCTGACACGCTTTCAAGCTCTTCCCGGGAAAACGCCCCGCAGGTGCGGAAGGCAATCAATGGCTGGGTATGCATCTGCAATGCCGCCGCTGCGATTTCAGCTTCGCTCCAGCGCGAACGCCAGCGGGAATAAACCGCGGAAGACAAATTCAGTTTTTCCGCCGGGGAAAGTTTTGCTCTCACGGCTTCTATGCCGTTTTGAAATACTGCCCGGAGCAGTGCGTTAATGAATCCGGCAGGGCTTTTGCCGTATTTTTCCGTCGCATAGCTGACCGCGATATTTACTGCGGACTCCATCTTAATTCCGGTCTGGAACCAGCCTTGCGTAATAACTGCCGAAAGTAAGCGGCGGTAACGCGGCTTAACACTGCGTTCAGCGGTGCAGTCAATGGCATGGTCAATCAGCGCTTTATTGCGAAAATAAGTGAACAGCAGACTGGAGACCGAACGGCGGAGGGCCGGATCTTCCAGATAAAAATCCAGATAGTCATCCAGGCTGGCGCTGTCCGCGCACCACAACTCCAGGCCTTTTTCAGCGGACCGTAAAATTCTGCCCGCCGTTGAATCTGCTGCTTTAGCCATATAGTGAATTCCATAATAATTAATTGCATATATAAAACTGATGTTCGAGAATATATATTTCGCCCGGAAGTATGCAAATTATACTGGCGTATTTTCAGCATTTCCGGCATTTCAGAATAAATACCTGGAGCGCCGGCGGAGTAACATATTTCAAATCATAGAAGACACAGGAAATCAATGGTTGCCGGCGACGAAAACACCAATGCTAAAGTACGATCTGTCCCAACCGCAAAATTCTTAATATCCCGGCGTCTTCGAGTTGTTATTCAATTCATGTTTTACGCATATTTTCACCAAAAAACATGAGTTAAAAAAATCATTTTACCGCGTTGTTGTAGTTTGTTGTCGCAAATTCTGTTGACAGAATCACTAATTTTTTAAGAAGCATTACAGCCGGGAAATTAATCGTGCTGTTTTCATGAGCATACCGGGAACAAAATATTTGCGCTATATCGGATCCGTAATTCCTGCGCGCCTGTCCGGAAGACAAAAAAACTTATCCGCCAATCATGCCCTGCGGTGTCATGTCCGGCTGCGATAATCGGAGTCCTTCATGCTGTCTATTTCCCCCTGAAAGTTCGGCGATATTCTGAAGGCGGAATACCGCGATATTTGCGATAAAGGCGGGAAAAATAAAACTGATCATGAAAGCCGATTTTTTCGGCAACTTCTTCGATAGACATTTCCGGATTCATATGAAAATACTCTTCAGCTTTTTCAAGTTTTTTCTCCAGCAAATGACGTTTGAATGATTTATTAAGCTTCTGACGGAAAAGATGGGAAATTGTAGAGCAGCTTTTGCCGGCATGTTTTGCAACTTCAGCCAGGGAGATGCTACGGTGCAAGCTGGTATCAATAAACGCATTTATCCGACTGACAATGCGATTCCCCTGGACTGTTACCAACTCTTTCGAGACAATGTAATCTACCAGCATGGAGAACATGCCAAGCACATCCCTGAGTTTTCCCGGCGAATAATAAGGTAATTTATTGAATGCTGCTTCCAGTTTATCGTAAATGGCTGAATTCGGACAGGCTTTTTTCATGCGGGAACTAATTTTGCGGGATGTTCTGAATTGGCCGATCATAGCAAATCCGGCAATCTGATTTTCAACATAAATCGGTGTTACCGCTTCCTGAATTCCGGCATGGCAGCGGTAGCATACCATACCCTTCTTTTTAACGCTTTCATTCATGTTGGCAATATCCGTCATGGAACATCGCTCGTGTCCGAATATTTTTGTCTGGACTATATGGCAGAATTCCGAGTTCCGGCAATTCAGTCCACTGGTGAGAATCTTTCCATCGGGAGAGAAAAACACTACTTTTTTATTGACTGTTGCCGCAAAATTGTCAAATATTTTTTGAATATCCTTCCGCAAAATCAGTTGCAGCGTATTATCCATGATCGATCATTCCTTGAAAAACGTAACTCTATATTGACAAATAATACATCTATATTGCATAAAAGTCCATGTATTTGCC
Source organism: uncultured Lentisphaeria bacterium (assembly GCA_903863035.1). GTDB lineage: Bacteria > Verrucomicrobiota > Lentisphaeria > Victivallales > Victivallaceae > CAIPAT01. The sequence goes on from CAIPAT010000054.1 coordinate 13,626, forward strand.
GTTTATTCCATTCAAAAATTTATATTCTATATGTATTATTAACGGTATAATATTAATTAAGGAATACTGCCATGACTGGAAAAGTAAAAGTAGGAATCATCGGATTGGGGTTCATGGGAACTACCCACTTTGATATCTACCAGGCAAGCGGTAAAGCCGAAGTCGCGGCCATTGCCGATACGAATGCGGCGAAAATGCGCGGAGACATAAGTTCTGTTGCCGGAAATATCGGTGGCAACAACTGTAAATCACTTGATTTCTCCGATGTTGCCGTTTATGCCGACGGCATGGATTTGATCAATAACCCGGCAGTAGAACTAGTCGATATCTGTCTGCCGGTGTTTCTCCATAAAAAATTTGCCCTGGCCGCCATCAACGCCGGAAAGCATGTACTCTGCGAAAAGCCGCTGGCGATGAATTCTGCTGACGCAACGGAGATCATTGCTGCTGCTAAAAACTCAAATAAATGTTTCATGACCGGGATGTGCGTCCGTTTCTGGCCGGAATACCGTTATGTTCGCGAACAATATAAAGCAGGTAAATATGGCAAAATGCGCAATGCATTCTTTAAGCGCTTCTCGCCTACTGTCAGCGGTAATGGCTGGGAAAACTGGTTCGCCGATGATTCGAAAAGCGGCGGAGCATTGCTGGAAATGCATCTGCACGACACAGACCAGGTGCTTTACTTCTTCGGGCGTCCGAATTCAGTAACAACAACCGGCTGTAAGGGCATGCGTTCAAAAGACTGCTGGGATCATATTTTCAGTTTTTACGATTTTGGCGATGGCACGATGATTGTAGCAGAAGGCGGCTGGACCGCCGCGAAAAGAACGCCCTTTGAAATGAGTTTTCAACTAATCTGTGAACAGGCGACAGTCATATTCAATCACGCCGGACTGAACGTCTATTATGAAGACGGGCGCATTGAAAAACCTGAGCTTTCCGATTTCACGCAAGCCACCGGCTGGCACGAAGAAATCCATTATCTGCTGGATTCAATCATTGCCGGAGTTCCTGCTGACAAATACATCAGTACGGATGAGCTGATCGACGGTATCAGAATCATTGAAGCGGAGCGTAAATCGGCTGAAACCGGAGTTCCGGTTGCCGTTGAATATAAATCTTAAAATAACAGAGAGTAAAAAATGGCTAAAAAAGTAAAAGTAGGAATCATCGGGCTTGGATTCATGGGTACAACCCATTACGGTATTTATAAATCTAATCCTAAAGTGGAAATTACTGCAATTGCTGACGTCGATGCGGCGAAACGCAAGGGCGACATTCGCAAGGTCATCGGCAATATCGGCGGCGGCGATAACAGTAAACCATTGGACCTGACCGGGACAAAAACTTATGCAGACGGTATGGAGCTGATCAATGATCCGAACGTTGACGTTGTGGATATCTGCGTTCCGACGTTTCTGCATTGCCAATATGCAGTAGCCGCTCTCAAAGCGGGCAAGCACGTTTTCTGTGAAAAGCCGTTAGCCCGTAATGTAAAAGAGGCCGAGACGATCATCGCCGAAGCCAGAAAAAGCGATAAGTGTTTCTCGGTAGGCATGTGCATCAGATACTGGCCGGAATACAGCTGTGCCAGAGAACTTTATACGTCCGGCAAACTCGGCAAACTACGCAGTGCCACGTTTACCCGTCTTTCGCCCAACATTGCAGGCAATGCCTGGAGAAACTGGTTCATGGACGGCAAACTCAGCGGCGGAGCGCTGCTTGATCTGCATCTCCATGACACCGACGCGGTCAGATTCTTTTTCGGGCGTCCGCGGGCAGTTACTTCCTTCGGGGTAAATTCGAGAAGCAGCGACGGCGCAATGGACCATGTTATCACCAACTACGAATTCGGCGATGGCACGATGGTTGCGGCTGAAGGGGGCTGGGCGGCGGCTAGAGGCATACCGTTTGAAATGAGTTTCCAGATCATTTGCGAGAAAGCCACTGTTCTGTTTAACTCAGCCGGTTTTAAAGTTTACTATGAAAACGGCAAAGTCGAAGAGCCGAAGCCGGCCAATCCCGCACTGCCTACCGGCTGGCATGAAGAACTTGATTATTTCATCGGCTGCATCCTGAATAACAAGCGTCCGGATAAATTCATTACGCTGGATGAAATGCTGGATTCCATGAAAATCATTACCGCGGAACAGCAGTCCGCAAATAAACGTAAAACCGTAAAAATCAAATATTAAGGATTATCACATGAAACATTATAAAGCTATAAATTATTGGGTTCTGGGTGGATTTGCCGGAGAAAAAACCGCTTTTGCTGCGATTGATGACACCAAATCAATGGGCCTTGACGGTATTGAACTAACTTTTGACGGTTGCATTAAAACCGACATTACCGAGCAGGCGTGCCGAGAAATTGCCGATTACGCAAAATCACAGAGCATCGGATTGCGTTCAATGGCCACCGGCACTTACTGGGGATTATCGCTTGGCTCTCCAGATTCCGTAGAACGTAACAAAGCAATTGAGTTTACCCATAAATATCTCCAGGCGGCCCATTGGCTGGGTGTTGAAAATATCCTGGTTGTTCCAGGAGCGGTACAGGTCGCCTGGGATCCGTCGCGTCCCGTCGTGCCATACCAGGATGTATGGGATAATTCCACTGAGTCACTTAAACTGCTGCTGCCGCTTGCGGAAAATTTTAAAGTGAATATATGCATTGAAAACGTCTGGAATAAATTTCTGTTATCGCCGGTGGAAATGAAATGTTACATCGATCAATTCAAATCGGATTTCATCGGCAGTTATTTTGATGTCGGCAATGTATTGCCGAACGGATTTCCTGAACATTGGATCGCGATTCTCGGCAGGCGCATCAAGGCGGTGCACTTTAAAAATTTCAGGGGACAGGATTGCGGCGGCGGACTTCATGGATTCGGCGACGACCTGACTGACGGCGAAGTAAATTTCAAACAGGTGATCGCAGAATTGGATAAAACCGGATTCAAGGGACCAATCACCGCAGAAATGATTCCGTTCTGCCGCCTGCCCGACATGGTACTGCCCGACATGGAACTGGCACGGAATACCGCCAGAAAACTAAAGGAAATAGCATAACTTGGAATAATGCAATATCCCGGCAAAAAGATTTGAATGCTTGAGCATCCAGTTTGATGCCGGGTCCATAATTGAAATTATCCGGTTCAGGTATAAAAAGACTTCCGGATAATTTCATTAAGAGTTCTCTTCCGCACTCCCTCTTTCTGGTTGACGCGATATTAACGGCGCCCTTCTCCGCGATCCCAGCCGCGATTATTACCTCCGGCAATGTTGTCACTTGCTCCACGGCTGTCACTGCCGGAGCCGGTAATAGCAGGAACGGTCTGAGCAGAACGGAGGCTGTCGTTCGCCGCATTCTGAGCTCGGCTGTCGGGAACAACAGATGGAATCTGGCTGGAGCCGCGATTGTCTTTGGCCTGGTTCTGAATCTTTACAGAACTCTGGTTATCAATTTGTACTGCCGGAACCGGTTTGCGGTTGTCGTTTACAATCGTCAGGCCTTTAACGCGATTGTCATTATTAACAGTTTGAACCTGATTAGTAACGCGGCTCTCTTTGACTGAAATCTGAGTTTTTACAGAACTCTGGTTATCAACTTGTACCGCCGGAACTGATTTGCGATTTTCATTTATAACATTTTGAATTCTAACTCGATTGTCGTTGTTTTGAGCTTTTATGGAGTTTTGATTGTCAACTTGTACCGCCGGAACTGATTTGCGATTATCGGAGACAACATTCTGAACTCTGCTGCGATTATCGTTATTAACAGTTTGAACCTGATTTGTAATACGGCTGTTATTAACGACGGCCTGATTTTTATTTGAGTCGCGGTCATTATTCGTTACAAGCTGATTTTTGTTGTCTGCGATGCGGCTGCCGGGCTGCCTGCGGTTATCATTTACTGTTGGCTGTGCCTGATTTATGCTATGTTTGTCGCTGTTTACAGTATTAATTTTACCAGTATCATGGTTGTCCCTGCGTGCGGAATAAGAGTGACGGGAATCACGGTCTCCGGCAGGAAAATTCCGCCGCGGATCAGGTGCATACTTATAATATTTCCCTTGATCCCATACTCCGCCGCGGTAGAAGCAATGCGCCGGATAATAGCGTCCGCTCCAGCATACGTAACGATCTTTCCAATACCAGTAATGCCAGTAAGAGCGCGGATAATAGCGTCCGCACCATGACACCCATATCGTGGTAGTAGGTTCATAAATGATCTGTTGATCATAAACCACCGTATCGCCATTGTTGACGACGATAACCTGTGGCGGCGGCGGGGCAGTGGTTATAGTGGCATTGGCGACCGGCGTATTAACCGCCACATTTACTCCTTGAACTGGAGTTGCAACTGCAGGCGGAATGGTATCTTCCTCCAAGGCGGCTTTGTCGGCAACCATTTCCGCAGGATCGCCTGTAACCGTGCTGCCCTGATTTTGGGCCAAAGCCTTTTCGAATTCCGCTGCTTTGGCTGGATCGTAGCCATATTTTTGAGCGACATCGGGCGGAAGATCACGAAAATCAGCCCAGCATGCCTTGTCGTTGCTGACGAAATTAATTCCGATGGGAGTCCTTTCGGTTACCCTGATATCCTTGTAAACTGTTCCGTCAATAGTGGTGATGTCTTCGCACTGGACAGTTGCGGCAAACAAGGCAAACAGCAATAGAACTGCATACCTCTTTTTCATAGTTGTAACCCTTTTTTATTTATGCCGGAGGCACTGTGCGTACCGGTAATTTTTCCAATTCAGATGATCAATGAACTGTTATATATTCAGTCGTTAAATTTGTTCATATGGTTACACATTTATTGCACAATGCATGACAGAAACTGCAATTGCATCGGAGTTATAGATTAACCGCGGATTGCCAGACCAAAAAGGCCGGGAAATAACTCCCGGCCTTATGCAGTATATTGCTATAATGATTCAGTATTAATGCCGTCCGCCGCCACCACCGCCGCGTCCGCCGCCGCGGTCATAACTGCCGCCGCGATCTCCACTGCCACCGCGATCTCCGCTGCCACCGCGATCTCCGCTGCCGCCGCGTCCGCCGCCGCGGTCATAACTGCCGCCGCGATCTCCGCCGCGCACCGGTCCGCGGGAGGCAGCATAATGATAGTATCTGCCTTCGTGCCACCTTCCGGCGTTATGAAAATAATGTGCCGGGTAATAGCGGCCGTTCCATGATATATAATGATGGTCCCAGTACCAGTAATGCCACCAGTACCTGGGATAATAGCGCCCATTCCACAGTACCCATGTAGTGGTAACTGGTTCATAGGCAATCTGTTCATCATAAACAACCGGATCACTGTTGTTAACAACGACAACTCTGCTCTGTGCCGGCGGAGGTGCCGGAGAGCCGATCGTTACACTCGCGACTGGCGTAGTTACAGATATTCCGGCCGATCCCGGCGCAGATGATACTGTAGCCGTTGCAATCGGAGTAGAAACGCTAACCGTCTGCGGGGATATCGTTGTTGCCGCCACCGGAGTGGAGACTGTAGCAGTCCGCGACGAAACCGTCGTTGTCGCCACCGGAGTGGCAACATTAACCGTCTGCGGGGATACCGTCGCTGTCGCCACCGGAGTGGCAATTTTAGCCGCCTGCGATGATACCGCTACCGGCGGCGATGCTACTGCCGGAGCTGTTACCGGCATATTGGCGGTAACTGTGCTGCCTTGATTTTGGACCAGAACTTTTTCGAATTCAGCCGCCTTGGCCGGATCATAGCCATATTTTTGAGCGACTTCAGGGGGCAGATCGCGAAAATCCACCCAGCTGGCCTTGTCTCCGCTGACAAAGTTGATTCCGATTGGGGTTGTTTCACTTATTTTAATGTCCTTGTAGACAGTCCCGTCGGTCGTAGTAATATCTTCGGCCGAAACCGCTGCGGTTAACAAGGCAGACAGCAATAAAACTGCATACCCTTTTTTCATTTTTCAATATCCTTTGTTATAATTAACCGGATGCACTATGCACACCGGCTTTACTCTTCAATTCCATTGGCCAATGAATTGTTCATTAAGTAGTCGCATGAAGAATGAATTTGGTTACATATTTTATGCAATAATAACAAAACTTTAGTTTTATATCTGATGTGCACAGTGCCGCCAAAAATCCAGTAAATGTCAAAAAGGCGGACTCTTTCTCCAAAAGATCAATGCCTTTGAGTCTGGCTATAATTATCTTCATGCATCAATAATTGGAATTCCAGACTTTTGGCGGTGCTGTCGATGTGCAGTAAATCCGTCGTCTGCCATTTTCTCTTCCTGACCCGGGGAATGGCATCGAAAGTGTAAATAAAACCGATTTGCTTTCATTGGCTGATTTATTTACTGTGACAATGACTCAGTCTTTTCAATGAATATGTCGTTAATTGAATGCAAAACTGTATAAGATGAAAAGAGAGCAAAGAAACGTGCAGATACTACATATTATCTTATTAGCGTTATCTATCTTTTTGCTAAATATTCCTGAAATCCCTGCGATAGCGCCAAGAAAACAAAGTAGTCCGCAGATAGTTGTGGTACCTGTGTTCAATCCGTGATAAAGCAAATATCCTTCAGGAAAAAGATTTATATACATAGCAGGAATCACGCATCCTAAGATGGTAAAAAATAACGCAGCTTTTTGCTGTTGATATTATCCTTAGGAGCCGTAAAGAAATAACCTTTACATCTTCGCGCTTCTCCCGAATGCCTTTGTGTTTGCCGGTTCGTTACATACCTTCAGGTATGCGCCTTACCGGCAATTCCCAAAATCTCTTCGGGATATTTCGCGAGACTTG
>CAIPAT010000055.1 GCA_903863035.1 uncultured Lentisphaeria bacterium
GAGTGAGGAGTGATGGGTGATGGGTGATGGGTGAGGAGTGATGAGTGAGGAGTGAGGAGTGAGGAGTGAGGAGTGAGGATAAAAACAGAAGATAGAGGACAGATTTACCACAGAGAACTTAGCGCGGCATAGCCGCAACCAAAAGGTTTAACAGGGATAGACAGGATTAAATTTTGCGAATGCCGGAAGCGGAAAACGGCATAACAGTATGACAGTTTAACAGCAAAACTGTAATACCGTAGAACTCGGAAACCGTAGAACTGATTTAACAGCAAAACTGTAATACCGTAGAACTGGGAAACCGTAGAACTGATTTAACAGGGATGGACAGGACATGCAGGATAAGAGAGGGTAACTTCATCCCGCAGGCGCATGAAGGAAAACCTGGGAGCGCCGGTCGTCTGACCGGCTTTAGGGATTTCGCCTTTGGCGACCAACGCCTCACCGTTGGATCATGCCCGGCGAGCCGCCGGTGGCGAGTAAGGGAAACAATTATTTGTTTGCAGGGTACCCTTGCATCCCTCCTCCGGAACTTCAATTTGAGGGCTAAAGTGACGGAAGTTGGGGACCAAGGAAAACATGTTTAACCACGAAAGACACGAAAAAGCACGAAAAAAATCAGTCCGCGAATTACGGCGGGTATTCCCGCAATAATTCGCTGATGCTGGTTTTAACTCTGTGTGACTCTGTAGTTAAAAATGTACTACTTTCGTGTCCTGCTAACTATAAGGTTAGTCCCGCGCCTGCGGGATGTTTATCGTGGTAAGAAGATTTTCTCTGTGTCCTCAGTGACCTCAGTGGTGAAAAACGGTTCTGCACAGGCAAAAACATTCTACACACCGATGTCCAATCTGTGGTTAAGGACTGTCCAAATTGTCCAAAATGTCCAAGTCACGCTTTTTTCGGTCGGGCTTTAAAACGGGTGCAGTAAGCGCATCTTTGGCACAGGTCTTCAATCAGGGTGCCGTTTTCAAAGCCGGTCAATATCGTTTTCGCTCGCGGACTGTCCAGAATGTCCAAAATGGACAGTTGACGGCAGTTGCCGAGGGCGGTGATGCCGTCGCGGTCCAGACAGCATGGCACCATCGTGGCGTCGGACAAAATGGCGCAATGGGTTCCTAGCGCATGGCAGAAACCTTTAGTATTTAAAGGTTTATCGGAATTAATATCCGGCCATTCAAAACAGGTGTCCAGATGGAGATACAGACGGTTCAGCAATGAACGGCTTTTGCGTCCGCTGGAATGTCCTGCGGAGGGAATGGTTATGCCGAAGGCTTGTTCGATGCTCCGGCAAATCCAGTTGTTCGCCCCGGAATCCAGCTCTTGTGCGGGAGAATCCAGGTTCCACAGCCGGTAGTTGATATAAAGCTCAGGACGCTGCGCGAAAGCCTTTTTAGTAAAGTCCAGGATTTGCTGAAGCTGTTTCTCCTTATCCGCCTGCGAATGGAGTTGCAGAAGCGAGTGCAGCGAGATATTGACTTGGCGGACGACGGGATTGAGCAGGCTTGCCGCGGCGGCGGTATCGAACAGCGTGCCGTTAGTGGTGATGGCGACAGGCAGTTCAAGGCCGGCGCAGATTTCAATAAAACGGGTAAACTCCGGATGCAGCAGCGGTTCGCCCATGACGTGCAGGTAGACCTGCTCCGTCAGCGGTTTAACCTGTTGCGCAATATCGGCAAACAGTCCGGCATCGATATATGCCGGGGCGCGGCCGGTACCCGGACAGAATGGACATGTCAGGTTGCAGACATTCGTGATTTCAATATATATTTGCCGGAAACGCATAAGATACCATATTAAATTGTTTTTCTTTTTCTAAAAGAGATGTTATTTTAATTAATATACTCTATAAGGTTGAAAATTTAACATAGATGAGCAGGATTGTGGATTGGATTTTTTCGATCCGCCTGACAGGCGATATAAATATCGCCGGAAGAAGGAACGGAAAAAGACGGTCCCGCGCCTGCGGGATTGCGATCTTTCGAGTTTGGATCCGCACTCTTCGAGGCCTTCGATACCCCGGTATCGGCAGCCTCTCAGAATACGAACCAATTCTCAAAATCTTCGCAATCTATTTTAAATTTTCAACCTTTATAGAGTATAGCAGCAACACCGATATTACATTTTTGCGCTACAGGAGGAGAAAAATGAAAGCAGTCAGCGTTGAACAGATGAGAAGCCTGGATCAGAAGACCATTCAGGAATACGGCACTTCCAGTTTCGATCTGATGGAGTGCGCCGGCCTCAATGCGGGACTGGAGATTATAGATTACATCAAAAACATTGACCATAAACACGTTAAGCGATTTGTAATTCTGGCCGGAAAAGGCAATAACGGCGGCGACGGCTATGTAGTGGCGCGTTATCTGCTGGAACATAGTTTAAGCGAGGTTTTAATTTATGCCGTGTGCGGTATTCACGATCTGGAAGGCGCCGCCGCCAGACATGCCGGAAAACTTAAGGGCAGCGTAAAGATTGAAGTAAAAGAAACCCTTGCAAAAAATGATTTCCAGAGCGGCGATATCATCATTGACGCCCTGCTCGGAACCGGAAGCAAAGGCAGTCTGAAAAAACCGTTCGACAACTGGGTTAAAGTTGTCAATGCGTCCGGCCTGCCGGTTATCGCGCTGGATATTCCATCCGGCCTGGATGGCGATACCGGTAAAGTCTGCGGCGGCGGCATCCTGGCTGACCTGACTATAACTATCGGCCTGCCGAAAAAAGGCCTGGTGCTTGGCGCCGGCCCCGAACAATGCGGCCTGCTGAAAGTAGCGGATATCGGTATTCCGGACGAATATATTGAAAAGGTTGAAACTGATTTTGAAATATACACCGCCCGCGATGCCGCCAGGCTGATTTCACGACTGCCGATGAACAGCCATAAAAATACCCGCGGCTCAGTCCTGGTTATTGCCGGCAGCAAGGACTATTTCGGTGCGCCGTTTCTTGCCGCGCTGTCGGCGCTGCGCTCCGGCAGCGGCCTGGTACGGGTGGCGATACCGCAAAACGGACAGCCGGCTGACAGCCGCTGCTTCTCCCTGATCATCAAACGAGTGCAGGATAATGGCAGCGGCTCTTTCTGCGAACGGTCCATCAAAGAGCTGGAACCGCTGATTGCAGTGTCCGGCGCGGTCGTGATCGGCCCGGGAATCGGGCAGAACCGGGACCTGGTGCCGTTTCTCAGCTATCTTTGCACGATTGACAAACCGATGGTGCTGGACGCCGACGCGCTGAATATGATCTCGCAGATTCCGGAGATTTTCAAGGAAAAGGAATCCACTATCCTGACCCCGCATCCCGGCGAAATGCACCGGCTGCTGGATGCTTTCGACTTGAGCGAATGCTTGAACTCCGACCGGATTACCCAGGCGAAAACCCTGGCCGAAGCCACCGGCGCCACGGTAGTGCTCAAAGGGCACCGGTCGGTCATCGCGTCACCGGACGGTCGCGTTGCGGTCAACAGCAGCGGCGGCCCGGCACTGGCGACAGCAGGCTCCGGCGACTGCCTGACCGGCGTCATCGCATCTTTTATTGCCAATGAAATTGATTATTTCGAAGCGGCGGCGGCTGCGGTTTATATTCACGGCCTGGCGGGGGAGCTCAGTTACTTCGGCAACCGCGGCCTGATTGCGGACGATATTCCCATGCTGATTGCGGATGCAATGAAAAAAATATCCCCGTTTTCCTGATGGAGGAAAGAGTTGAAAAGCGAGAAAAGCGAGAAAAGCGAGAAAAGCGAGAAAAGCGAGAAAAGCGAGAAAAGCGAGAAAAGCGAGAAAAGCGAGAAAAGCGAGAAGTTGGGAATCATATATCCCAGACCTCCCAGTCTTCCCAGTCTTCCCAGTCTTCCCAGTTTATATGGAGCATTGCGCGAGAGACTGTCCCAAAATGTCCAAATAGTACTTCAGCGCTGTTCTCATTTATCATCGTCGCCGATAGCCATAATCAAGGTAACTTCCCTCGGAACGTGATCCGGCGGCGGCGGAACCTGTTTCACGGACATGAACAGTCTTTCAACGGAATCGTCCATTAACTGGTTGCCGCTGAGCTTGAGAATTCTGTAGGAAATGATGCGTCCGTCAGCAGAAATATTGATCTGTACAGTCACTTCCGGCATCTTGCTGCCCAGCAGCCGTTTTTCCGGGGTGTCCCAGTATTGCTTCAGATAAAATCCGAGCGCCTGCTCGTAAGGTGCGGAAAATTCACCGGTTCCCCTGCCGCCGTAGCCGATTGGTCCCGGCGGCGCCTGTCCGGTTCCCGGGCCTTTGCCGAAGCCGCCGGCCCCGGGCTTGCCGACTCTTTTGTCGTTGATCATTTTGGCCAGATCCGCGGAACTGGCAGCCTTGAACTTCTTATTATCCTCAGCGGTTTTCTTTGCCGCTGTTTCCGCGGCTTCCTGCTGCTTTTTCTGGAGGATTTTCTGCTTGACTTTCTTCTGGAGATCGATCACTCTCGGTTCCGGCGGCGGGGGTTTGGGCGGCGCGACCACCGGTTCGTGCGGTGTCGGCTCCGAGACTTCAACTTTATTGGGGGTTGGCGGAGTCGGTTCCGGCGGCCCCGGGGGACCGGGATCACCGGACGGCGGATGCCCGGCAGGGATATTGAGCGCCCCGAATGTTTTCGGCATGGCAATCAGATTAATCGCCATGACATCCGGCGGGTTCGGTGTAAACCAGTCTGAGACGCAGACCCAGATGAGGGGGATGAAAATGAAGATTATATGGGCGGTCAGCACGCCTTTAAAAATTCTTTTGCTGGTTCGCGGGGAAACCAGCGGTTTTGCTTCCGGTTCCATTGAAACCGTATATGATGACATTTCCGGGATCATGGTTTATTTAATTGCCTTCGGCCTGCGTTACAAGAGAAATGTTCTTATATCCTGAATTTTTAATAGTTTTCATGAGCGAAATAACTTCTTTATAAGAGCGGACGCCGTCAGCCCGGAGCAGCAGGGTGGTTTTCGGGGAATTGCTTTTAAGCTTGCGCAATTCGTCGAGTAACTGTTCCTGGGTGATGACCCTTTTATCGTAAATCAGTCTGCCGTCTTTGTCAATAGCGACCGTCTTATAGTCTTCCGGCAGCTGATTGGAATTCAGTTCCGGCGGCGCGACCGAGGTGCCGTATTCGATAATCGGCATCATCATCAGAAAGATAATGAGCAGGAAAAAGGTGATGTCAATCAGCGGAATCATGTTGATTTCGTCAAAAGGACTCGATTGAAAGCGACGCTTGCGCATACAGAAATCTCCCTATTCCTTAGCCTTGTCAGCGTCCAGTTGTTCCAGATTTACCCGCGCCATGAATTCTTCAACAAAGTTATCCATGCGAACAATTATGCTGCGAATATTAATCGTGAGCAGATTGTACCCGATCATGGACGGGATGGCGACAATCATGCCGGTAACGGTACACAGCAGAGCGCCGCTGATGCCGGGAGCCAGGCCGCCGACTTCCGCACGGCCCTGCGCGGCCATGCTGACGAATGCAATCATAATCCCCCATACCGTACCCAGCAGTCCGAAGAAAGGACACGCGCTGACCACGGTTGCCAGCATACCGATCCGTTTCTCCATAAATTCAATCTGGTAAGATACTTCCCGTTCAAGCGCAATCCGGACCGCCTCATTCTGGATCTCGCTCAACTTCCTGACATTGTAGTGGTCGGGCCCCATTAAAAGCTGATCGGGGCTGATTGCATAGAATTCCATCAGTTTGTCCATCCCTGCTTTGTAAACGCAAGCCAGCGGACTGCCGTCATTTCTGCTCTCCCGGTACATTTCCGAAAGCCGGCGCCGGCGCTTCATCAGCAGCATGAACAGTTCGGACATCTTTTTGCAGCGAAACAGAAAAACGCCTTTTTCAATCATAATCGTCCAGGTGAAGATGGAACCGAAAAGCAGGAAAACAACAATGGCCTGACCGACAAGATCGCTTTTTTCAAAAGCATAATACACCCCCGCCGCGGGAATTGGCAGTAAAGAAGAAAACATCACCTGACCTCCTGAATGAAAAAATAAACTATAATCACTTTATAATTTTAATATAACAGGATATATTGAATAAATCGAATTCAAAAAATTACTTTTTCAATAATAATAGCAAGGAAGTTTTATATGTCAGAAGTATTTCCTGTTCTTGGTTATGACATCGGCGGAACCAAAATCGGCATCGGGCTCTGTTCCAGTGACGGCAAGCTCTATGGCAAGGACCGGATTGACAATAAGGATACCGATCCCGATGTCATACTCCCGCTACTGGTGGAAAAGGGCCAGAAACTGATTAACGCCGCCGGATTTAAAAATTCGGACATAAGAGGCGTCGGCATCGCATCGCCTTCCCCGGCGGACATCCCGCAGGGGATTATAGTCGGACCGCCGAACAATCAGCATTGGAAGAATGTTCACATTAAGCACTACCTGTCAAAGAAGCTCGGCATTGAAGGATTTTTCGACAATGACGCCAACGCCGGCGTGCTGGCCGAATGGTTCTTCGGTGCCGGCAAGGGCGGTAAAAACATTATTTACCTGACCATGAGCACCGGCATCGGCGGCGGTATCGTCGCCAACGGCCATCTGGTCCAGGGTAAAAGCTTTTATGCCGGGGAAGTCGGGCACATTGTGCTAGAACTCGATGGAATCCAGTGCAACTGCGGGCTTAAAGGATGCTATGAGGCTTACTGCGGCGGCCGGGCGGTGGCCCAGCGCATGCAGCGCGAACTGGCCGGACAGCCGGAACATCCGCTGATTAAGCTTGCCGGAGGCAAGATTGAAGACCTGGACATGATCGCTCTGCTCAAAGGGGTCAAGGAAGGAAATGAATATGCCGCTAAACTCTGGGACGAAACCTGTCTGAGAAATGCCCAGGCGTTCGGCGCCATCATGAATCTGCTCAATCCGGAAAAAATCATTCTCGGCACGATAGCCTGCTCCGCCGGGGACATTTTCATGAAACCGGTTCAGCAATATCTGCCCAGATTCGCCTGGAAAGAAACTATAGAAGTATGTGAGCTGGTTCCCTGTGCGCTCCGCGAGGATATCGGCTATTATGCCGGCCCGGCGGTGGCGTTGAACTGCCTCTATGAAGCGGGTCGTTTCGACCTCCCGTGGAGACGTTGATCTTTAATTTTCAGGTATTGATATGACCGGAGAAAAACAGGAATTTCATCCGGGCGAGGTCCCGTCCGGTCCCGGAGTATATATATTCCGGGACCGCTTCGGCAAGGTGATTTATGTCGGCAAAGCATCAAATCTGCGCAAGCGGCTGAGCTCATACTTTCAGCCGTCCCGTGATACACGGGCCGATCCAAAACTCCGCTCCCTGATCAAATCTATCTATTACTGGGAATTTTATGCAGTCAAGACTGAAGACGAATCGCTGATTCTGGAATCCCGGCTGATCAAGCAGTACGCCCCGCGCTATAATGTGCTGATGCGGGACGACAAGCGTTATCTGCTGACTAAAATCAATCTCCGGGATAAGCTGCCGCGGCTGGAACTCGCAAGATTCCGCAAAGACGACGGCTGCCGGTATTTCGGGCCGTTTCCCAACGGTGCCGCACTGCGCGCCACGGTTGAGTTTCTGACCACATATTTCAAACTGCGCTCATGCAGGATTTCCGATCCTGACCAGGAAGACTATAAGCACTGCCTGAATATCAAAAGCTGCAACGCACCATGCATCGGCAAGATTTCCGGAGAAGATTACCGGCTGAGAGTTGACGAGATGCTGAAAATCATTGACGGCAATATCGCGCCGATTGTAAAGGAACTGGAAACGAGGATGGCGGAATGCGGAACGGCGCAAAAATATGAACAGGCCGCGAAAATCAGGGATGTGATCGTCAACGTCAAATCCATTTTCGGTCCCAGAAACCGTTCTTTTGAGCGTACTTCAATCCCGTCATCCCCCGGCGATGATGCCGTTGCGGATTTACAATCCGCGCTGGGACTGAAAATACCGCCGGTGACTATTGAGGGGTTTGATATTTCGAACATCGGGGGGCAAATGGCCGTCGGCAGCATGGTCTGTTTTGAGAACGGCAGGCCGGCGCGTAAAAAATACCGGCGCTTCCGAATCAGCGATGTCCACCAGAGCGATGACTTTGCGATGATGCGGGAGGTCTTTACCCGTCATTACGGCCGGAAACTGCGGAAAAACCTGCCGTTGCCGGATTTGATCATGGTCGACGGCGGAAAAGGCCAGTTGAGTTCCGCGCTGGAGGCGCTGACAGACCTGAAATGCCCGCCGGTTGCGGTTATCGGACTGGCTAAAAAGCATGAAGAGATATTTATTCCAGGCCGTTCCGAGTCAATAATCCTGGAACGGCACCGGCAGGCGCTCCGGCTGCTGCAGGCGCTCCGGGACGAGGCGCACCGTTTTGCCGTGAGCTATCACCGGGAGATCCGCAATAAGCGCATTCAGGAATCACTGCTGGACGACATTCCTGGAATCGGCATCGCTCGAAAAAAGATTCTGCTGGAGAAATTCGGTTCAGTCAGAGAACTGCGGAAAGTCACTCCGGAACAGCTGATGGCGCAAGTTCCCGGAATCGGACAGGTTTTTGCTGATAAAATAGTTGATTTCCTTCGCAGAAACCATTAGTTTAAGCAGATACGGATTTTGCGGTATTATTTTATTAATTTACGGAGACTGTTGTATGATAATAAAAAAATTAACACTTCCCGTGTTCTGCTGTGCGGCCGGGATGCTGCTGTTTACTGCCGGTTGTATGTCGGTTAAAGAACAATACCTTGACGGAGCCAGACGCGGCAACCCCGAATATCAGGCCGCCGCCGGAGCCATGTATATTAACGGCGGACCGGCCGAGATCAACTATGACGAAGCCTGCAACTGGTTGAAGACTGGCTCCGCCGGAGGCAGTTTCGTGGCAATGTACTATCTGGCGGAAATATATGAGAACGGTTACGGCAATGTCACCCCTGACCATCTGAGAGCCGCCCGCTATTACGACAATGTGGCGGAAGAGATAAAGAAGAAAGCGGCTGACGGGCATGTCGGGGCGGCTTATGTGCTGGGCAGAATGTACCGTTACGGTCAGGGCGTGCCGCAAGAAAAAGCAGCCGCCGTTAAATGCTTCCGCCTGAGCGCCTCCTCGTTATACGCCCCGGCGCTGAACCAGCTTGGAGAAATGACCCTCGCAGACAATCAGGACGAAGCCAAAAGGCTTTTCTTCAGCGCCGCTGAAAAGAACTGCCCGGAAGCTGAATATAACCTTGGGGACATCTATTTGCAGGATAAAAACCAGCCGGCCGGCTTGAAGTGGTTGAAAAAAGCGGCAGAGAATCAATATCCGCCTGCTCAATACCGGCTCGCCGGAATCTTTGAGACCGGTGACGGGATCGCTAAAAACCCGGAGGTTGCGCAGGAACTGTACCTTAAAGCCGCTCAGAGCGGATATGCCCCCGCACAGTATAAAATGGCACTGCTTTCCGGCAAAAATGATGAAGCCGCCGCAAGCTGGATGAAGAAAGCCGCCGAACGCTCGTATATTCCGGCCATGAACAGTCTGGCGGAAACGTGCTTGAAAGGAGTTGATGACGGCTCAGTCAAAGCCATGATCCTCTACGAACTGGCCAGAAAGACAGGGGATGTCGCGGCGCTGGATAAAATCACTGAGCTGGACAACAAAACCGGCCTCTATCTCTTCGTGAAGTTCAGCTGGAATGACATAAATAACGGTGAAAACTATATTCTCGGCAACTCGCCGGTATTCCGGATCATCGACGGTTACAAGGCCGGAATCACAGCCGGCAGCAAAACCGCCTTTCAGGATGAACTCACGAAAAGCGCGTCAGCGTTTTACCTGGATAACGCCTGGTATCATATCTATAACAACAAGCTGCCGTTTGCCTGGGCCGGCGATATTTTCAGGAAGGTACTGGAAACAGAGAAAGGCAAACCGGGATTCTGGTTCTGCTACGGCAGCTGCATCGGGCTGGCCGGACACGGCGAAGGCATCATGTACGCAGTGCAAATGATGAACGAGACCGGCGCCGCCATGACCGCTCCGGAAGACAAGGCCCTGCTGCTTGATCTTGCCACATTGATGAAAGCCCATGCCCTTATCCTGATGAACCATGATGCCGAAGCCTATAATTTCCTCTTCACCAGCGGCAGGCTGAATAACTGCAAATCCAGTTTTGTCATCAATTATATTAATGCATGGGTTCCAGCGTTGTTGAAGGACAAGAACAAGTTCGCGGTGGCTACGGGCATTGACCCGGCGGCGCTGAAGGAATTCAGAATGCCGGAAAAACAGCTTTTTTATGACGCGCAACTGGGCAAAGATACCGCCGGAGAGATCCTGGTGGAAGAGCCGGTGGTTGAAAAGCGCACCAAACAATAGTAATTTGAATGAGCAGTTATTTAAAAACAACAAATTATGGAGGCTGGTTATGCCGGACGCTTCTGAAAGAGCCGTTGCCCTGGATGCCGTGAAAAGCGGAATTTCCGATGTCCGCGCCAGCATCAACATTCTTTTTGCAGTGACCAGAAAAGACGGAAGCGGCATTATTGACATTTACCGCCGCGAATTTATCGAGCACTATATGCTCACGCTGCAAAAAATCCAGGAGGATCTGGACACGCTGGAAACAGACGCTACATCCGCTTCCAGAAGACATACCGTCATTGATGATATGCCGGATTCCATAGACTGCATTAACGAATTAACCAGACTTTGCGACGGCAAAGCGCTGGTGTCAAACCTTGAAAACTGCATCCTCGACGCCCTCACCGCGCATAACATTTTCAACTACTATCAGGATGCGGATTCCGCCGCCGGCAAGGAAAAACAGTTCCTGGTACTGCATGCTGAACGCATCTGCAGTTCCGCGGGTATTGTTTTAGCCTACCTGCAGCAGCTTGAGCAGATGGACAACGATCGCGACGCGCTTTCCAGAATCCGGCCGGAATCTTTTTCGCTGTTCAAGGAAAAATCCAATATTAAGCTGGCCAAAGACAGAATCTCCGCCAAGACGCTGGAAATGCTGGCCGCCAGGGCCAGGGCTGCGGATCCGTTTATCGGCAACCGGTCATTCCGCTATCTGGACCAGCAGTTCTACCCGGCTGAACTCGGCGCAATCCGCAAAGTAGATCAATTTTTCGGTTACAACGAAGTCCGCCGGATTTTTTATGAACATTTTTCAGCTTTCTCCAAAGGGGAAGCGAACTATCCGCTGCTGGTTTCCAGCCTGCCAGGACTCGGCAAAACCCATTTTTCCATCGCCTATACGCTCTGCTTTGACAACCTGACCATCGTCCTGCCGGAACCAGGCGACCTGGAAAAGGGGCTGGAACCGCTTACCCGGAAGCTGGCCGTCAGAAAAGACCATAAATTTGTGATCTTTTTCGACGATATTGACCCTGCCAAGACTAACTGGTACTATTTCAGGACCAATGTCGGCGGAAGCTTTACCCTGCCCACGAACGTCAATATTGTCATTGCCGCCAACTATGATTTTCCGGCAAATATTTCCAGCCGTGGACGCGGCGTGAAATTTCCGATGTTCGACGAAATCCGGTGTCAGGAAATGGTCATGGACTTTCTGGTTTCAATGGGCATGAAGCACACCCCGAACGATCTGGTTTCAGTGATCTCCGCCGACTATGTCGAGGAATTCGGCCAGAAAAAATTCGAGGAGCTCAGCCCGCGGACCTTGATCCGCTATCTGGAGATCTATAAACGCGATCCGAAGAAACGGAAGCATATGCTCGAAATTTCCAGAGCGGAACTAACTTCCCGCCCGGATGCCCAGGCGTTTTATGACTTCAATGTAAAGATCATGAAAATGCTTTACGGCGAAGACGCCTTAAGCGTCCTGCGCGAAGAAAAGATGAAGCAGGCAATGATAACTTAGGAGCTGTCAAGAAATAAACTTGACAAGTCTCGCGAAATATCCCGAAGAGATTTTGGGAATTGCCGGTAAGGCGCATACCTGAAGGTATGCAACGAACCGGCAAACACAAAGGCATTCGGGAGAAGCGCGAAGATGTAAAGGTTATTTCTTTACGGCTCCTTAGCATGAACTGTCGCCTGTCAGGAGTCAGCGCTTGACTGCCAGACCCGCAGTTTTAGCAAATAAAGAACTCTCAGGAATTTGCAAAGGTTTTCAAAGGGAAAAGATGAAGTTTCAAAGAATAAATCAACCTTTATCAGCCGCCAAAATTGCGATGACTCCGATCCCTACGAGGAATTCTAGCAGCCTGTCGGACTTATGCCTTCTACTGCGAAAAATCCCGGACTTTGCCGGCAATTTGGTCGAAAAGACATCAAATAGCGTTGCTATTCTCTGTTTTTAGCCAGAAAATCCGGTTTTGTCTGATTATTTTCTCGTAACAGATTCCTCAGCCCGACAGGCTGCCAGGAATGTAAATTCTGCCTGTGTTGAATATTTATTTTATTTGTATCCTTTTCTTGTCAAAGTTTTAAACGTTCATGGTACGGCATCCAGCCTGGCCCCACTACCTGACACCGTTTTGCAATCATTGAGTTATAAACCAATCCAGTAAAAAGTTGAAAAGCTTTTAACGCGTACTGTATTTACAGGCATCTGGCGCAACGCTATTTCATCGTCAACGGCAAAGATGATATACGGGCTGTCGCCCGGTGCGCTGGACCATTATATCTTTTTCAGCTATTTATTCCTCAAATGCAAAAAATAGTGGAATTTTTATTTTTTATATGTTATAATCATTATTAAGTAAATTTATTAAGGTCCGGCTGGGTATATCCAGCAAAATGAGTCGCAAGCAGCGGCGTTAAACTGGAGGGCTGATAAATGAGTAAAGAAATATTAGTTTTGCTGGCAGGCAGACGCTGTCAGGATTCCGCTCAGGATCAGCCGGACGAATCCAGGAATCTGGTAGTGCTTTCCGTTACTATTGATGTGGAGGACGATTCTTCCGACTGGACCGAAATGAGTTTCCCGGCAAACAGGAAAAGCCACTTCGAACGCAAGTTCCGCTGGAACACACAAAATCTGAAGTAACCACAGATGTTGCTTTTGTATAATTGTTTCCGGCGTGGTTTGGTGTTCTATGGTTTATGACTATTCAGACTCCATGTAACCTTAGCTTTAACGGTTTCACTTGTTCGTTGCCGATTCTTCCGGAAAATATTATCCCATACGTTAAAGGAATTTGATTAATCGGAAAACTGGACTATCCTTTGTTTTTAACATAGACAACAATCAGAGGTTACGATGCTTGATTTAAAATTGGAACGCCCGTTAATAATATTTGACCTGGAAACTACCGGCACTGTAATTGCCCGCGACCGGATTGTGGAAATTTCCGTCGTTAAAATATTGCCGGACGGCACCCGTAGCGTAAAAACCCGGAGACTCAATCCGGAAATGCCGATTCCTGCTCAGGCGACCGAGATCCACGGGATATCAGATGCCGATGTCGCCAGCGAACCGACATTCAAATCCGTATCAAAAAATCTGCTGGCCTTATTCGATGGCTGCGATCTAGGCGGCTACAACGTGCTTAAATTTGATGTTCCGGTACTGATGAATGAATTCAACCGGGCCGGTCTGGAATTTTCAATTGAGGGGCGGCGCATCATCGACGCCTACAGTATTTTCTGCAAATTATATCCGAGAACACTGTCCGGCGCCTATAAATTCTTCTGCGGCAAAGTCCTGGAAGGCGCTCACGGCGCCGAAGCCGATACTTTGGCCACCGTCGAAATATTCGAGGAGCAACTGGCCAAGCATCCGGAACTTCCACGCAGCCTCGATCAACTGCATCAATTCTCCGACAACAGCGACCCGGACTCCGTTGACAGCAGCGGCAGATTCAAGTGGTCCGGCGATGAAGTGATCGTCTGCTTCGGGAAAAACTCCGGAATAACGTTGAAAAAACTGGCCGTTGACGATCCCGGGTTCCTGAAGTGGATTATCCGGGTGGACTTTCCGGAAGACGTGAAAGATATCGCCAGAAACGCCATTATCGGCAAATTCCCGAAAAAAAAGAGTTATGAAAAAGAAGATTGAAAACCTGATCAAATTGCTGGATGATGAAAACCCGCAAACCGCGCAGATCGCGATGGCGGAAATGCTTAAGCATGAGCATGAGCTTGAGGAATATCTTGCACACCATCAGGAAAGCGAAAATGTTCTGCTGCGGAAAAGAATTCATCAACTCCAGGCAATCATTACGGTCAGAAGAAGACGCCGGAATTTCGCGAAAATCGTGAAAGACCGGAAACTCAGCATGATTCAAGGACTGATTGAAGTCCATTTGCAGTGGTATGATAATGATTCCGAACGCAGTATTCTTACACTGTGGAATGAACTGCTGGCAACAGCCCAGCGCTACAATCCTTCAACCCTGGAGAAACTGGCCTATTTCATGCGCAAATGCGGGTTCACATTATCCCCGAAGGATGAACTTCAGGCCGACTATTTCTGCGTGGGGCCGGTGTTGGAGGAGTTCGTCGGAGCGGATTTCATCTTGTGCGCTGTCGCCAGGGAAATCGCCGCGTCACGCGGCCTGGAAGTGAGGATAATCCGGTTGCTCGGAGAATTCGCGCTGGTCGACGGTGAAGGCAGGATCCTGACACCGAAAAACGGCTGGCAGCTGATTCAGCAGACGCAGACCTCAGGCTGGGATTTCTGGGACAATGAGAAAATCCTGAAACTGGCGTCTTCCATGCTGTTTCTGTTTGCTGTCAGTTCGGACAGTTTCCGCTACGTCAGCACCATCGGTGAAAGCCTGATTCAACTGGCTGGAGACGACAATGTAGATTTCCTTCCCTATCCCTACACGACAAAAGAAAAAGAAGAAAAAAACAAAGAGTAAAAAAGAGTCTTTACCGGCGGTAAAGACTCTTTCGTTAACTTTCAGCAACTTACTTTACGGCAGTGCCTGAAACTTCGATTTCCCTCACCCAGAAAATGAAACCATACGGACACCAGTTGGAAGAATAGCGGGATTGAATGTCAATCACGCGGTTGGCTCCGTCTTCCCGGGCAGCTCTGGTCAACAAATACATGCCGTTATCCAGCGTGACAGTATCTCTGAACGCAGCAGACTTGCCGGTGTCGTTGGGACTTCCGGAGAAGATCGGGAACGCATTAAACAGGTATGCTCCATAAATTTGAGAATTGATATGGGCGACTGTCTGAACTTTAGACGCAGTAGTAGTACCCATCCCGTTAAACGTTTGAGTAGTACGAACCGTTGAACACCCGGTAAAACCAATTGTCAATGCGACTGCCGCAACCAGTGAAAACATTATTCTAACCATTGTATCCTCCATGGTTTTATTATTTTAATTAAGAAAGATAAGCTTAACCGTAAAAATATCAAATCAAAAAGCGGTTGAAATATGCTTATTTATTACATTCTCTTGCTAATGCCCGATGTCCGATATCCTTGCGGGAAAAGCAGCCTTCCCAATGAATCTTTCCGACCGCGGCATACGCGTTTTTAATTGCTTCGCGCACAGAGCGTCCCCGGGCGGTAACACCAAGCACGCGACCGCCGGTATTGACGATCCTGCCGTCTTTTAAAGCGGTCCCGGCATGGAAAACAACGGCACCGGTGGCGGCTGCCTCGGCAAGTCCGGTTATCTCAAAACCTTTTTCATAAGTATCGGGATAACCGCCGGAGGCCATTACGACACACACGGAGGGATCGTCAGACCATTTCATTTCCGCTTCGGACAGTCTGCCGTCAGCGGTTTTCAGCATCACATCCAGCAGATCGCTGTCCAGCCGGCGCAACACCGCCTGCACTTCCGGGTCGCCGAACCGCACATTGAATTCCAGCACCTTCGGACCATTCTCTGTCACCATTATGCCGACGAAAATAATTCCGCGAAAATACAGTTTTTCCTGTTGTACGCCGCGCAGGAAGTTATCCAGAACGTCCCGTTTGATGACCGCCATCACCTTGTCATCCACCACCGGCGCCGGCGAATAAGCGCCCATGCCGCCGGTATTTGGTCCCAGGTCGCCGTCCAGGGCGCGCTTATGGTCTTGAGAGGAAGCCAGCGGAACTACAGTATTACCGTCGCACAACGCCAGAATAGAAGCCTCTTCGCCGAAAAGACACTCTTCCACCAGCACTCTATTGCCGGCAGCGCCAAATGTTCCTTTGAAGCATGAATTCACGAAGTCCGTTGCGCTTTTTGCGTCATAAGCGACCAGCACGCCCTTTCCGGCAGCCAGTCCATCCGCTTTGATGACAATGCCTTTGGCACCTTCGTTGAATTTACGGTTGACAAATTCATTTGCTTTGTCAGCATCGCAGAAAGTACCGGCGTCAGCCGTAGGAATATTATATTTACGCATGAAGTCTTTTGCATAAGTTTTGCTGCCTTCAAGCTGCGCAGCAATCTTGTCCGGTCCGAAAACCTTCAGTCCGCGGGCTTTGAAAACGTCCACCAGACCGTCGCACAACGGCGCTTCCGGGCCGACTACGGTAAAATCAATCGCGTTTTTCACGGCGAAATCAACCAGCGGTTCAAGTTCTGATACGGGAATGTCGACGCATTCCGCTTCCTGCGCGATTCCGGCGTTGCCGGGAGCACAATAGATTTTTTTCACCATTCCGCTCTGCCGTAGCTTCCAGCATAGAATATGCTCTCTGCCGCCGCCGCCGATAACCAAAATTTTCATCTGCTTCCGTCTCCCTGCATTATTATTCTATAATTAATTTGTGATTCAATCGGAAATATATTATATCATCTTGAACAAAAAAGTTGTATCATCCTGCCGGTGTCCCGGTAAGCGGATAGTATAGATTTCGAGAACTGCTTTGTCAAGAAGCGAATTCCCCGATCATACCTAATACTGTCAGAATATACAATGCCGCCGTTTACCCGTCTTGACATTCTGGACACAGGTACTGCACAATGCTTTTCATAATCCGGGACATCATGGACACTATGGACCTGGACATTCTGGACAGCCCCCGAGCAGACAGGTTTTGCCTTTTGTGTTCTGAATTCACCTCCCATACCGCCCGCATTGTTTTGCCCTGCGCAGCAGAACAGACCGGGCAGCCGCCCGCATTTTGGACACCTGCTCTGCACAACTGTTTTCGTGATCCGGACATCATGGACCCTATGGACCTGGACATTTTGGACACCTTCCGAGCTTATCATTTTTACACTTCCCATACTTCCCATACTTCCCATACACTGGCCACATTCCGGTTTTCCGGCCGCCGGACTATGTACTTTATGGACAATATGGACAGTATGGACTACACCGGCAAACTGCCTTTACCACTTTTCTCTTCCCATCCGCGGGCTTTCCCATTTTGGATCCCGCAATTGCGGGAGACACTGCTGAGCAGAACCGTTTTCCTTTGCCTTACTATTCACCAGTCACCAGTCATCTTCGTTTTGGACAACCACTCCGATGGTTTAGAGACCCGTTGAATACAACGTTTCTCAGAGTTTATTAAGTTTTCAAACAATATTTTGGACACCTGCCAGCCTCATTTTGGACAGTCCTGTGCAGAACCATCCCGTCATTGCGGGACCATTTCTCGCACGAAGGCATCCCGCAGTTGCGGGACTAACCCGAGAGTTAGCAAGACACAAAGTTTTTTTACTATTCACCAGTTACCATTCACCAGTCACATTCTCTCATTTTGGACAGTCATCCGGAGACTTTAGATAGTCGTTGAACGTAATGTTTTTCATTTTCCGTTTTCCGTTTTTAATTGTTACCCCCATTTTGGACATTCTGGACAGGCTCCTGCATTCTGTTTTCACAACTTTAGAACTCTAGAACTTTAGAATTTTAGAACTTTATTTACCCATTTTGGACAC
>CAIPAT010000056.1 GCA_903863035.1 uncultured Lentisphaeria bacterium
CGCGGTGTCCTGGGCGGCCATCGGCGCCAGGACCACCGAGTCGCAGCCTCACCGGCAAATGGCCAGCGGACTGTCCATGCCGGTCGGGTTTAAAAACGCCACTGACGGCAGTTGCCAGGCGGCCATAGACGCGATCAGCACTGCCCGCAACAAACACAGTTTCATTTCGATTGATGAAGATGGAATGGTCGGCGTCTTCCGGACTAAAAGCAACCCGTATTGTCATATTGTGCTGCGCGGCGGCGACCGGCCCAATTATAGCGCGGAATACATCGCGTTTGTCAAAGTCGCCATGACGCGGGCAGGGCTTACGCCGAACATCATTGTTGACTGCAGCCATGCCAATTCCAGTAAGGACTACAGAAAACAGCGGATTGCGCTGCTTGATGCAATCGACCAGATTGCTGCCGGGGAAACGTCCATTGTCGGCACCATGCTGGAAAGCAATCTGCTGGAAGGCCGTCAGGATATTGTGCAGGGAACGAAGCCGGTCCCGGGCATCTCCATCACTGATTCATGCATCGGCTGGGATGAAACTGAAGCGCTTATCCGTACTGTTTATGATAAACTGTCATCTGAAAAAAAATGAATGACCATTTAGTTTAAGGAATTTGTTAAATGGAAAAATCTTATCTGGCTTTTGACCTCGGTGCCTCCAGCGGGCGGGGAATCATCGGAAAAATCAAAGACGGTAAACTTCATCTTACTGAAATTCACCGTTTCGGCAACGGGCCTGTCGAAAAAGACGGCGCATTGTACTGGGAATTCGACAAGCTGTGCAAAGAGATCAAGACCGGCATTAAAAAAGCGGTTGCCACCGGCGAAAAAATCTCCAGCATCGCCATTGATACCTGGGGCGTTGACTATGTGCTGTTCAAAAACGGCGCTCCGGTCAGAATGCCCTACCATTACCGCGATTCCAGAACCGATGCCGTTCCGGAAAAAGTCTTTAAAATCATTCCTCAAAAAGAAATATATGCCCGCACCGGGATTCAGTTCATGCAGCTGAACACCCTGTATCAGCTTTATGCGCATAAGGAAGCTCATCCGGAAGATTTCAACGGCAGCGTGCTGCTGCTGATGCCGGACGCTTTGACTTACATGCTCAACGGCGATATCAGTTGCGAATACAGCGACGCCTCGACCAGCAATCTGCTCAATCCGGGCAGTCGTGATTGGGATTTCGAACTGATTAAACGGCTTGGCATTCCTTGCTCGGTATTTCCGAAGATCGTTCCGCCGTGCTCAAAATCCCTGCCGCTGAAAAAATCCGTTGAAGACGAGATCGGCTGCGGCCCGATTCCGGTGGTTAAAGTCGGCAGTCATGACACGGCGTCGGCGGTGGGCGCGGTGCCGGCTCCGCTCAATAAAAAATGGGCGTATATCAGCGTCGGCACCTGGGCGCTGCTCGGCGCTGAAATAGATGCACCGATCCTGACTGAAGAAGCAGGCGAAGCGCCGTTCACCAATGAAGGCGGATTGAATAAGAAGATCCGTTTCCTGACCAATATCATGGGCACCTGGCTGTTTCAGGAAACCCGTCGTGTCTGGAATGAACAGGGCCGCAATCTGGGTTTCGCCGACATGAACAAGATGGCGAAAGCCGCTAAGGGCCTGCAATTTTTCGTCAATCCGAATGACAATACATTTCTTTCGCCCGGCGATATGCCGGCAAGAGTGGCGGCGTTCTGCAAGGCGCACGGGCAGGGGGAACTGCCTGATGACGGAGCTGTTCTACGCTGCATTTACGATTCGCTGGCGCTTTATTTCCGGGCCAAACTGGAAAAACTCCAGACTCTGCTTGGAGTGAAGTATGAATGCCTTAATATTGTCGGCGGCGGCACGCAGGACACCCTGCTGATGCAGCTTGCCGCGGACTGCCTCGGGATTCCGGTTGTAGCCGGTCCGGTCGAAGCTACCGCCATCGGCAATATCATGGCGCAGGCGATCGGCGACGGCGATATTTATTCGCTTGCGGAAGCCAGGGAAATAGTCCGGAAATCTTTTGAAGTCCAGGAATACATTCCTGATCAGTCAACTAAAAAAGCATGGGATGCGGCGGCGAAATCTTTTCTCACGATATGTAAATAACCCATAATCTAAAGGCGGGCTTTGCCAGCAACCCGAAAGACAGGGAGTGACTGGTGACTGGTGACTGTTGACTGGTGACTGTTGACTGGTGACTGGTGACTGGTAAAAACTTTAGAACTTTAGAACTTTAGCACTTTAGCACTTTAGAACTTTAGAACTTTAGAACTGTTTTTACTGGAGGGTTGTGCTCTGTCACAACCTGGATTTCCGGATTTAAAGCACTTTAGCACTTTAGAATTTTAGCTCTTCTTATAAGCTTCTGTGGTTAAATGAGGAGTTTCAAAGGAGCGTTTCAGGAGTCAATAAAACGGGAGCGCCGGTCGTCTGACCGGCTTTATAAAGGGGAAATCAATGAACTGGTCTGGAGAAACAGTTACCGTTTTCGGCGGCAGCGGTTTTCTTGGAAACCGGATTGTCAGGCAACTGGTTAAACTGAATTGCGGCAAAATCAAATGCTTTAACCGGAGCGCAACTCCGGATCTGGAAAAACTCGGAGTTGAAATCATGCGCGGAGATATCCGGGAATCCGGGGCGGTGAACGATGCCTGCAGGGGTTCCTCCGCCGTAATCCATACTTCCGCTAAAGCCGGGATATGGGGCTCCTGGAAAGACTACTACGGCATTAATGTCGAAGGCACCATGAATGTGCTTGCCGCCTGCAAGTACAATGAAATACATCACCTCGTCTATACCAGCTCGCCCAGTGTGGCTTATCCGCCGACGCATGATATTGAGAATATCGATGAAAACACGCCTTATCCAGATTCTTATATTGCGTATTATCCGGCGACCAAAGCGATTGCCGAGAAGAAAGTCCTTGGAGCTCCGGACAAAGGCTTGTCGGCGGTTGTTTTGAGGCCGCATCTGCTCTGGGGGCCGGGCGACCCGCATCTGCTGCCCCGGATTGTCCGGCGGGCCGCCGCCGGGAAACTGACGCGTATCGGTGACGGGCATAATCTTGTGGACCTAACCTATGTCGACAATGCGGCGTTTGCCCATATCAAGGCGCTGGAATATTTGAAAAATTGCGCGCAGCCGCGACGCAAGGTCTTTTTTATCAGTGACAATTCACCGGTCAGGATTTGGAACTGGCTGAACGAACTGCTGGCCAGGTTATCCATTCCGCCGGTAACGAAATCAATGTCCTACGACAAGGCTTATCTGGCGGGAATTGTTTTTGAAACCATATATCGGGTAATTCCGTTTCTTGGTGAACCGCCGATAACCCGCTTCGTTGCCGGGCAACTGGCGTTTTCGCATTATTTCAATATCAGCGCCGCCGTCAACGAACTGGGTTACCGTCCGATAACCAATCCGGTGATAGCCATGAATGATACGATCGAATGGCTGAAACAAAACGTTTGAGAATATTATTATGAAACTTGCGGATGGCATTAAAATAAGAATATTCGCGGCGCTGGCAGCCGCGGTTGTTCTGGCGCTGTCCGGCTCCGGCTGCAGCGAAGACGAGGATGCAGGCAGAGTCATGCATCTCAGCGCCGGCGGCAGAGTTAAAACCATGGACCCGGCACTGGCTGCCGATCTGGCCAGCCGTAATATCGTGGCGGCTTTTTATGATACGCTGCTGCAATACGATTACACGGCACGCCCCTATAAACTGACCCCTTCGATGCTGGAATCCATGCCGCTGGTTTCGTCCGACCTGAGAACCTTCACCTTTAAACTGCGTTCAGACCTGCTTTTTCAGGATGACGCATGTTTCAAGGATGGCGTTAAATGCCGCCGGGTTACTGCTCATGACGTGATTTTCTCCTTCCTGCGGATTGCGGATGCCCGGCTGTACAGCCCGGTATTCTGGATGTTCCGCGGCAAAATAAAAGGGATTGACGACTTCCGTGAAGCGACCTCCCTGCTTAAGCCGGGCGATTATTCGCTGTATGAAAAAGGCATTCCAGGACTGCGTGTTATTGACGACCGGACATTTGTCATCCAGCTGAACGATCCCGATCCCAGGTTCCTGTTTTCGCTGGCAATCCCTTACTCATCCATTGTGTCCGGCCAGGCGGTGAAATTCTACGGCGAAGCTATCGCCGGACACCCGGTCGGCTCCGGACCTTTCCGGCTGGACAAGTGGATCCGGGACTACCGGATCACGCTGTCGCGCAATCCTGACTACCGCACGGAATTGTTCCTGCGCGCGGAAAGCCCTGCCGACCGTACCCGGACGCTCCCGCTGCTGGATAAAATTGTCTGCTACCAGATCAAGCAGCCGATTTCGGCATGGCTGATGTTCCTGCAAGGCGGTCTGGATATGAGCGCACTGGACAAGGACAATCTGGACGCGGTCATCGGTGAGGACCGCCAGCTGGTTCCGGCGCTGGCTAAACGCGACATCAAACTGCTGCCGGTGCCGTCATTCGAAATCCGCTATGTCGGGTTCAATTTCACTGACCCGCAGCTGGCGGAAAACCTGAATCTGCGCAAAGCCATCAGCCTGGCGTATGACACTAAGGCGCGCGTTAAGCATTTTAATTATCAGTTGCTGCCGGCACAGGGCCCGGTGCCTCCCGGCGTGGATGGCTATGATTCGGATTTTAAAAATACGTATTGCAGCTATGATCTGGAAAAAGCAAAGGAACTGATGCGTCTGGCTGGTTATCCCGGCGGCATTGATCCGAAGACCGGCGAACCCTTGACGCTGACTTTTGACCTGTCCGGCAATACCGCAGTTTACCGACAGCTCGCGGAACTGATGGAGCGCGACATGAAGCAGATCGGCATTCGCATTACACCGTCATTGAACAGCCAGCCGCGTTTCTTCCAGAAACTGCGCCAGGGCAAATTCCAGTTGTTTCTGCTCTCATGGGTCGGCGATTATCCCGACGCCGAAAACTTTCTGCAGCTTTTTTACGGCAAAAATGCCGGAAGTTGCAACCGGGTATTTTTCCGTGATCCGGTATTTGACAGCATGTTCGAAAAAATCATTCCCATGCCGGAATCTGCCGAACGCACCGTCCTGTATAAAAAGATGATTGAATATGTTGCCGGGCAATGCCCGTGGATTTTCGAAAGCATTCCGATGACTTTCCAGTTGAACCACAGCTGGCTGGAAAATTACCAGCCCCATGATTTTGCCTTCAATCAATGGAAATATCTTTCCATTGACACCGCTAAGCGTACCGAGATGAAAAAGTCGTTCCGTCCCATCGAACTGAAAGACCTGCGCCAGTAATTCGAGCAAAGGAGCGGGATGGGATTCACTCGATCGTTTTTAGCGCGGTGATGTCATTGAGCGTGATCATAAACTCTTTATTCTGCGCCGGCGCAGCCTGCAGATATGCGCGGAATGCGGAACCGTCACTGTGCAGCATACGTATTTCCCAGGCCTGCGGTTTGCCTGTAGCAAGCAGGGTTTTGCGTTTCCGGTAGTAGATGTCCTGGTCTTCGGGAAGAATAAAACGGGTGAACGGCTGATTGATCAGCGCACCCCGGTTCATGCCCAGCTTTACGGCCGTCCTGATATTAGCCTCACGGATCAAGCCTTTTTCGCTTAATGTGCAAAAACCCACCGGTGCCAGCTCGTAAAGGTTGAAATAGCGTCCGCGCAGGGCTTCCAGTTCCACATGCGCCCGGCGCAGCTCCTCGTTCTGCATTTCTAGTTCAACCTGGTGCACCCTGAGCGCTTCCTTCACCTGCATGCGTTCAGTGATGTCGATGGCGATGGAATAAATTAATTTTTCATCAGGTATCGAAGCCGCAGTCCACAGAAAATGGAGGATTGATCCGTCTTTATGAATGTAACGATTCTCAAAAGCAAGCGTCAGATTGCCCCTGGCAAGATTTGCCTCTTCGGTATTGCTCCTGACAATGTCATCAGGATGAATAAAACAGGCAACCGGCTTGGAGAGCAATTCCTCCCCGGTATAGCCCAGCAGCTTTTCCCCGGCCGGATTGACGAACTTGAAATAGCCGTCCATGCCGGAAACGCATATCAGGTTAGGGGATATATTAACGATACGGTCATATTTTTCCTCTGCTTTCTTGCGCTCGGTAATATCGACGAAGTAACCTACGACACCTTCAATCTTTCCTTCAGAATCAAGAATGGGAATTTTCGACATAATGCCCCATCTGGCTTTTCTGTTACCGGGAATGTAACATTCCTTGTCGATAATACTTTGTCCACTGGCAATAACGTCCTTGTCCATTGCATTGTTTATTTTTGCTTCGTTTTGAGGAAAGAAATCATAATCGGTTTTCCCGATCACATCATAATTTTTATTTAAGGACAGGTTTTTTAAAAAATCTTCGCTGGCGGTTATATATTTGAGATCTGTTCCTTTAATGTAGAAAATAGAGGGCAGGGAAGAAACCATCGCTCCGAGAAGCAGTTTGGCGTCAGACAGTTCCTTGATAATCCCCATAATGCCAGAAATCAGATTCGTCTGACGGTTCAGATTCTTTGCTCTGTCTCCTGCGAGAACAGAACTGATGCTTGAAGCTAAAGGCGCAAGTTTGATTTCCGAGATTGTTTTGTCCGGCGTCAAATCAGAAATCTCATTAACTGGAATATTCATAACTTTAGCCAGCATTCTTATTTTTGCCTCAGATGGTACTCGTCTGGCATTTTCCCAGGCACCGAGAGTTACTCTGGACATTCCCATCATCCCGGCCAATTCTTCCGCGGTGATTTTTTTGCGCTTGCGGATAGTTTTAAGCTTTTCAGTATGTAATTCCATAAGAATAAATCCTGCTTTAATTATTTTTCTTAAATATGAAGTATTGTTGCATTTAATGATAAATAGTATCACATAAAATGTAATATTTCAAGATATGTAATGTCCGCCTGACGTTTTTTCAAAGATTTACGATATATTATAAATAGAAGGAGAGATTTTATTATTACCCGCCAGGCTTCCCTGATCCGGATTTTCCGCAACAGCCTGCGTCAACATTAACATAAATTGAAGGAGTGACTACATGACTATCGGAACATTACTGCTGATTATTTTGATTCTTCTTCTTGTAGGCGCATTACCGACCTGGCCTCACAGCAAAAAGTGGGGTTATTACCCGGGCGGCGGACTGGGACTGGTTGTCATCATTCTGCTTATCCTGGTTCTTATGGGCCGGATTTAGCGATAGAGGCGATTGGACGAACTTAACAAATATAGGAAAAAACACCAATGAAGAAGCTAATCGTATGTCTAGCCGCTGTTTTGGTTTCAATCGGCGCCATGGCTGAAACCAAATCGCTTGCCACTACTGATACCAAACCGTTCAACCTCAGCATTACTCCGGATATCGCCATTTACGGACGGAACGTGATGATCGAGGGCTTGACCCTGAGTATCTGGGGTGAAAACCAGCAGACATCGCTGGCCCTGGGTATTGTCAACGGCACCACTGGTAACAGCGCAGGCCTGGATTGGGGTTGCGTCAACTATGCCGAGAACTACAAGGGAGTGAAGTGGAGTTTTGTCAATTACACTAAACAGAACACTTTGGGCTGGGATGCCGGTTTCGTGAACTATACCGGTGGCACGATGAGAGGGTTGTATACTGGGGCGGTGAACTATGTTGACCATTTGAAAGGGTTGGAGTTCGGTTTTATCAACTATGTTGACAACAGTGATACCGGATTCCAGATCGGGATCATCAATATCATCCACAATAACAAAAGCTGGTTCTCTGATCTGCCGAACAGTTTGGCCCCGGTGATGATTTTCGTCAACTGGAGGTTCTAGATCCAACCGCAGTTGCCGACTGGCGCATTCCACGCATCAGCCGGCAGCAGCATCGAGGCTAAAATTGCAATAATAGCTATCACCATGAGGAGCTCTATGAGCGTAAAAACTTTTTGCCGTTTCATGATCTTTCTTCCTTTTGTTGGTTGTTTATAGCAAATTTTACTTTCATGATTAGTTATACTGGAATCAATTCCCGGGTCGGACATGATGTTCCCTCCATGGTTAATGCTTTATGGGCAAACTTATTTTTTACGGTTTGCGGATATACCAATTCGACCGGCAGCAGTGCCCTGATCGGCGGCATATTGTCGGCGTTGATTTTCTGCAGTAGTTTCTCTGCCGCCAGTTCGCCCATGTGAAAGCTGTCCAGACTGAAAGTGGGCAATGGAAATTTCCAGTCGGTCATGGCTGCGTACTCGTCTTCAATCCGGTCGCCGCCGGTAATAACAATGTCTTCAGGAATGCGATAGCCGCGGCTTATCAGACTGTAACCGCAATGCAGCGCTAGACCGTCGCTGACGCATTGGATGGCGTCGGCAGTGAGCTTTCCTGGCGCTATCTCTTCCGCAATCCGGTTGATGGCCTGACGGTCTATGTCGCCGGAAAAGCATAATTCCGGACGGAGCGGCATGCCGGCTTCCGCCAGTGCCATTTTATAACCTTCAAAACGTTCCCGTATGATCGATATCTCTTCACTGCCGCCAATGTAAATAATCTTCCGGTGTCCCTGGCTGATGAGATCCCTGGTAATGGCGCGGGCAGCGGCGACATTGTCATGACCGATATAACTTAAGCTGTCGTAATGTTCACAATGGCTGTTTATCAGCAACAAGTTATATTTGCCGGCCTCTTCCCGGTAATTATCATTGAAACGCGCGCCACATACCAGGAGGCCGTCAACACTGTTTTCCCGGAACAGCCGCAGATATTCTTTATTTTCCACAAATTTGTCATTTTTGAAAATCAGCAGAATGCGGTAATTGTTATTTTTTGAGCACGCTTTCGATTCCGCCGAGAGTGACGTTGAAAACGCGGTCAACCAGAACGGAGCTGTGGATATTGGTGCCTTCCATGCCTGGAATGACGACGCCGATCAAACTGGTTTTATTCTTGACCAGGCGGCTGGCGTTGACGTTGGGAACATAGCCCAGTTCTTCGACAACTGCATGGATATGCTTCCGGTTTTTTTCACTTACCACATTGGCCGCCGGGGAGTTGCTCAGTACCCGGGATATGGTACTTGGCGAAACGCCAACCCCGGCTGCAATGTCAGTCCGTTCCGCCGCCGCGTAAACATCTGGGTAAGTGGTGGAATAATAACGGGAGTTGAGATCCTCTTTGCCGTGCCGGCTCATAATGTGATGCTGGACCATCTCCGGGAACCATATCTGCTTGAACATCGTTTCGCCTCA
>CAIPAT010000057.1 GCA_903863035.1 uncultured Lentisphaeria bacterium
CATATATTATGAATATATAAATTAAAATCTATTGCGCCTTTTGAGATATTACGAAACGAGATATAACAAAGCCTGGCAATTAGAGGTATTCAGGTTTAAACGTGTCGCGTACAATCAAATAAGAATGGATTTTAACGGTGTACAAACCGCGATAAGCTTTCAGCCAGGAGTTGTCGCAAACCATTTGTCCGAATAGTTGTCCGATCTTTTTTCTTGGTACCGCCAGGGTTGTAAGATTATAAGAACGGTACATCGGGTGATCATCAAAAGAAATCAGCCGGAAATCTTTCCCGGCTTGCAGTTTACTAATCTTGGCATAATCGATAAATTGTGCGGCAATACAGTTATTGACCGCAACTACCACCGATTCCATTCCGTGCTGTATGACAAAATCCAGTAAAGGCTGTTGGTCTTCTACGGTAAAGCTGGTCGGGCAGGAAGAACTTTTATCTCCGCCAGTCAATCCCTGCTTCAGTCCTTTGTATCGCTGTTCCGCCCAAAATTGAGGTTCTGCCACGTTGAGCATGGCAATATTCCGGCAGCCATTTTTCTTTAACAGTTTTCCAACAAACAATCCATCGCCAAACGTATCCATCGAAATATACGAGACCATATCCACCAGTAGCGGTTCTCCGCTGCGATTAAGCATGAAAACCGGAATAGATAAATTTTCCAGCAAGTCACTGTTGTCATTCATAAAATAGAAATCTTCCTGATCGGGGAAAATCACCAGGGCGCATATGCTCTGAAGTTCTATTTCATTAAGCAAATCAGCGAAGCACTGCCGGCCGGCAGTATTGGTAGGAAGATTCTTATAAATAATAGAATAGCCTTTGGGCTCTATTGCTTCGGTCAAACCATCAAATGAATTCTGGTCCCAGTGTATCCAGTGCGGGGTCATTGAATACAACACGCAAACCTGCCTGCTGTTTTCATTAAGCAACCGCCGCACCAGGTTTAAGTTCAGATCGGAGGTCACCGATGTGCCGAAACGCTTTTTTCGGATTACTAAGCCGTGCTTTTCCAGCACACTTACCGCCCGGTGCGCATTATTAAGATCAGTTCCGAAATCTTCAGCCAGTTGTTTTTCAATTGGTAACAGTTCACCTTGTTTAAAGGTTCCGTCAGCCATCTTTTCCAGGAGAGAGTTAAAGATATCTTCAATTTGCTTATTCATGCGCTAAACCATATAATTGATTTGATTAACCTTCAACATGTAAATGTGACTGAAGAAAAATGATAAGCCCGGCCCCGCCATGGCTTTAATCATGATGACACCTTATTTTTATGGGGTGTTGCCGGCGACTGAATCAGCCACGAACCGGCGGAAATCAGGAGAAACCTGAGCATAAGCTCTGGTCAGCGCCCTCAGATAACCGGTGAAGTAATACAGCCAGCTATTCTGGCTTTCAGTGGCGGAGAAAGTTCTAGTGGCAACAGGTCTCCCCTGCGCGTCAAATATTTCCGCGGAGAATTTCAGATAAGCAAATCCATATTCATCCGGTGCGCCGAGAGCCTGAGGCAGATAGCCAATGACGCTGACCCCGTACATGGTGAACTTTTTCTGCCAGTCCAGACGGTTCAGTTTGAGTTTGATGATATAATCAGGCGGATTTTTACCCGTAATCAGAGCAGGAATTTGCGTGGTTTCGGGTGAAGCCACGACATCAACCGCAATTCCGGAGGCACGTAAATCCATGGCAACCAGTTCGGTAAAGTCCATTTCGTAGTCGAAGCGATAAGCGTTCCAGTCGTAGGTAAATGCTTCAGGTTCGCGAATTTCCCGCACATACGGATAAAACGGGATGAACGCTTTCATGCCGGGGGTCGTTCCCGCATGGCCGCGGATATCCAGCGGCTTCATAATGACTATTTTGCGCACGGGAGGATTATTGCCCGCGAGTTTTCCGGCCGGGATGAAATCATAAGTCAGGGATGGATTGGCGATAGTACACCCCTGCAGTGCAATCATCAGTCCTGCGGCAAAGATGCTGATTATTCTTAACATAGTACCTCCTGCGCTTTAGCGTTCTTTAACCTTGCGAATTTCCTGTTCATCACTCCATTCGAGAATGCCTGTCTTCAAATTTTTCAAACTCATCGTGACCTTATAGTAAACATCAATTACATCCTCGTCTTTCTGCTTGATTTCGGACAAATTCGACACCAGCAGGAATTCAGCCGAATACTGCTGTCCGAATTGAGCCGCCGAGTTCTGATCGTTGAGACCGCTTTCCTGCTGAGCTTTGATCTCTTCGATGGTTTGACTGTCGGTGCTCCGGTCAGTGAAACGGAACTTGCCGGAGCGAAGCAGCCGGGTGCGGATGGAATCGGTAATGGACTGGGTGTCGATATGCTGCATCGTCTTATTGTTGACCTTGGCTACTTCAATAATCGGTCTGCGGTTTTTGGTCAGGTCCACGATGGGCGGAAACGTCAGCATGGAATTGACCATGGTATTAACCGTTTGCTGCAGGTCATTGGAACCAAAATCCGTCGAGACGGGTTTAGCGGAAGTGGCATCGCCATACTTCACGGTCGGCGAAGAACACGAGGTGAGAATGGCAACAAGGCCGCATGACACCAAACCCATAATCATAGCGCGGTTGTTAATCATAGTTAGAATCTCCATATCAGCCGATTCGGCTTTCTTTGTTTAAAGTTTAATCTTACGTTTTGAAACCAGTTTTCAAGCTGTTTTTTTCAAAATTCAGCAAATTAACTAAAATATAATCTCCCGGATCCGGCTTATTCCTAGTGCCTGTTCGCTTCGCGGAATTTAATTTTGAATGCTTTTGCGGATGGATTAGGCGCCAGTCCCTGGATCGTCTTCGTCTCACGCCCGTTCAGGTAGAAGGGTATCCAGGCGGAGCGGGCGGGATCAACCTCCATTCCCGCGGAATCATACCAGGAGAACTTATATTCGAGACGGTAAGGATTGCTGTACCCGGATTCCAATTCCGTATTGACCATCAGCAAGCCGTTGACAAAACGGCTTCTGGTATCAAGGATTTTAATATCCACCGGGCTGTTCTTAAAGTTCACGGTCGTAGTGCCGTCAGCCGCGCCATCCACATCCATTACTGAAGTCCAGCAACCCTGAATGAGCAATAAAGACATAGCGGAGAGTGCGATGATAATAATTTTTTTCATAATTTTAATCAATCCTTAATTGTTTGGTGTTTTAGGTGCTTGCGGCGCGGCATTCTTGATTGCTCCGGCCGGCGGAACGGGCACTGTCGCATCAGTATCAAACTGGAGAGGCTTGTCGGAGGAGCCAGGCGTACTGTCGGCCGGCTTGGCCGGCACGCGTCTGGGGTCTTCCGGGAACGAGCCGCCTGGCGCGGATACCGGTACACCTTGCCTGGCGGCATTAACCTTGACCAGCTTGACGATGCAGCCTTTGGCGACACCAAGATTATTGCCTTCGATCACGGCATAAGATTGTTTGGGGTCTGTGCGGATGACGCTGCCCCTGCCGACGTTAACTTCGTTGCGGAAAGATTCTCCGGAATCTTCGTCTTTGACCTCTTCAAAAGCGAAGAATTCAACAGCCATTCCTTCTTTGAATCCGGCGGGGGTGCCGCGGTTGATCAGCACCTGCTGGCCGGTGACGGCCAGAACTTTAGCCGGGCGAAGCAGCGCGATGGTATCCTGACACAGGCTGTTCGCCACTTTTTTGGCCAGTTCCACTACTGCAATGTCGCTTCCCTGAAGACCAGTTCCGTTCTGACTGTTCTCTACAATCTCTTCCTGAGTCAGTTGAGCCGTGGCGACACCAGGCAGGAGACGCCCGGTTGTTGTGTCAACGATAGTGACTGTGGCGGATAGAAATAGACGGCGGCGCATGGATGTGCGTCCGATGGCTTTGTATTCCTGAGTAGACACCAGATCCTCAAACCCGTCAATTTGCGGGAGAAACGCATATTTTGCGCCGGCCATTTTCCCGGTCTGAGCGGCATCTTTGTCATTGACATCCACCGCAGTCGCGGCAAACCCCTGTTCCTGTTCAATGTCCGCCTTGCGTTTGCGCTCCATTACCTGGAAGACCCTTGCCGAACTGAGGGCGGAGATGAATTGAGTATCCAATGATTGCGCGGCCAGTTTAATCGAAAGCAGTTTGCCGTTTTTCTGGGCTGACTCAACCACTGCCGGCTGAACTTTCAACTCGCCGATATAGATGCCAGCCTGTTCGCCTTTCGGCAGCGGATCCTGGGCCTGCGCTGCTGCGCTGAAAAGGCCGACAGCCGCGGCCAATGCGGCGCAGCCGGTGTTCCGAAGTCGTTTTTTCATAGTAATATTCTCCTGAATTTGTTAATGAATGTATGGTCAATAACCGTGAATGACTCGCGTAAGCTGCTGGGCAAAACCGTCCGAGCGGATATAGCTGTTTTTCAGGAACACTTCCCGGCCTGACGAAACTTTTTCCTTGACGTCGGCATCCGCCTTGCTCTGCTCTCTGGCGATATCAACCCGTGCGACTTTCTCGAGTTTCTCCAGTTCCTGTGCCTGTTTGAACGCGGTGATATCCTTGTACTTGGCCAGGCCGGATTCGGAAAGCTCAAGGGAAATGTTCAGTTTCTGGTTCGGGAAAATATTGACCGTCCGCTCCCAGGTCTGGAAATATTCGCGGGAAACACGAAGCTGGTGGAGTCCCGGCCTGACCCTGAACTGGCCCGGCGGCGAACCGATCGCCGCGCCATCCAATTCTACAGTCGAACCGTTTACATTGCATTCAATAGTGAAATCGGCTGTAGCGGCCGCGGCCTTGGCTGCATTGCGTATGCGCTCGACTTTGCTGCTGATGTTATCCGCCAGTTTTGCCGTGCCGATGTCGATGAGATTATCAGCCATGTTATCCTGCTTTATCTCCAGGCTGGCATTCTGCGACACGCGGTAAGACGCGGTCAGCGTATCGCCGTAAATGGACTGCCCGGTATTTCCATCCAGCACTTTGATTGTGAGCGGAAGCGTATAGATGTCCGCAGTATTATTGGTCTGATAAATGGTGCCTTCGCCTTTGAAAGTGCGTTTCTCATGTCCGAGCTGTCCCATGGATGCGACGATAATGTAATCGGCGTCAATCATCTGAGCAATCCTGAGCGAGGATGCCTGGGCGACACCGCCCTCTTTACCTTGCGCGATCAAAACCGTCTCCTCCGGTTTCCTGTCCGCAGTAGCGACACCGGTAAGGCTTTGATTGCTGGGGGTGGTCGTGCTGACGGCCATAAACGTTCTAACGTCTTTAAAAATTTGATCTTCGGTTTCGCTGGATTCCTTGAACTTCTGTATTACATCTTTCCAGTCCATGGTACTGAAGCCTTTTTCCGTCAGGCGGGCGGAGAGTCTGTCATTGAAAGTATCGATTTTATCTCTCAGGTCTTTTCCGCCGTTATTGCGCACAAAGACGGCGGTCTTCAACGGCGCGGCATCGTTGACGGCACCGGTTTTAGGTTCAGCCGCAAGCACTGCTGCTGAGGCTGAGATTATGGCGGCGAATGCCGTCATCGTCCGGAATCGCGGAAAATGTGACATCATGGCTTATTACCCTCCTGTGGTTTATTTGATTGCGCGCCTGCATGATCAGGCGTTGATTTTACCGTCGCAGTGGCCGGCCAAAGTTGCTGGTAAATGAGTCGCGGACCGACTTGAACAACCCGTATTATGGTAGTTTTCCCTGCAATGACGGGAACGGATTCCTCCAGGCGCAGTTGCGTTCCTTGAGGAGCAAAAGTTATTTTGTGAGTTCCTGCCGGAATTTCCGCCGCGAGAGTCTGGACATTTTCCGGCAGGGTCATAAAACTGCGCAGATCAGCATTCTCGCTCATATTGTTATAAACGGCAGATGCCGCCATGATGGCGATTCCGGCGGCCTGTACTCCGGAATTGCCGCTGGCCGCCACCATCGTGGTCCCGGCGGCGAATACGCTGCCTTTGACGACTACGCGGGCGGACTGTCTGATAATCCGCCACTTTGCCTCCTCCTTGAGAGCCCTGAGTGCAAGGGCGTTCATGTAGCATATCGGCGAAGTCGGGCCGATTTCTCCCAGTTCGGACGATACCAGCATCGGCGAAGCCTCACACCATTTAAACTGATAAACCGGATATGCTATGGCGACAGCCGCCATGGAGATGAAAATCTCCTTCTTGCGCGGAGCCCAGCCGTATTCATACAGCACGACCAGACGGCCGTCTTTGCCGGAGGAAACAGTGGATTCAAACTGTTTCCAGAGCTCCGGATAAGTAGATTTTAATTTGTCAAAATCATTGGTTTTATTCAATCTGCGGGCAAGCCGCACGACGTCGCGCTGCAGATAAGGATTGGACGGCATGACTTCCAGGCCTTTTTTATAGGAGATGTAGGCGTCATCGAGTTCCCCGTTTATTTCATGGATAATCCCGCTTACATACAGGACATAGGGATTTAAGACGGAACTTTTTGCTTTGGCAAGGACTTCGGCCATCTCGGTGAAACTTTTTTCATACTCCTGCTGGCTTGTGTTTTCATATTCAGATCTTTTTGCTGCTTCTTCGGATTTCATCCTGGCTTCTTCCGGGGTAAGCTTGTCAACAGGCGTGGCAGTTGTGGTAGTCGTGGTCGTTGTCGTGGCAGGTATGGCAGGTGTAGTAGTCGTTGCGGATACGGCCGGGGTGGCAGTCGTCATCGTGGCAGTGGTCGTGCCGGGCACAGCAGAGGCTGGTACGGTCGTCGTCGTGACAGTAGTGGTCGTTGTTGCAGGGACGACAGTCACATTTGTGACAGTCGTGGTCGCAGAGGCAGGAACAGTCGCTGGTATAGCCGCTGTTGCCGCAGGCGGAGTCATCGTCGTCGTCGTTGTAGTAGTAGTTGCGGATACAGTCCCTGGCGCTGTCTGGGGATTCCGGGCGGACGGCTGTTTCGCTTTGGAGTTATCCTGGATGGCCTTCTGGTTTTCAAATAATTTCTTTTGAATATTTGACTCAGAATTACGGATAGTTTCTTCTTTGAAGTCCTTGTTCGTACGCGCCTTCTCTGCTTCATTCAGCAGAAAATCGGCATTGCGTATCTCTACTGTTGCGCCCTCAAGGTCGCCTTGCGCCAGATAATTGAAAGACTGGGAAAGGTATAGCATCTCCACCTCAAAAAGGCGGGCTTTATAAGGGAGCATGTTGTCATTAACCAGAACGGAGCCGGTGTTGATTTCCGCTCCCGGCAGGGTGTTATCGTCCAGTTCCCGCTGTTTGAGTATCTCTACTTGTTTGTCAAAACTGGCGCGACTGGCATTGAAATCGCCTTGAAGCTGGGTTATACGGCCTTTTTCCATTAGGTACAACTCCACATCGAGTCCCTTCTTTTCAAGGTCTTCTTTGTACAGGGATGCTGCGTCCAAATGTTTGTTTTGCTCTACTGATCCGATATAGCCCAGTGTCGGGTTCGAAGTTGAGCAGCCGGTAATGCAGCATAGCAGAGCAAGCGCCGCAATTGAACAGCAAATACGGTTTATCCAGTGCATATTCGTTCCTAAAAAAATTCAGTTGCTTTAATTTATCAATTAAAAAATAGCCGGATGCAGTAGTTAAGTCAAGAGCCGGAGCAAAAAAATACGCAGGCCGAAGTTTTTCAGCCTGCGCACAATGATAATCAAGCAGCAATTACTTTTTACGCATTTGCGGGAAAAGCACAACATCGCGAATAGACTCAGCACCGGTAAGCATCATGACCAGACGGTCAATGCCGATGCCCATGCCGCCGGCCGGCGGCATGCCGTGTTCAAGCGCAACCAGGAAATCTTCGTCAACTTTGTCGGAAACCAGGTCGCCGGGTTTGCGTTCGCGTTCAAACTGATCCATGAACCGTTTGCGTTGTTCGATAGGGTCATTAAGTTCGGAGTAGCCGGGAGCCACTTCCTGTCCGTTTATTTCCAGCTCGAAGACATCCACGAATTCCGGATTGTCGTTACAGGCTTTGGCCAGCGGAACCAGTTGTGCCGGCAACCGGGTGACAAACGTCGGCTGAATCAAGGTATGTTCGATCTTTTTCTCATAGACTTCATTAGTGACTTTGAAATCCGGCAGGCCGGGTTCCAGTTCCACGCCCATC
This sequence comes from uncultured Lentisphaeria bacterium, assembly GCA_903863035.1. Lineage (GTDB taxonomy): Bacteria > Verrucomicrobiota > Lentisphaeria > Victivallales > Victivallaceae > CAIPAT01. The sequence continues at coordinate 8,081 of CAIPAT010000057.1, forward strand.
TCTTTGGCGCGGGTTACTCTTTCTTCCGGAGTAATGTCGAACCAGTCGGCGCCGATGCGTTCTTTAATCAGGTCGGTATAAGAGATTCTTTTCCAGGGACGTTCAAGACTGATAATCTTGCCATTGCCGTGGTCAATCGCCATTTTGCCAAAAACTTTCTGAGCTATCCCGGTAACCATTTCTTCGATCAGGTCCATCATGGTGCGGCAGTCGCCGTAAGCCTGATAAATTTCAATCATGGTAAATTCCGGATTATGGCGGCGGTCCATGCCTTCATTACGGAAATTGCGGTTCAACTCGAAGACTTTTTCAAAACCGCCGACCAGCAGCCGCTTCAAATAAAGCTCCGGCGCGATACGCATGAACATCTCGCTGCTCAAGGCTTCATAATAGGTCTTGAACGGATTGGCGATGGCGCCGCCGGCGAGCGGTTGCAGCATCGGGGTCTCAACTTCAATAAACCCCTGATCTTCGAGATATCTGCGGATTTCGCGGATGATAACGAAACGTTTCTTGAACAGCTCCCGGCTTTCTTCATTCATAATCAGATCAAGATAGCGCTGACGGTAGCGCTGTTCAATATTGGTCAAACCGTGAAATTTTTCCGGCAGCGGACGCAGTGATTTACACAGCAGCGAGCAAGACTTCACTTTAATGGTCAGTTCGCCCATTTTAGTTACAAACAGCAAGCCGCGAATGCCGAGAAGGTCGCCGATATCCAGCTTCTTAAACAGTTTGAACTCCTCTTCGCCAAGTTCTTTTTTATTGATAAACAGCTGAATTTTCGCGCAACTGTCTTTGATATCGGCGAAAATTGAACCACCCATTACGCGCATGCCCATCAAGCGTCCGGCAACAACCGCAGACTGTTCAGTGGTTTCCGCCAGTTCCAGTTTGAATCCTTCCCGCACAATATTGATTAGTTGACTGCCGTCAAAACGTTCGCCGAAAGGCGCAATCCCGGCAGCTTTCAGTTCTTCGACTTTATTGATCCGCTGGCTGAAAACATCGTCATGACTCATATTTTCAACGTCCGCCGCGGCATTTTCCTGAATCTCACTCATTTGGGTCTCCGTTTTCAATTAAATCATAATTCTATTATGTATAAACCAGTAAATTAAAAATACAAAGGGAATATAATTTAACATTAAATAATGAAGTTGCAACAATTTACGGCTAAAGAAATAATCGTTTTCAGATAAAAATTAAAAGGCTTAAGCGCCGGTTGACGCTTAAGCCTCAATATTTCTACGAAGCAGATAATTATTTTTTATCTACCGGAATTCTCATTCCATAGAATGAACGGTGAACAAAGAACAGGGCAATCGCAAAGAAGACTCCGGAAATTGCCAGCTTGAGGTTTGTGTCTTTCATCGTCACCGCGATTTCAACAGCCAGCAAGCCGAAGAGAGTGGTGAATTTGATAACCGGATTCATTGCTACGGAAGAAGTATCTTTGAACGGGTCGCCGACAGTGTCGCCGACAACACTTGCTTCATGCAGCGGAGTATTTTTCATCTTCATGTCCACTTCAACGACTTTCTTGGCATTGTCCCAGGCACCGCCGGCGTTAGCCATGAAGATCGCCTGATAAAGACCGAAGAAAGCGATACCGATCAGGTAGCCGATGAACAGGTAGGGGTTGAAAAACGGCAGTGACAGCGCGAAACAGAAGATCGCGAGGAAGATATTCCACATACCCTTCTGGGCATACTGGGTACAGATCTTGACAACTTCTTTGCTGTCTTTAATTGAGGCTGTGGCCGCATCAAGCTTGATGTTTTCCTTGATATAAACAACCGCTCTGTAAGCACCGGTCACAACCGCCTGGGTTGAAGCACCGGTGAACCAGTAAATTACCGCGCCGCCCATCAGGAAACCGAGAATGATTTCCGGCTGAACGATACTCAGTTTTTCAATGACTTTGCCTGCTGCAATGGTATTATTGAGCAACAGGATGATACCGAAGATCATGGTAAGCGCACCGACGACCGCAGTACCGATCAACACCGGCTTGGCAGTCGCTTTGAACGTATTGCCGGCACCGTCGTTTTTCTCGAGGTTGTGCTTGGCACATTCGAAGTCAGGCTCAAAACCGAAATCTTTCTTGATTTCTGCTTTAATATTCGGAATGGATTCGATCTGGCTGAGTTCGTAAACGGACTGGGCGTTGTCGGAAACCGGGCCGAAGCTGTCAACCGCGATGGTAACAGGTCCCATGCCGAGGAAGCCGAATGCAACGAGGCCGAAAGCGAAAATCGGAGCTGCATACTGCATGGTTTCAGGGAACAGCGCCAGCAGGTAAGTATCGTCTGACAGATTGTAGCTGATGTACATCAGGACAATGATCAGCAAGCCTTCCCAGAACGCGGAGAAGTTACCGGCAACGAAACCGGAAAGAATATTCAACGAAGCGCCGCCCTGCTCAGAGGATGTTACAACTTCTTTGACATGCTTTGAGTGAGTGCTGGTGAAGACTTTAGTGAATTCCGGAATCAGTGCGCCTGCCAGGGTGCCGCAACTGATAATGGTGGAGAGTACCCACCACAGATTACCGAAAACAATATTGCTGGGAGGCAGCAGCAGATAGCTGGCCGCAAAAGTTACAGCAACAGAAATGATTGAGGTCAGCCATACCAGCTGGGTCATCGGTATTTCCGCATCAAATTCTTTTAAATCTTTGAATTTAGCGGTGCAAAGCTTGTCGTTAATGAAATATGAGAGCAGCGAGGTCAGAATCATCAGGATACGCATAGTGAAGATCCAGATGATGAGCTGGCCGCAAATTTCCTGCTTGCCCAGCAGAGCCAGAGCGAGGAACGCCACCAGCGCGACGCCGGTTACGCCGTAGGTTTCAAAACCGTCAGCGGTCGGTCCGACGCTGTCGCCGGCATTGTCACCAGTACAGTCGGCGATAACACCGGGGTTCTTGGGATCGTCTTCGGGCAGCTTGAAAACAATCTTCATCAGGTCGGAACCGATGTCCGCGATCTTAGTGAAGATACCGCCGCATATTCTGAGTACGCTGGCACCCAGAGATTCGCCGATGGCGAAACCGATGAAACAGGGGCCTACCAGATGCGTCGGGAGGAAGGAAAGAATGCAGATCATGAAGAAAAGTTCAACGCTGACCAGCAGCAGACCAACGCTCATCCCGGATTTCAGGGGAATTGCAAGTGCCTGCCAGGGCGTTCCGCGCAAGGCGGCAAACGCTGAACGGGAATTGGCTTTAGTGTTGATTCTGATACCGAACCAGGCAACGCCGTAAGAACCGAGAATCCCCAGAATTGAAGCTGAAAGAATAATGCAAACTCCTCCAACGGAACTCTTTTCATCAAGGACGCCAAAGTAGTAAACCATGCACAGGCCGATCAGCGCCCAGAGGATGGCAAGGAATTTACCCTGTTGCCAGAGGTAGGTTTTACATGTTTCCCAGATAACCTGGGAAACATCGGCCATGGACTTATGAACCGGCATCGCCGCAGTCTGCTTGTACTGGACCCAGCCGAAGATCAGCCCGATTACGCACACCACAAGTCCCGAATACATCAGGGCAAGCCCTGAAACATTGCTCCCGAGGACATTAAACGAGATCTTGCTCAAGTCCGGGATTTTGATGTCCGCTTCACTGGCGAACGTTGACGTTGCACCCAAGGCAACTGTCAGGAACGCTGCCCCCTTTAGAATTGACTTACTAATACTCATCTTTTTTACCTTTGACTCCTGTCGTTGTTAAGGTTGTTTATAATGAACTAAAAACTTTTCTTCTTCCGTTTCCATAAAAATAAACGCGTTTAATCTAATTGTTCGAAATGAATTTTCAACGGATAGTTTGAAAAAAAGTAAAAAAATAACAATACTAATTTCCGGTATCCGTAATAATCTTGAATATATTCCGTAATTACTGTATCCGGCAGCCTGTCGAACTTATGCCTTCTACTGCGAAAAGTCCCGGACTTTGCCGGAATTTTAGTCGAAAAGACATCAAATAGCGTTGCTATTCTCAGTTTTTCGTCAGAAAATCCGGCTTTGCCCGATGATTTTCTCGTTACGAAGTCCTCAGTCC
>CAIPAT010000058.1 GCA_903863035.1 uncultured Lentisphaeria bacterium
GCACCGGTGGTCACTATGGTCGTGCCGTGGATGGCAGACATTCCGGAGACTACAATCGCCGCGACCGCTACGATCGCTAACAAAATAAATGGCATAGTTCTATTCCTTATATATAGTAGTTGAAGAAAGCCGGAGCGCTGTCACCAGTCCCCGGCTTCCTGTCATTTATATCATCCAAACATAGCCTCTGCGATGTTCGCCTGTTCCGGATCGTCCATCCGGTCAATCTTCGTATGCTTCCATTCGTTTCGTTCGCGCAGGCACCGGATATCCCGCTGCCAGACGGATTCACTGACGGAATCAATGAGGATGGCATCACCCATGAACTTCCGGATGGCCTGACCGATCTCCCGTTTCAACTGGACGATCCTGGCGGAAGTGACGGCCAGCCGTCTGGCGATGTCACCGGTGCCGCCGCCGGCCATCAGCTCCTGGACAATCACGCGCTTCCTGGCATCAAGGGTCTGCATGAAGTCATCCCAGTCGATCTGCCGGAGCACTTTAGCAGCGATGTCTTCGGTTCTGGCCGCGATCATATCGCCGATGGTAAAGTCTTCATCTTCGCCGCCGACCGGAGCCTGCATCGAGCAGACGGAGCCTTCGTTATCCATCTGGTAGCCGGGGTTCATCACATCGGTGCGGCTGTCACCGTAGGAGCGCCGGCCGGACTTGGTCCGCTGGATTGAGTAGTACGCGATGCTGTTGGGAATCGGTTCTTTGCCGGACTTTTCCATGGCATCAAGCATAGCCGCTGCCGTGGCGGTGGTGTCCTGGATCAGTTCCTGATAATCTTCGGAGCCGATCGGCTTGGCCTTTCTGTGAACAGTGTTTCTGATGATCGGGTAAATCTGCATTTCGAGAATCAAAGCTGCGGCTGGACTCATATTACACCTCTCGTTGTAATAGGCGGCCATGCAGGGCTACGCCCCCCGGCCACCAATGGTTGTTGGAGGCCGGGTGCGGCCGATAAATACAGGGTAGAAGCTAAATTCTCTACCATGTATTATGCCGCAAATATTGAGGATTTTAAGGTAAATAAGCAAAAATGTGACCGTCTGCTTTAAAAGCAGAAGGACATCACCGTCAAAGACCTTTTAAAAGGTGTCAGACAGCATAACACAATATCTATTAAATGATCAAAAAGGTTGAAGTCATTGTTTACTGCAAGCACAAAACACGAGATTATTAACTTTTTTATAAAAAATACTCGACAATATTAGCTTTATATGGGATGATGTGTTCTATTATAAACAGTAGCATTAAGCTTGAAAATCAATTTTCAATGGATTCAGGTAAAAGAAAAAATGCTACAGAAAATGCTACGGGTTCACATGGTTTTAGGTGGTTTAAGGATGTTGCATTTAGGTACAAACTAGACTCCTTGAGGTAGCTAAATACTGACTCCGGAGCAGAAGGCCGGGGGTTCAAATCCCTCCGGGCGCACCATTTATTTGCTGGAACATGCTCAGTTATTTATAACCCAATCCCGTTCCGTTTACGGAGTTCCGGAAAAACATTCACGGGGAAAAAATAATATGGATATGGAAATCTGCGGATAACATTATATATTCAATTTGAGCAGGAGTTTAAAGATGAATAACGTGCAGGAAAAAATAAAGATTCACGACAGGTATCAATTTGAAATCAAATATACCTACCCGTTGAACCAGGAACTGCCGGAAACTGACTATCTGGTCGAAACGTTTATTTTCATTCCCAATAACCTCGGGGTAAACGCGGATTCTTACACTAAACATGATTTCTACCGCGATCTGCAAAAATATATCCGGTTCAAAACACCGGTATTCCTTCTTGCGTCCATCATCAAGGAAAAAGGTCCGCTGGATAGATTAAAAGCGGAAATGACTGCGCTGGTTGAAAACCCGTCTAATCAGGAAACAGGTAAAGATTATTTGTATCAGTTAAAAATGCTTTGTTCCATCCTGAAAAGTGCACTGCGGGACGAAGGGGACTATATTGAGACTTGCCAGGCATCTTCGGATAAGCATGCACTGATTGAAAGACTGCTGGAAAACATCGCCAGGATTACCGACGGCTTCCGCAGGCTGCGTCCGATAATTCAGGTTCCGCATCTTCAGTCAGAGCAGGTTACTTTCTACAATTTTTCCGATGAATATATCAGTTTAATGGTCGAAAAGTCGCTGTTTAAATTGCAGGAATACCTGAAGAGCATTGAAATCAAATCCCAGGAGGAGCTTTGTGCCAGGATCGGGGAGATCATCAAAAACGAAATCAAATACCGGGAGGAAAAACATTATCCTTCTCTGGTACGGGAAAATTCCAGCAACGAAGAGATTATTTACCGGATGCGGATTTTAAAGAAAATAATGGGTAGCATCCTGTTCCTGAAAACTTTCACTCAGACCGAAGGGCGGGTGATTGAGCAGATACTGATGGGACTGGCGGCCGGCATGGCAATGGCATTTGCCACCGGAATGCTGTTTTTATCCAGGCGCGTATTTTCCGACCTGACCTTGTCGCTGTTCATTGTCCTGGTGGTCAGTTATATCTTTAAAGACCGGCTTAAGGAATTGTCAAAAATTTATATGGTCGGGTTTTTGAAAAAATATACGTATGACTATAAGACCATACTGATGACCAACCTGACCAGAATCGGATTCTGCCGCGAAACTTTTACTTTCCTCAAGGAGAAGAATCTACCGGCTGAAATAGTCAAAATCCGCAATAAAGATTACTTGTCAGAACTGGATAATGGCTATGTTGGTGAAAATGTGATTTACTCAAAAAAATACATCAAAATCCAATCTTCGGAATGCCGCAGGATTTATGCGGATTTTCAGGTGGACGGCATTCACGATATCATCCGCTTCAACATCCGGCACTTCCTGGATAAAATGGACAACCCGGAAAGCCTGCTCTACCTTCCGGATGGCCCCGGCGGTTTCAAAATGGTGCCGGGATTATGTACTTATCACATTAATATTATTCTCAAATACGGCATGGGTGACCAGAAGGAATATCATAAATTTCGTCTGGTATTGAACCGCGACGGGATCAAACGCATCATCGAAATCCCATGTTCCGCAATCTGACGCAAGTGAACTGCTGTTTGTATTATAGAAATCTTCATAACTGTTCCTGCCGCAAATAATATTGCAATCAGCGGCTAGTGCGTTTATAGTAAAAAAGAGGCGTTATTGCCGGAGGGCGGCTAACTAAATAGCAAGGTAGCAAAAAGGGAGGAGAACATGAACTGGTATCTGGAAGTGTTGAAGAAGTATGCGGTGTTTAGCGGGAGAGCACGGAGAAGGGAATACTGGATATTCTGCCTCTTCAACTTCATCATCGCATTAGTGCTCGGATTTGTCGAAGGACTTATTGGAAGCCCGGGCATCGTGGGAGGTCTTTACAGTTTGGCCGTGTTCGTTCCGGGTCTGGCAGTTTCAGTGCGGAGACTTCACGACACAAATCGAAGCGGCTGGTGGTTGCTGATCGCCTTTGTCCCGATCATTGGCGCAATTGTCCTGCTGATATTTATGTTCCAGGATAGTCAGCCGGGAAACAATCAATTCGGAGCAAACCCAAAAGAGGTTGTCCAGCCGGTCGCATGATAAGTCAGTTCAGCGGATGCGCCACGCGCTCCGCTGAGCTAAAACGTTAGCAGGAGAAAATGAAAGCACTGCCAACCCTTTTTGAAAACAACAAGAAATGGGCTTCGGAAATATGGGAGTCCAATCCGGAATTCTTTTCCAGGCTTGTCGCGCAGCAAGCACCAGAATATCTTTGGATTGGATGCTCGGACAGCCGGGTACCCGCGAATGAAATCGTCGGATTACTGCCGGGAGAATTGTTTGTCCACCGGAATGTCGGCAATCTGGTAATTCATACCGACATGAATTGTCTCTCGGTTTTGCAATACGCGGTGGACATGCTCATGATTAAACATGTGATTGTTTGCGGACACTATGGTTGCGGCGGGATTAAGGCCGCGATGGAGGATCAGCCGCATGGGTTGGTGGACAACTGGTTGCGGAATATTCGCGACATCCACCACCGGCATCAGGAGAAGTTGGAAATCTTAAGCGAACCTGAGCGCCTGCGAAAATTATGCGAACTGAATGCGATAGAGCAGGTTATCAATGTCGGCAACACTACAATCATCCAGGATGCATGGGGGCGCGGACAGAGAATCGCTATACACGGCTGGATATACGATATTGCTGACGGTCTGCTGAGAGATCTGAACGTGTGTATCACTTCACGCAGGGAATTAGATACTTTGCAGAAGAAAATATAAATCTGCAAACGGAACTAGAATGATTCAAAAAATAGCAAAGTTAGTTTTTCATCCTAAAAAATACTTTATCCTTGCAGTAAAGATAATGCAACAGCGAATGTGTTATCTCTTTCAGAATACATCTTTCTTTATGCAGGGCCAAATGGATATTAACCAGAAATCCCGCTGGCATCGTGATGATTTTAGCCGCTCAACAGGCGGCTATTATCCTAAAAATGACGACAAAAGCAGACAAATATGCAACCTGGAATCATGGGACAATACAAGACGCGATATGTTAGTTCTTCTGCTTCGAACTATAGCAGAAAAAAATATTGAAGGAGATCTTGCGGAACTTGGAGTATATAGAGGGAGTACGGCAAAGCTGATTCATCACTATATGCCTGAGCGGAAGCTTCATCTGTTTGATACATTTGAAGGTTTTACTGGTAGAAGCGTTGTTGCTGAAAAGCAAAATACTGATTACTCAATATATGAGTCACATTTTGGCGACACATCATTAGAGTGCGTAAAAGCCTATGTCTCTCAAAAAAACAATAATGTTTTATATTACAAAGGCTATTTTCCGGAAAGCGTTCCTGAAGCCATTAATCAGTTAAAGTTCGCGTTTGTACATCTGGATGCAGATTTATATGAACCTACTCTGGAAGGATTAAAATTCTTTTACCCGCGTATGAGTACCAGGGGCCTGATTGTTGTACATGACTATAATGCATGGCCAGGCGCAAGAAAGGCAGTTGATGATTTTTTTGCAGATAAAAATGAATTACCTTTGCCGATGCCGGATAAAAGCGGTTCTGTACTTATAGCAAAACATTAAGATCCAGCAAAATAAAGCGCTTCGTCAGCCTGTTGTCGGGGCTATCTGCAAGACTGCCGGCGATATAAACCGCAGTCATGGCGGCAAGGCCGGGATTTCGGCCGCGATATGGCGCTGCATGTGGTAGTGCGCTATTGCGGTGAAGCCGTTGCCCGTTCAACGGCACGAAATATGGAATACCCGTTTCCGGAGTCGAATGTACGGCGAGCAAGCCTGGAGAGATGATGCTGATTTATGAGTATTATTACAATTAATCATACAGGACATTGAGAATGAAATTGAGCGATTATGCCGTGAAACTGGCTGAACTGGAGAGTGGTTTCATCGAATACGCCAACCGTTTTCTGACGGATGATCCGCTGTTCAGCCGGAATATTATTTTGAAGCGGGAACATAGTCTGCGGGTACGGCGGGAATCCACGGAAATCGTGAGATCGCTGGATATTTCCGGACATGACTGTTTTATTACTGAGGTAGCCGGATTGTTTCATGATGTCGGGCGGTTCGAACAGTACACCAGGCATCGCACATTTGTTGACCTGAAATCTGAAGATCACGGACAGTTGGGCATTGCGGTACTGAACGAACTGAATTTTCTGGACGGATTTGACGCAAAAGATGCTGAACATATCCTGACGGCTGTTTCCAGTCATAACCGCAGAACGATTCCGGCGGAGGTCTCAGGACGTGAATTGTTGATGTCCAGGGTTGTGCGGGATGCCGATAAGCTGGACATCATGCATGTTCTGCTGGATTATTACCGGCATCCGGAAACGAATGATACGGTTACGCTTGATCTGGAGGACAGTCCTGCAATCTCCGAGCCGATCATTCGGAGCGTGAAATGTCGTGAGAGCGTGGCAATGCGCGATTTGCGGACAGTGACGGATTTTAAGATAGCGCAGCTGGGCTGGGTTTATGACCTTAATTTCCCGCGTTCATTCCAAATTTACCTGGAGCGCGGTTATCACTATGAATTGTTGAAGCATCTGCCGGAAAATTCCGAAATATCCGAACTTTTCGAGATTATTGATCGCTACATTTTTACTAAGGCCGCAGAGTAATCCGCATCAAAGATTGATGATTTTAATAGTGCCCGGTCTTTTGATTACTTCACCTTTTTGCGAGTTCAACACTTTAACGAATATTTCGGCCCATTCATCAACGATCTTGCGGAGACTGCCGTATGCGACAGAGTCGTTTATGCCGGGAGACTCGGTTTTCGCGCTTTGCCGGTCGGCGAAAACAAGCACCGTTTTGCCGTCCTGAGAATCTTCCAGAACGCCTTCAACCGCAACCGCCGGACTGTCATCATTCATTTTACCGCCTTGTCTGGCGGCGTCAAGCAGCGGTTTTACCGTGATAATATTGACCAGATATAATTTTAACACCAGCGTTTTCTGGCCTGGCTGCGCCACCAGATCGAAATCAACATTATTCTGAACTGCCCTTTGAAATGTCTCACGGGTATATTTGGCAAAATCTTTCAGCTCCTGTTCCTCCTGTGCGGAGAGTTTTGGGAGATTGCTTTTCTGCGGTTCGCTATTCTGATTCTGTACGCCGCGGCCAATGACCACTTCAGCAATAATAATTTTATTATATTTCTTCAGATTAAGATAGTCTATCCAGGTTTTATTGAACGGCAGATTCTTTTCCTGTTTCAGATTCTCTTCATATTCTTTGACGTTTACCGACGGGTACGCTTCTCCGGCATTTTTGACGGCACTTTCTTCTCCATTCACGCAGAACGGTGAGATAATCAAAAACAGTACGGTAATAAAAATAGTTTGTAATATATTTTTTCTCATAAGAAACCTCCAAAAAAATTATTACAATTGTACACCCGAAACCGGATTAAGTAAAGCCATAAAATTAATAAATGCAGAGGTTATGAGCAATTACTTCGGGATTGTCGACTTGCCGGTTTTTTGGCATGCTTGCCTGATTATCATTTTACCAATGTTTTATATCCAGACGGGATACAACTTTTTATGAAGGATTTAATAATGAGAATAAATAAAGCGACAGTCGTAAAGACTACTAATTTTACACTTATAGAAATCCTGGTGATAGCTATAATAGCAGTTCTTTCAGGAATGCTGCTTCCGGCACTGAACTTGAAAAAATGAAATCAAAGAGTAATCTGAAGTATCGTAATTAACAAACTCAAATGAATCGGGCGACTATGCTGAATTTCGTATTGAAATTTTGTAATGAATTTTGGGTCATGACCTGCCAGATGGCGCCGTGGCTGCTGTTCGGGTTCCTGATCGCGGGACTGCTTTCTGTATTCTTTTCAGCGAGTTATGTACGGAAACATCTTGGCGATAAAGGACTGAAATCAATCATCAAAGCGGCGCTGATCGGGGTGCCGCTGCCGCTGTGCTCGTGCGGGGTGATCCCGGTGACCGCGGCTTTGCGGAAACAGGGCGCGGGAAGGGGGGCGGCGGGGGCGTTTCTGATTTCCACGCCGCAGACCGGGGTGGACAGTTTTCTGGTCACCTACAGCATGCTGGGCTGGGTTTTCGCGATCTTCAAACCGGTCTTCGCGTTCATTACTGGCATCATCGGCGGAATGCTGATTGAGAAATTCGGAGAACAGGACGCGGCTAAGGCTGAAAATCCGGAAGAGCACTGCTGTGAAGGGACTGATGCCGCGGCGGAGTGTGCCTGCGACGATGATGAATCTACGCCGGAAAAACCGCTAAAAACGGTACGGCAAGTATTATATCATACCTTTCATTACGGTTTTGTCGTGCTGCTGGGTGACATTGCGCTGTCACTGCTGATCGGGCTGCTGGCGGCGACGGTTATTTCAATGGCGGTGCCGGACAATTACGCGGCGGACACCATCGGTAAAAGCTGGCTGGCGATGCCGCTGATGATGCTGATCGGGATTCCGCTATATGTCTGTTCTACTGCGTCCGTGCCGATTGCGGCGGCGCTGATTCTCAAAGGGGTCAGCCCGGGCGCGGCGCTGGTATTCCTGATCACCGGCCCGGCGACCAACGCCGCCGCGGTTTCGGCCATGTGGCAGGTGCTGGGCAGACGTTCCACCATGATTTATCTGGCGGTGCTGGCGGTATGTTCGCTGCTGGCCGGCTTGCTGCTGGATTTTTTAATCAGCGGTATCGGCGCGGCGGCGATGCCGTCATGCCACATGGATTCCAATCCGGGGATATTCGGCAAACTGTCGGCGGTCACGATACTGGCGCTGATCGCGGCGGCATTGATCCGGCAGCAGATAAAACATTTTAAATTCAAAGCCCGCCGCGCTGTCGCCGCGCCGGAGGAACTGGTTATCCGCATTTCCGGCCTTACCTGCAGTCACTGTCAAGCGGCTGCCCGTAAAGCGGTTATGAGTGTGTCCGGAGTCCAGTCCGCCGACATTGATCTGGTCACCGGACGGGCGGTGATTAAGCTGAAAACCGCGGCGGATATTTTCCCGGCCGTCAGAGAGACGTTAAAATCAATTGGTTTTTCCTGCGATAAAGAGTAGTTGCGGGGTTTGCATTTTAAATTCCGGCAAGCTATACTCTGCACGGTTGAAAATTCAACTATAGATGAATAGGATTGTGGATTGGATTTTTTCGATCCGACTGACAGGCGATACCCACATCGCCGGAAGGAGGAGCGGTAAAATACAGCCGCAAGACATTCACCGCAAAGCGGTTGCGATCTTTCGAGTTTGGATTCGCACTCTTCGAGGCCTTCGATACCCCGGTATCGGCAGCCTCTCAGAATACGAACCAATTCTCAAAATCTTCGCAATCCATAGTTGAATTTTCAGCCGCGCAGAGTATAGAATATCCCGACGAACTAAAATAAGGAATTTGATAATATGGAAAATCAACTGACCCTCGTAGTTCCCATCAAGACGAAATCGGAGCACCGGAGTGAAGTTCGCCGCTTACTGCTGGAGCTCGCGCAGCTGACCAGAAAAGAAGCCGGGAATATTAAATATCTCATTCACGAAGTTTCCGATCATCCGAACGAGTTCCTGATTTATGAAGTCTGGAAGAACCAGGAGGCGCTGGCTTTTCACATGCAGCAGCCGTATCTGATAAAATTCCTCGAGTCGGAAAGCAAGCTGCTCCGCGAGAACGTCAAAGCCACGTTCTGCAAGGAAATCCAGGCATAGTTCATGATAAAACCTGAAAGCGGGCTTTGCCCGCAAGAAGGAAGTCAGGAGTCAGAAGTCAGAATAAACCCTGAAAACTGAAGAATAAAGCAGAAAAGAGTTTCAATTTTAACTTTTATCTACTGAATTCTGAATTTAATTTTTCCATTCTGACTCCTGAATTCTGACTCCCTGATTCTGAAAATTCCGCCTGCTGAAAGAGTGAACATCGGGTTGAAAATATGTTAAGACCGTGTTATGTATACTCTGCGCGGCTGGAAATTTAAAAATAGAATAGCAGGATTGTGGATTGGATTTTTTTGATCCGACTGACTGGCGATATGAATATCGTCTGAAGGAGGAACGGAAAAATACGACCGCAAGACGCTAGTTCACCCTGCTGAATTGCGATCTTTTGAGTTTGGATTCGCACTCTTCGAGGCCTTCGATACCCCGGTATCGGCAGCCTCTCAGAATACGAACCAATTCTCAAAATCTTCGCAATCTATTTTAAATTGTCAGTCGTGCAGAGTATAGTATCTTCCGCATTTTATTTAACGGCCCATAAGCCGAAAAGGACAGGAATATGTCAGAAAACAACAGCCGTCCGGACTGGGATAATTATTTTATGGAAATCGCGCGGGTGGCCGCCAGCCGCAGCAATTGCTGCCGCCGCCATGTGGCCGCGGTCGTCGTCAAAGACCGCAGAATCATTTCTACCGGTTACAACGGTACGCCGCGCGGCATCACCAACTGCTGCGACGGCGGTTGTCCGAGATGCAAGTCCGACACCCCGTCCGGCGAAGACCTCGGCTCATGCCTGTGCAGCCATGCCGAGGAAAACGCCATCACCCAGGCCGCGTATCACGGCATCAGCATCAAGGACTCTACTTTATACACCACTTACAGCCCGTGTCTGCTTTGTGCTAAAATGATCATTAATTCAGGCATTATCGAAGTGGTCTATCACCAGCGCTACACTATTGATAAAGTCTCGATGAAACTGCTGCTGGACGGCGGCGTAATGGTCCGTTGTCTTCTTTCCGAAGCGCAAAAAGAGGAACTGGGAATAAGCAAATGAATCGCGATCCGAAATCACTTATCATGACGCTGGAGCAGGCGGTTAAATGGCGCGGGAAACTACGCGCCGCCGGTCTTAAACTGGTAGTCACCAACGGCTGTTTCGACATCCTGCACCGCGGCCACGCGGAATACCTGCATCGCAGCAAGGCGTTCGGCGACGCGCAGCTGGTGCTGATCAACACTGATGCCTCCGTCAGGGCGCTGAAAGGCCCGGCCCGTCCGGTTATTGACGAATACAGCAGAGCCTACATGCTGGCCGCGCTGGAATCCGTGGACGCCGTCGTCATGTTCTCCAACCCGCAATGCACCGCTGAATTCCGTCAGTTGCAGCCGGATATTTATGTCAAAGGCGGCGACTACACGCTGGATACGCTGAATCAGGAGGAAAAAACCGCATTACAGGAAGCAGGAGCAGATATTCGTTTCATCAGATTCATTGACGGCTTTTCCACCACCGATATCATCCGCAAGATCCAGTCGGAATAAGAATGGACTGTGAATCAGTTCTAAAGTTTTCAAACAACATTCTGGACACCGTCCACGCTAATTTTGGACAGACCTTAACCACAGAGGCATCCCGTAGTCGCGGGACTAACCCGATAGTTAGCAAGACACTAAGGTTTTTTACTATTCACCAGTCACCAGTCACCAGTCACCAGTCACCAGTCACCAGTCACCAGTCACCAGTCACCAGTCACATTCTTTTCATTTTGGACAGCCCTCACCCTTCCCGCATTCGCGGGAGACAGACCTTACAGGAGGTGTCTCAACGTAGGGCGGCTTTGCCAAACCGCCTCATGAGCCAGTTTCGGC
>CAIPAT010000059.1 GCA_903863035.1 uncultured Lentisphaeria bacterium
GAATTTCCTGACGGTGGCGTCACCCGTGAGCAGCAGCGCGAATTTCCTGAAAACATTACTAATCCGTCCAGGACTGCCGCCTGCGCAAAAAGCGATAATGATAGTTTTGAAGACGATTTGGCGATAGGCGGGAATTACCGCCTCAACGGCAGTAAAACGGCGAACCATAGTCGAATGTCTGACTACGGTTCGGTAGTATAGATTCAAAAAAACAGGAAAACTTTAGTTAATGAATAATGCAAAGGTAAATATGAAGATGATGAAACATGAACAACAAACCAGTCGGCGCGAAAAAAGTTCAAATTTTTTCGGGGGTAACAACTTTTCGGGACTAAATCTTTACCTATTGTCGTTAAGCAAATATAAATCAATCTTTTCCATTGTGTTGTTTGTCTTGTTTTCCGGAGCATTTGGTTATGGGGCGGAGAACCTCCTGAAAAACGGGAATTTTGAGCAAATCGGCACGGGGACCAACCTCCCCGCTGAATGGGCACCGTTTCTGGGTTCCGTGGAGCCCAAGGGCAAAATCGAGTTGAGCAATGACAGTTTTGCTGGAAAATATGCGGTAAAGCTCACCAAGATCATTGAGACCCCGAACACGGTGATGCTTAGCCAAAGGGTCAATGCCAAGGGGGCGCGGGACTATATCCTGAAATACTGGGTGCGGACTAGTGGAAAGTCCTCTGGTTTTTGTTACGTCTCGTTTTATAGCGATAAAAAGGAGATCGCGATCGAGGAAGGGAAAAAACAATCACCTCCGATCAAAGAAGTAGCCAACTGGACACTGGTGACCTGGAAGTTTAGTTCGCCAGCCGGCACGGAACATATTGATGTCACCTTGCGCAATGCCTGCGCGGGGGTCGGCGAAGCGTGGATGGATAATGTTGAATTGAACGAAATAACAGTCGGAAAAGAGGGTGTCGAACGTGCGGCCGACTGGAAACTGGTCTTTGCCGACGATTTCAAATCCGGCAAACTGGAGGACAACTGGAAAATAGTTTCCGGCAAGTGGTCAGCCAAAGACGGTGTCCTGCATGGGGAAGGTCACGTTAATGGTGTCGGCGTTGATGCGTCGATACTCTGCAAGAAGGAATTTGGAAGCAATCTGCGCTTGGAATACACCGTCTGGACAGATGACCCGCTCCCTTGTGATCTGAGCGCCTATCTCTGTGTGAACCCCCAGACGATGACCCCCCTCTTCAACAGTTATTTCTTCGGCTTCGGCAACAACAACAATTCGAAACATACGATATTGCGCGACCGGAAAGAGATCTGCCGGACAATGATGGAAGGTTTTTCCAGCAGTATTGCCACGGGAAGGAAATACCGTGTCGCCGTCCAGCGACATGACGACCGCCTTAGTCTGTCCATAGACGGTAAGCCGGAACTACAGGTTGATGATTTCGCATCGGCGGAGATGTCCGGCCGGGGGGCGGGATTCTATTTTTGGAATACGGGCTATATAAGTGATGTCAAAATTTACGCACTGCCGGACAGCGACAACGGTGTCCACAGCCCGGAGGTGAAAGCTGAAGTCTCGGAGTATCTGGGGTTTGAAAATGAGCAAATCGGTTTACCGCCGGGGAGCGTCAAAGTGGACGTTTCCGGTGCCGCCAAGACGGAAATTGTGAATGAGCCCACCTGGATTTACCGTGAGGACGGCGAGGTGTTTGTAGATGATCGCTGCGTTCATCTTGACGCGAACGGCGGTGCTGTCAGTCTATTGAAATCATTTAAACCGGTGAATGCCGGCATTGTGGAATTCGATGTTTTGGCGAAAAAGCCTGGTTCGGAAATACGTGTGTCTTTGTATGATGGGGAAAAACACGAGGCGATGTCGCTTGTCATCGACAAGGACGGGACGTTTTTCTCTGAAATAGGTGGCGAGAAGAGGAAACTTGATGACAGTATAACATATCGCCGCCGCACAGTTCCCACGCGGTTCTGGTTTCAACCGGAACGCTGGTTTACCTTGCGGATATGGTTTGACACCGACAAAGGCATGATCCGCAGCGTTGGCGCGGTCAATCTCTACACCGAGCGTGGAAGCCAGCCGTTGGGATGGATGCCAAAAAAAGAGTTTGACCAGGGGGACTACCATCAACTGGCCGTCGGATTGCCGCTGCAGCAAACGGTTGGCGGGATTGGCGGGTTCTCGATCAAGGCGACGGGAGATTCGGACATTCTGTTTGACAATCTGTGCGTATTGGGGCCGGTCGGGACACTCCGGGCCAATGGACAGAATCTCATGCGTCCCATGCGTATGGTGATGGGATTGGATTTCCCTCCCCGCAAGGATCCGTTTTCCCTAAAGATATACAGTCTCCGCAACACGGCGACAAAAGAAATGTTCAAAAATCAGGAAAAAGCCGACAACTGGTCCGGGATGTCGCGGTGGAAAGTCATACAAGGCGGTGAGAAATATGCCTCATTCACATTGTCGGCGGCAAAAACCTACAACGATCTTCTGGTGCGACAAGCATTCGCGGCGGAAAACGCCGACATGCTGGATCGGGCCGCTTGGTATCTTGTAAAAAGAAAAGACATGCCAAAAGAGGTGGTTCAACCAATAACCGACACAGTCGCCGCCGGCCGGGAGTCGGAAGCATTTTTAGGGAAGGCCTACCAAGCGTATGCCCATGCCTATTTGAACGGATTGAACGAGAAGGAACTTGAGGAAAAATTCAACCCTATCGCTAGGGAACTGGACGAGTCTCTGCGGAAGGCGGAACAGCAAGTGGACACCGTGTGGGGGAAATTGCCGAAGACCTCGATTGGCGAAGGCGACCGGAAGACTCCCTGCCCGCTGCCAGTGGACACGACTCCTGTTGTATGGGACGACGGACAATGGCTCAAAAACGGTGTTCCCGTTTTTCTTTATCAAACACCCGGAGATGTTGGTCCGACGCCGCCGTTTCAATCGGCGTTCAGGTGCTCCCCGAACATGCTGGGCGTTGGAACTTTCAACATATCAGTTAAACCCGGGGAGTATATTGGGGATAATATGGAATGGTTTAAAGGGTTGGCACAAAGAAATCCCGATGCCAGATTCAATATGAATATTCAAACGGGCGTGCATTATTGCACAACCTACACGCCGCAATGGTGGCTTGAGGAAAACAAAAATGATCCGGACATCCTGTTCTGCGGCGAGGACGGCAAACCCGTGCCAATTCTCCCTGAATATTTTACCCGCAAGGATCGTTCGCCCGGGGTGTCATTGAACTTCTGGAATCCCAAAGTAAAGAAACTGGAATACGATATGCATGGAGCCATCGCCGGCTGGTTGCGGGACAATGCGCCCGGCAAGACGCTGTTTTTCAACCTGTTGTGGGAAGCTCACAACTGTCCCCCCGGCGGCATTGAGACAGGGCACAATGCGAGTGCTATCCAAGCGTTCCAGGTTTTTCTGCAAGACACTTATAAGACGATAAATGCGCTGAACGAACGCTGGGGGACGAAGTACGTGTCCTTTGATGGGATCGTACCGCCGAAACGCGGATCGCCTCCTTCAGGAGTCCAGTACGAGTTTCAGCACTTCCGTCACCAGGGGTACAAGGAATGGATACTGCTGTGCCGAAAGGCTCTCCAGGAAAAGCTGCCCAACACTCCTGTCCAAAATGATTTCCAGGAATTTCTGGGCGGGTCGGGAGTCAACAGTTTTGATATGCCTGCATACTGCGAGATGTCTGACATTATTGCCTATCACAACTACACGGCTAAACCACTTAAAGCAAGCGACCGCTGGCTGGACTCACTGCGCAAGGCATACGGGAACAAGGCCATCGGCAACAATGAATGGCACGCAGCCATGGCTTGCCCGGAAATGATGGATGAGGAGAGCTATAAACGTAACGGACTTGTTCAGTTGTTCCACCGGATGATGTGGGGACAATCGATGTCAGCCATCTGGGGTTTCAATACCCCACCGCATGAGGGGGAAAACGACTGGACATTTGGCATCCCATGGCCCGAGCCCCGTCTCGGATACGCCACCGTTTTCAGTTTTAAGACCGGGTTTGTGCCACTGCATCTTGACCGGGCGGCCAGATTCGGTGGCCAGGCGCTCGCTTTTCCAAGCGTGCAACCGGACATCGGCATCCTGGAGGTGACCAGTTCGTATTATAACGCCCTGCCAAGCGATGCGCTACGCTCTGGAATGACCGAGACAGCCATCGCCCTGGAAAACAAGGGGTACAATTACGGGATATTTTACGAGAAACTGCTGCTGGAGAAGAAGCAAGCCCTTGACGGCGTGCAGCTGCTGATCGTCCCGAACGGGACTTGCCTGCCTCCCGAACTGTGCGGCATTCTGACAGAGTGGGTAAAAGGTGGTGGCAGACTTGTGGCCACAGGTGCACTTGGCGTTTTCAACCAGTATGGCCGACCGGACGGAACTTTTTTGCGGTCAGTCTTCGGCGAGGGTAATTGGGCGCACAATTCGTACGACAACTGGAAGCCTGTTGACGTAAGCATAAAGCCTGTCGAGACCGTCGGCAAAGCGGAGCTTTATCAGCACGACTTGGGCAAGGGAACGGTATGGCTTTTCAATACGGCAGACATGTCCGGCAAGATCCTTTCCAGATGTCTTGAGCTGGTGGCGGAGAATACAGCCAGGAGTTTTTACTGCAAGGACAACAAATTCGACCTCGCCATGCGCGCAGCTCCGGATAAGACGTTCTTGTCCATGCCTCGCTCGCCGGGCAAGAAATATTTATATGTGCTTAATTCATCGCTCAAAGAGACAGTGGAGGATGAGATAATCATCAATGGAGAGTTCAGACGCGTGTCAGATGCAGGCTTGCCGCGCGAAATGCTTGTACCATCCAGATGTGAAAAAGGGAAAACCATAGTCCCCCTGCGCCTGCATCCGGCGGAAGGCACCCTTTTGCTATTGGAATAGGCAAGTGCAATGATATGCTATGAATTCGCTTTACCGCCGGTCATCGCGTGGAAATGTCATGATGGCCGACAGTTCCAGTGTGATGGATGCGAATAAAACTTAAGGAATAATAAAATGAATTTTAATCCTGAATTAAAAATAGGCATCATCGGTTTTGGCGAAATGGGTAAAAGACATGCTCTGGAATATCATCATGCTACTCATGGCAAAATGGATTTTGTTGCGGTCGTGGAGCCCGAAGATAATCGCTTTGAAGAAGGTTGCGAATGGTATGGTAAACGGCCCCGGCGTTACCTTTGTGTCAGCGAAATGCTGAACAAGGAAACGCTTGACGGGTTGATTATTGCCAGTCCGAATTGCTTTCATGTTGAAAATTTGAAAGACTGCATGGACAAAAATCTGCCATTGCTGCTGGAAAAGCCGCTGGAAAGCTCTTTCGACAAAATCTGTGAAATTGTCCGCCTGTCCCGTACTTATAAAGCGCCGGTCATGGTTGATCATGTAATGCGCTACGCACCGATAATCCAGAAAGCCAAGGAACTTATCACTGCCGGCAGCATTGGCAAAGTGTGCTCCTTTAATTTCGTACAGTACAATGGTGGCGGGGCATTGTTCACCACTTTCCGGCGCACCATGGCTGGCGGTGGCGGACAACTGATTGAAAAAGGCACTCATGATCTGGATGTGGCGTTTTATCTTTGCGGTGCGGCTCCGCGCAAAGTGACCGGAATCTGCCGTCTGCAGAAATTTGGAGGGAACAAGCCGGAAGATTTGACCTGTGCCAAGTGTGATGATTTCAAGTGTTCGAACCGGCTTAGCGTCGGCAAGAGTTCCAATGCGGCAGTAAACGATATCAATCTCAGCCATGACCTATGCTCGTTTTCCAAAGCAGTTGATGTCTATGATAATGAAATGTGCATGGTGGAATGTACCAATAACGTGTTCGGGGTTTATTCGCATTGCTTTTTCGTAAACAATCACTTTTCAAGACGGTATGAAATAATCGGCACTGAAGGCATGCTTTACATCGAACTTACGCTGAGGGAAAAGCACTATAACTGTGACGGCAGAATAACCGTGGCGAGAGCCGCGCCGCTTTTACCGCTTCCCGGAATTGAAGAATATAATTTCAATTACCAAGGCCGGATCCACTACAACGGCGGGCCTTTTGCCGGACGCCATTTCTATGATATGATTCAGGGGAAAGCCGAACCGTTCACTACGGTTGAAGATGCATTTGCCGCGGAGATGGTGGGGATTGCCGCAATGAAGTCTTCTGAAGAACATCGCCAGATTAATATTGAGCAGGACATTGTTCCTCAAGACCTGCTACCGGCTTTCAGTGAGGCTTATAAAGGATTTTGACCATGAATAATCTGTATAAATGCAGATGAAATATGAAAAAACTTTGCGCTTGATGAAATGTGGGCAGATGCTATGGAGCCATACTTGAAGGCATTCCTCAACAATGAGGCATTTCCTGTAAATAAACACAAAACAGAACATTAAGGAACTTTATAAATGAACATTATGCCCTGTCGGAGCGCGTTACCGCTGAACCCTGCGCCGATGGTTCATCGTATGAAATCGCCGGGCGCGGGAATACCGCAGTCAGGAATACGCGCATCGAACGGTAATGCGATACGCTCAGTGTTTGCGCTTGGAATCCAAACGCCTGTGTTTTTCGTCAAATGCCCAAGTTGTTTTAAAGAGACCTAAGTATAAAAGAAATGAGAGTATGAAAATTGAAAAAACAGAATTACGAAATCAAAAACGAAAAAATCCGTGCGGCGTTTCAAGCTCTGAAGCGGAAACAGCCGGAGCTATTGAAACAACGGCTCAACCTCTCCTGGAGTAACTGGGGATTCGGCATGGAGCCTTTGTCTGATTCAGCGTCGCGGCTGCAAAAAGCCGGTGTCCGGTTTATAGAACTGCACGGCAACCATTATGGTCCAGATTTGGGATATGACGCGAAAGTGACACTGAAGATCCTTGGAGCTCATGGCATCAAAGTGGCCGGCGTATGCGGCATGTTTTCGGCTGACAACGACCTGTCGAGCAACCGGGGGATTCACCGTCAGGCCGCACTGGATTACCTGCGCCGGGAAATCGAATTCACGGCAGCGGTAAAAGGCGGCTATCTGCTGGTCGTGCCGGGCGCAGTAGGCCGCCCGCAGCCGTATGACAACACGGAATTCGACCGTAGCGTTGAGGCGCTGAGGATCGCAGGGGATTGCC
>CAIPAT010000060.1 GCA_903863035.1 uncultured Lentisphaeria bacterium
AAAAAGTAAAAATAGAAAAATCATTGTTGGAAGATGATAGCGGAGCTTTTACTCTTAAAAGGAAGTTTTTAAGAAAAAAGCAGAAAAAAAACAGGTAAATAGCGAATCAGACTTGACAAAAGAACTCATAGAAGGAGTCAGAAGACAGGAGTCAGAAGACAGGAGTCAGAAGACAGAAGTCAGAATAATACTGGAAGCAGAATAATACTGAAGGCAGGAGCTAGAAGTCAGCGGTTGACTGCGGTATCCGCCGTTTTATCAAATAAGAAACGTAAAGATAAAAGATACGAAGGACTCAATATAGATGAATATCAGAAATATAGCGGAACTGGCAGGCTGTTCGCCGTCAACCGTATCCCGGGTGCTTGCCGGAAAAAGCAGCAGCATTCAGATCAGCTCGGAAACAAAAGAAAAAATACTGGCGGTCTGCCGTGAACACGATTACGAGCCCAGTATCCATGCCAGCCGTTTTTTCTCAAATAAATCCGGCACCATCGGTTTTTTAACTCCCGCCGGAGAAAAGCTTGAAGACGATAATCTGGCACGGGTGATGAGTACTGTTTATGCCGAACTGCCCGGCCTTGGCTACAGGATGCTGCCGCTGGCAATGAACAGTGAATTTGTCAGCGGACAGGAATATCTCCGCCTTTTCCGGAGAAAGGAAATAGACGCGCTGATGATCTGGGGAGTGGCCGGCAACGCTGTATGGATTGATGAACTTGCAGCACGGGAACTGCCTTTTATCCTGTTGACCAACCGCTATAAAAACCATCTGTCCGTTTTCTGCGATGATGTGTTCGGAATAAAGCACATGATCAGTCACTGCCAGTCACGCGGGGCAAAAAGTTTTGTCTATATTTCCGTCGGCAGCGGCGACTGCTGCGAACGCCGCAGGCAGGCATTCTGCGATGCCATCCCGAACGGAAGCAGACAGATAATCGCCGGTGGCATGTCGGTGGAGGACGGTGAAAAAGCCGCCGCGCAGGTGATCAGTAAACGTCCGGACGCGGCAATCTGCGGCAATGACCGGCTGGCAATCGGGCTTATCAAAGGGCTGCTGGCCGCCGGATTGAAAGTGCCGGATGACATACTGGTCACCGGGGCCGACAATATCGAACTTGCCGAATATTGCGGTGTGCCGCTGACAACCTTCGATCAGATGGCCACCAGTTGTGCCAGGAAAGCGCTGGAGTTGCTGATGAAACGCTTGAAAAACGGCAAAAATCCGCAATCCGCAATCATCAAGCCGCAACTCTGCATCAGGGATTCAGCGTGAATCATTTAAAATCCGGTAAAACGCTTTTAACCACAGAGACATCCCGCAGTCGCGGGACTAACCCGATAGTTAGCAAGACACAGAGAAATCTTTTAGTGGGTTATGGGTTTTATGCATCTAAAACTCTTTTGCCTTGAGTTATTTTCTGATTGATAAAACTGCGGCCACAGCAACCCGCCGCTTCTTTGAATCCTAATTCTTTTCATTTCCTTTGAAAGACCTTTCAAATTCCTGAACATTCCTTATTCCTGAAACTGCGGATACCGCAGTAAAACGCTGTTTCCTGTCTCATGTCTTACGGCTGTCCAACTTGGACATTGGATATTTCCCGCTTCGCGGGATCCCGCAGGGCGGGACGGGATATTGGATATTGAAAATTGGCTGTTCTGCTGGATATTGGATATTCCGTTTTCCAAATGAAGACCTTAAACCGTAATAGTCTGGATGCCGTTCAGACTCCATTTGTTGTTGGTTCCGGCGGCTCCCGCCAGCAGGATCAGCTGGTCGCCGTGTCTGGCCAGTTTTTCTTCCAGCAATTTCTGTTTCAGCAATTCAAGCGATATTGCGGCTTGTTTTTCGGCGGCGGATTCGCTATTGTTCAGCAGCAGCAGCGGATAAACGTTGTGATATGCGGCCATCCGGCAGTAGATTTTTTCGCAGCAGGTGGCGGCATAAATTACGCTGTCGGGACGGCATTTTGCCAGAATTCTGGCCGTTTCACCGCTGGAAGTCAAAACAACCATAGCGCGTTCATTCAACTCATGGGACAGAAAAGACGCGGCCAGACACAACGCCTGCGGTACTTCAAGCTGCTGGTCAGACTGGCTCCAGTTACCGCGATAATTATTGCCGTTAATCATTTTTTCAGCTTCAAGCGCGATCTTACTCATCGCCTGGACGGCTTTCAACGGGTAATTGCCGGAAGCAGTTTCATTCGACAGCATAATCATATCGGTACCGTCAAGCACGGCGTTAGCCACATCACTGACTTCCGCCCGGCTCGGCAGCGGATTTTCAGTCATTGAACTGAGCATTTCCGTTGCCACGATGGAAAGCCGGCCGCGCTCATTGGCCCTGCTGATAATGTGCTTCTGCGCAGTCGGCACATGTTCAAAAGAAATTTCATCGGCCAGATCGCCGCGCGCCACCATGACGCCGTCAACCACATCCAGGATTTCTTCCAGATTATCCAGAGCCTCCGGTTTTTCCAGCTTGGCAATTACCGGAATATCCGCATTTTTGCTTTTTATCAGGTTTTTCAACTTGGTCACATCTTTTGCGGAACGAACGAAGGAAAGCGCCATAAAGTCCACCCCCTGCTCAATCCCGAACAGCGCGTCCTGAATGTCTTTCGGAGTCAATGCCGGCATGGATATTCTGGTGTAAGGCAGATTGATGCCTTTTCCGGTAAGCACAGTTCCGCCGGCGACAACCCGGCAATGCACTTCGCGGCGGGCCTGGTTCACAGCTTCCACAGTCAGAATGATCCGTCCGTCCGCCAGTAGAATTGTCTTGCCGGTTTGAGTATCGGCGGCGATGTTGCGGTAAGTGGTGGGCAGATACAGTTCTTCTTTATGAACTGAATTCCCGGACAGTACCACTCTGTCGCCTTTGTGCAGCGTTACCGGCGCGTTCAGCTTGCCGAGCCGGATTTTCGGTCCCTGAAGATCCAGCATGATCGCCACACTTTTCCGGAGTTCGCGGCTGATCCGGCGGATCTGCTCAATGTTCTTACGGTGATATTCGTGATCGCCGAAGGAAAAATTCAAACGGCATACATTGACGCCGGCGCTGATGAGTGATTTCAAAATCTTGTAATCGGCGCAAGTCGGCCCGACCGTAGCGATAATTCTGGTTCTTTTCATTTGCTGTCCTTGTTTCATAATGCTTTGATATACTCTGCACGGCTGAAAATTCAACTATGGATTGCGAAGATTTTGAGAATTTGGTCGTATTCTGAGAGGCTGCCGATACCGGGGTATCGAAAGCCTCGAAGAGTGCGAATCCAAACTCAAAAGATCGCAATCCCGCAATTGCGGGATGAATGTCTTGCGGTTGTATTTTTCCGTTCATCCTTCCGGCGATGTGGGTATCGCCTGTCAGTCGGATCGAAAAAATCCAATCCACAATCCTATTCATCTATAGTTGAATTTTCAACCGCGCAGAGTATATATTAATAAACCTCTATTATATTAAATGCAAGCCGGATATTCAAACTATGCAGACTATGCAGAACAGGAGCGTAAAAATGAATACATTGCGTTATATGCTGTTTCTCGCATTTTTCGTCCGTATTTTAAATTTAACTGCCCAGGAAACCGCCGGAGAAACTCCGCCCACCCCCAAACTGGTGGTTATCCGGGGGGATGTCGAAGAAAAGAAAATCTATAAAATAATTCCGCTTGTCACGCTGGATTTTAAAACTATTGAAGTAGTCTGTTCGCCGTGGCTCTCCAAAGACGGCAAACTGGTCAATGAGGTAAAGCGCAATTCCGTGCTGGTCTACGACACCGAATATATCGTCAACAAAGTTGAGACTTTCATCCGCGACAATGACCGCGAAGCCGTAAATATCCGCATTGATATTGATAAAACCGCCGCCGGCCAATCCGCCAGAACTAATTTCGGCGTCAGCCAGCAGCCGGTAGTGATGTATCAGAACGGTAAAAAAATTACGGTCAATCAGCCGCCGGGTCAGAAACTCGATCTCAGCAGCAGAAAAAGCTATGAGTCCGGCAATTCCAGTCAGTTTATCGTAACAAAAAGCGGTTGCGCCGCCTCGCTCTGGTCTGGAACAACGATGGTTGACCCGACCTGGTTCCGCAACCAGAAAATGAATCCGGCAGTCGTTGTGGTCGATGGCGGCACCGTCACCAAAATTGACGGGGTTCCGGATGATCCGGTATGGACCGATGTCGGCACCTCGCTGATGGTGCTGCCGCGACAGCTTGAAAACGGCTTGATCGAAGTGGAAGTATATCCTGAAATCAGCTATCTCGCCGGCAAAGGCAAAAGACAGTCGGTTAAAGTCGAAAGCCTGTCAACCAAAGTCGTTGTCCAGGACGGGGCCAAAGTTAATATCGGCGGCGTAATTTCCGCGAAGAACAAGGAATATGTCAACATCTTCGGCCCTGACTTTTTCAAAAGCAAAGACGTCAGTCAGGTCATGAGCATGTATCTGACCGCAACAGTATTGCAACCTGGAAAATCCGGCAAGTTCGGCGGCAAAAACTGGCCGCCGCGCTGACAATATGTATACTCCCAATATATACTCGCACGGACACAAAGACACGAAGAGAACTTTCCTTTGTGCCTTTGCGCGAGACAGCTTTAAGATCTTGTTGGACATTCTCACGCCTGGCGGGATCCAGCGACGCGGCATTGGTCGCCAAAGGCGAAATCACTAAAGCCGGTCAGACGACCGGCGCTCCCAGGTTTTCCTTTATGCATCTTCATGCACTTCATGGTGAAGTGTATTTGTTCTTTTTCGTGTCCTGCTAACTCTAAAGTTAGTCCCGCGACTGCGGGATGCTTTTCGTGGTTAAAGTGTATTTAACCGTTTCTTTTGGGTTGCGGGCAAAGCCCGACTTCACGTAAAATTTATTTCGCGGAATAATCTTTCAGCGGCATAATGCCCAGGCGGCGGGCTTCGGCAATATTGGTGATATGATAATCTTCATCCTCCGGACGCTCTGAATCGAACCGGTCTTTGTTTTCTTCGTATTGCTCCATGCCGTTGGCGATGGCCTCGTCAAGGGAGGATTCTACAATCATTGTCGTTTCAATAAAAATTATATCCCGGCCCTTATCGTCAAGACTTACCGCGATTAGCATATGGTCGGGCAGAATGACCAGGCTGACGTCAAGCCCTATTTTGCGCAGAATCGAAGCCAGCAGGACGGAACTGTCAGCGCAGTTCGCCTGTGATGCGCTGACACTTTCACCGATCAAACGCACATGCTGACTGCAAACATAATCATCTTCGCCGGACGTGGTAGTGATACTGCTGTAATGCACGCCGCTCTGTCTCAAGGCCTCCCAGATCGCGGCAATCTCCGCCTTAACACCCGCTTTGTCATTCTGATAACCGGCAAAACTGTCGATCCGTCCGGAGTTCAATGTTTTCTCAAGAATTTTTTCAATGACAGGATGATTTTCATTGACATAAGCGGCAAAGGTCCAGGATACATCGCGCACATTACCCATGCAGTCAGTATACTCATAAACACAATCATTAACCGGCCTGACCTGAATGCGCTTCACCTCTTCGGGTTCGGCTTTGTTATTGATCGTTACCTTGAATATCAGATCTTCCGGAATGGTCTGCTTGACCGACAGCAGTTTATCATAATCGTATTTCAACGTTGGAAAAATCCGGTATACTTCACCCTTTTTAGGCATTGTTCCCTGCCAGACGCCGGATTTGACGTGACCGCCGCCGGAAATTTCCACCTTTACCGGGCAATCCGCCTGCGGGGAGCATATCTCCACACCGATAGAGCTCCACGGTTCGCCGAGCCGGAATTCGTCATCGCTGTCATCGCCATCGTCTTTCAAAGTTGCAGTGCAAATCACCATCGATGGAAACAGGTTTTCACCCAGTTCAAATAACAATCCCCATTCGCCGGGCTTTAAAGGCACAGGTTGTGATTCATCCACGGACGCGCCTTGCGCCGGCTGCGGTTTATCACTCTTTTTATCAACATCAGCCTCAACCATACCGCCTGCCAGCAGCACCGCGGCAAACACGCATAACGCCAGTCTGCAATATCCGTCTTTCATTCCGCCTCCTGAAAAAAGCTATTTTGCTTAATTTAAACAGGAAATGAGACAGCGCAAATCAGTATCAGCATAAAAATTGTTTAAAATTTATTCAGCATTTTTGCCACTGTCACTATTTTTTTATTATTTTTATAAATCAGGTATTGCTTTTTTCACAAATTAAAGTTATAATCTACACAAGAACCAACACACGAGCAACGCAGAAACGTTTAATAACTGGTGCAGCATGATTAAAGGAATCAGGGATACGAAGCGCAGACGTGTTTCCGGAGTCATCCGGCAGCAGATTATGGCCTTGCGCAGCGGAGAAGCGCTGCCGCCGCTGCGGACAATGATGCTGCAGACCGGATGCGGCAGGGTTGTAACAGAACGGGCGATCTCTGAACTGGAAAATGACGGCTGGCTGGAACGCCGGGCGCGTCAGGGTATTTTCCGGACTGATAAACTGGACAATTCGGTCAATTCCACTATTATTGATATTATCGCCTGCTCAGAAATCGGATATTTGCGTCCGGGCGAATTTCTGGCGGATCTGGCGCAGAAACTCCTGCATAAGTTTACTCAGTGCGGATGCAGCGGAAGAACTCACCGGGTAAAACTGAATGAACCGGTGGAAGATTACGCTAAATTAATCGAGAAATATAAAATCCACAATGCTATTCTGATAAAACCGCACAACGATGTAATTATCAAAATATTCGATAATGCCTGTGTCCGCCGGGTAGTGCTGTTTCCTAACGCACAGCCGCTGAACGGCGCGGTTCTGGAGGATTCACCGGAAACAGTGCCGATGCAGATGGAACATCTTTTTGCCCTTGGCCATCGCCGGATCGGTTTTATTTCAGCAGATGCGCATGAAGAGGAAATACATCCGCCGATTTTTCAGCGCAGGCGCGAAGCATACTACCGGATGATGGCGGAACGCGGCTGCCGGGTCCGCCCTGAATGGGTGATCAACCTCTCATACGACGAAAAGGAATTGTGCCGTCGCCTTGACGGTATGTTCAATATATCTGAACCGCCGACCGCGATTGCTGTACCCGATGTAATGATGGGAGCGGTTTACCAGTATTTCAACCGCCGGAACATGCGTATCGGCAAAGATATTTCAATTATCGGCTTTGAAAATTACGGGATTGACAAACTGCGTCCGGAACCTACCACCATCGTCAATTCCACGGAAATCATGGCCGAAGAAACCTGGCAGCTGTTGCACCGGGTCATGTCCGGCGAAAGCGTTGAACAAACCGTTTATGTGCCGCTGTCGCTGCATCTTGGACAGTCAACCGCTTCGCCCAAACGCAATTCACAGGAAACAGGATTATCAATGATAAATAATAAAGGCAGGAAGGATCAGAAAGTGAAACAGGCGGAAAATTTTCGACATGAACCGGAATTATACACAATAAACAACAAATAAGGAGAATCAGAAAATGAAACAGACAAAAAGTTTTTTCACGCTCATCGAATTGCTGGTTGTGATCGCCATCATCGCGATTTTGGCTGCAATGCTGCTGCCGGCTCTCGCCAAAGCCCGCGACACCGCCCGCACATCAAACTGTGTCAATAATTTTAAAACCATCGGCACTGCCCAGGCGATTTATTCGCAGGACAATCTGGACTGGATTGTTCCGTCATTTTATGGATGGAGCAGCGGCGATACAATGTTCTGGAATCTTCTTTCCGGCATTAAAAACGACGGAAAACGCGCGGGCGTGAATTCCGGTGTCACTTATTACGGATGGGGCGGCATTCCGAATTCCACCAGGGGAACTTTCGCCTGTCCGGGCGAATCAATGCCGTTTGGTTTCGGCGGCGGCGGACAATATGCCTATCTGCATGTGGCAGTCAACAATTATCTGACTGCCGCCAGGCCTAATCAGGGAACATTCTCTGACTGGCGTACCGGGGCATCGGTTACCCATAGCTATATGTATCGCAAAACCTCCGCCATCACGCAGGCGTCGCAGGCGCTGCTGTGCGGCGACAACAAGACAGTTGACGGATGGTCGGCATACAGTGTCGCTTTCTTCGCATTCCGGCATGGCGGCGAAGACCCGCGGGCAGCGCTCAGCAGCTCCTCCCTGATTAATCCTCCAGGGGCCAGAGGCAAGGCCAATCTGCTTTATATGGATGGTCATGTGGGCGGGAAAAAATTTGATCAGCTTTACCGGCAGGACAAATCTCCGGATAACAATGCGGCCATGATGGTCGGCATCAATCTGGACCGCGGCACAACCAATTAAAAATAAAAATTTAAGAAAGTAATTATAATGAAAGACTTTTTACGGATATTATCCGCATGGTGTCTGCTGGGAATTTTCGCCGCCGCCGCTTCAGATGAAGCCATCTATGAATTCTCTCCAGCATCGGATTTGAAGAAGTTGCAGACTGCCGGCGCAACCTGTGAGATCGCCTGTCCGCCGGAATCGGCAGATAGCAACTGGGGCAAAATCACGATTCGCCGGTATGACGGCAGCGGCACTCACTGGCCGGCAGTGGTGTTTCCCGCCGCCGCGCTGCTCCGCAGTGACTGGAATCAGGCTGACGCGGTATGTTTTGAAGCCTATGCGCTGCAGGACATGGCGCTGACTATGCGCATGACCTTTACCGATGCCGGCAAACCAACTAACATTTACCAGTACTTGAACCTGAAGAAAGGCTTAAATCAAGTGGTTGTTCCGGCTTCCGTTCTGACCCGGGCCCCTGTTCGCCAATTAGAGGATTTGCATTTCTTTCAGGAGGATCCCAAAACTGATGCGGTAGTTTATTTGCGCAATCTGCGCCTTGTGCTGGCGGAAAAAGACGATGGCAGAACCATTTTAAAATTTGCATCGGCGATTGATGCCGCCAAAGTCATGGTTAAACCTGGCACCAAAATGACCGTTTGCCCCTGGCCGGAAAAACAGCCCGGATGGTGCGCCCAGGTGATGCTGCCCGCCTTCCGCCCCGGCGGCGACCAGTGGCCAGGCGTCATTTTACCAGCCGAATCACTGCGTAACAAAGATTTAAGCCTGGCCGGCTCGTTTGTTTTTGACGCTTTTGCGCCGGAACAGACGACAGTTTCTCTGCTTCTGGCTTTTTCCGGCAAGGACAAACCGCAGAAGTTTTACTATCAATTTAAGTTGAAGAAGGGATTTCAACAGATCGCGGTTCCTCGCTCTGTTTTCGAGTCGGCCAAAGGTAATCTTACCGAGATACATTTCTTCGCGGATTCCCCCGCATCAGAAATCAAATTCTGTTTCGGCAATCTGCGTATGGGTGATGCTGCTGCTGCTGCTGCTGCTGCTAAAGTTACCGCAACTGAAGCAGTGCCCCCGCTGCGTCAGCCCCATCCGGTCGTCGCCGGAGGTCAAACACCGTTATTCGATTTTGAACAATCCGCCGATACCGCCAAATTCAATGTTCGCGCCGATACCGAACTCGCCGTAACCGCCTGGCCGGACGGCGTAGGCGGCTATTGCGGCAAATTAACGTTTTTCCCGTACAAAGGCGGCGAGAACCGCTGGCCGGCTGCGGTATTTGATGATAAAATTTTAGCATTTAACGACTTGCGCGGAGTTAAGGAGTTACAGTTTGACGCTTTTGCAGCCGCTCCGGTCAACTTTTCAATCCGCCTCAGTTTTCCCGGCAACGGTAAAATTATTCAGAAATTTTTTCCGGTAATACTGCAAACCGGCCGCAATACGGTTACTATTCCACGCTATTATTTCGCGGACGTGCCGCAGCCGCAACTGCTGGATATCCACTTCTTTCAGGAAATGCCGGCCACCCGGAGCACCCTTTATTTCGGTAAACTGCGGGCCAGTTTGATGGATGCCACCGACGAACTGGCGATATTGCGCCGTCAGGATGCGTACCTGAATCCAGCGGATTTTGATTCACTGCCGGGCACGGCGGCAGCAGCGTCGCAAAATCAATTGGCGGAATGCCGCCAGTTGCTGCAGACATTGAAACCGGACTTGAAATTTCCCTCTGCCGCCGAATTTGTCGCTATTGAGAAGATCGGCAAAATGCAGGAAACGCTGCTGACCGCGCGCTCTGAAGCGGTCATGCTCAAAAATGCTTTCCCGGAATACTGCTGGGGCTTTGTTCCTGCTCAGGCCCGGGTCATGCGGGAGAATCCGATGTTTCCGCTGCCTCCGCAGAATATTGGACGGATTGCTGCGGCGCGCGGTGAAACCGAAGGTGTGCAACTGGCATTGCAGGCCCGGCAGAACCTGACTGGATTGCAGGTGACCGTCACCGGTGATCTGGTTAATGACCGCGGCGACAAACTGGATAAAGCAAATTTACTGGTTGCTCCGATCGGCTATGTGCTTTGCGGCAAACCCAGCGCTTATCCGGTCAAGCGGACAGGCTACTGGCCGGACCCCGTGCTGACTTACGCGAAAAAAATAGACTTGTCCGCCAAATCTTATCAAGGGTATTTACTGGAGGCAAAAATTCCTGAGCGGCAGACAGCCGGGGTTTATCACGGCGAAGTCGTGGTCAAAGCCGACGGCCTGCCGGAACATAAACTGCCGCTGGAAATCAGGGTATTCAACTTTAATCTGCCCGATGGCGAACCTTATCCGCTGGCGGTTTCAATCGGAGAAACCCGCCTTGATGGATTTCCCGCCGGAGTTGAGGCAATTAAAGCCTACAAGCAGCAGTGTGTTGATTTATATCTGGCACATCGTATCAACCCGGACAGTCTCTATCACGGCACCCCCCCATCAGTGGAATCAGTCAAATACCGGCTGGACCGCGGTGGAAAAATGTTCAATATCATGTATGTCAACTGCCGGGACAATGAGCTGGAAAACGGCAAATTCCCGGAAGCGCGCCGCAAACAGATACTTGAAAAACTGGATAAAGCCATCCCCGAATACCGCGCCGCCGGCATTCTGGATAAAGCGGTCATTTATGCATTCGACGAAGCCGGTGACGCCCGATTCCGGGCCATCAAGGAGATACTGGGGGAAATCCGGCAGCGCTACCCCGGGATCCCGATTATCACCACTGCTTACGATTTCAGTCTTGGAACAGCTACCGGACTTGATTCAGTCGTGGATATCTGGACTCCGCTCACCGAAAAATATGATCGCATGAGCGAAGCCATCACCCAGGCCAGACAGCGCGGACGCAAGGTTTTCTGGTATGTCTGCATCAGTCCGCACCGCCCGTATGCCAACTTGTATATTGAATATCCAACGCTGGACGGACGACAGTTGACGGGGTTCATGACCTGGCAAGGCAAACCCGACGGATTTCTATACTACTCGCTGGCATTGTGGCAGGATATTACGGTCCAGCCGGATGGCAGTCTGAAATATGCCCTGCGTAAAAATCCCATGCGCGGCGCACCGCTGACCGACTGGGCGGGCTCCTCATGGATAGACAATAACGGTGACGGCACCCTCGCCTATCCCGCTGAAAATGGTCCTATTCCGTCAATGCGCTTGAAAGCCATGCGGGACGGCCTGGAAGATTATCATTATATGCTGCTGCTGAATACAGCAGTGCAGGATGCAAAATCCGGTAAAGTAAAAATGCCCGATGCCTGGCTGCAAGCATCCCGGTCAGCGCTGAAAGTGAATCCGGAAGTAGTGACCAGCCTGACGGTATTTTCCACCACCCCGGAAACGCTGCTGGCCGAACGCCAGAAAATCGCCGAATTGATTGAGCAATACGAAAATAACAAAGCTAGATAATCTAGAAGAAACATTTCATAATATTGATGGCTTCTGTTTTATAGAGCAATAATTCTGCGGCATTCCTGCCGCAGAATTATACTCAATTAGGTTGAAAATTTAAAATAGATTGCGAAGATTTTGAGAATTGGTTCGTATTCTAAGAGGCTGCCGATACCGGGGTATCGAAGGCCTCGAAGAGTGCGAATCCAAACTCAAAAGATCGCAATCCCGCAATTGCGGGATGAATGTCTTGCGACCGTATTTTTCCGTATCGATTCAAAACTCAATATTCAATTGAAATACAGATCCCGGAACAAATAAGGCTTCCTATGCGGCTCCGTTCCTTTAGGAGTCATTGTCAATCCAATCTTTCTGCCTTTACCGTCATTATCATTAATTCTGATGGCAAAACCGACAGTTTCCCCTTCTGCGAATTTAACCATCGGCAAACATTGGCGCGGAAATTTAATCTCATAGATGGTTTCACCGTCTTTACGGGCGATTTGCAATTCCACTTCGCGATCAAGCCCGGTAGCCTGATTGGCTTCGCCGATATAACGGCCTTCACAACCCTTTTCAATCCAGGCCTGAGGTTTTCCTCCGACCATGGAAATGGCGTAAACAATATCATCACCGTTAAATCCAGTATCGGATTCGGTCGCATTGTTAAGCTGGTCAAAATATATCTGCAATGAATCATAGTTCCATGCATTGGCCGGGGAGTCGGGATTACAGACGATATCATCTTTAACTTTGACCGCAACGGCAAAATAATCTTTATTCCAGCCAACGGCGACCTGTGCAGAAAGATCTTTGATTCCATTATATGAATGCAGCGCATCCGGTTTGCCCGTCAAGTTTTCTTCGCCAAGCGCGATCCAGTGTGCATTCTGCCATTCGTCCAGAAGACCGTCAACTTTAATCCGGTCAAGTTTGCCGACTAAAACCGGCGAGAGTTTAAATGTTTTCTTTACAAACACGTCGTTCGAACTTACGACAGCCGGAACCATATAGCTGCTGTTATCATCCAGGATAAAGTTTCCATGAAAGTCAATCTTAATGCTTTTTCCTGGATTCAAATCTGCAAATCCGGCCGTATTCCGGTCCAGCTGCCAACTTTTCGGCAGTTCCGGAATAACCACCTTCCCGCTGACATTCTTGTTAAGCCGGTTGGTTACTGTAACAGACAACTTTTTGCCTGTTATCAGCACCATATCTATTTTAAATGCCTCGCCCATTCCTAGAATATCGGCGTCCCTGATAGCATTAATAATTTCGTTCTCCTGGCAGCCCGGTTTAAAACGAATATAGACCGGAGCAGAAGAAATCGGCAGTCCCTGCGCAATTTCTTCCTGAGTAAACTGGTTTCCCATCATATCATACGCCGCCAGATAACCATTCATTTTCATCCTGCCATTGTGTTCCTGATTAATGGCGTTAACCGTCAACAGCGGTCCGCCGGCGGCATCCGGGAAAATAAATATTTTCAGTGCGCTGCCGGCTTCCAGCGGATGCCCTTTGCCTGCGGAATTCAAAAATCTGTTTGCTGCGCTGTACGCGGCAAAGGCATAATAAAGATAATACCGGTCATAACCGCCATAGCGGAAAAGAGTCAGCTGCGGACTGTATGCGCAATAAGGCACTCCGGCGGCGGCATGGTAAATATAGTTTCTGACGGTTCTTGCACAGCTCTGCAGCTCTTCACGATCTGGCAGATAGTAATCACGACTGCTTTCTTCGTCGGAGCCGTGCATAATGAATTTATTCGCCGCATAATATTGTTCTGTGTTGATCATAGGACCATGAAAATCATATCTGTCGAGTATTTTTTGGTATGCACATAAATCATTATACACGTCAGGCAGATCCGGTGACGCTCGGTAGGAGTGGAAGGAAAAGATATCCATATATTTGCCTGCGCCCAGCTTCATAATTTCTTCAAGGTATGCAAAATCATTCCCGTTCAGACAAACCCCGACCACCTGCAATTGCGGATTAACCTCCTTGATGGCCAGGTAAGCAGTTTGCAGCAATTGCACATATTTGGCCGGAGGCATCGTCTTCTCACCTTTCCGGGGACCTTCGCGATGCCGCCAGAGATTAGGTTCGTTGGTAATCTCCCAGTATTTAATCTGATGCTGAAGCGGTACGACAACGGATTTCAAATATTCGCCATAGCGCTTAAGTGTCTGTCCGTCGATAACATCATCATTAAGAACACGTTCAATGATATCTTTGGGAATATTATTAAAACAGGCCATCAAATCCTTCAATCCGCCTTGTATCTCAACTTCACACCGCTGCCTGATTGAATCAATATAATTCTCCGGCGGAAGTGACTGCCATGCTTGATTCTTTAGAAAAAAACGGTTAATTCCTGTTCCCATCATTCTCATCAGCGGAATTTCCTGCTTGATAATCCACTGCGGCAGATAACAGGTTTCATAACATACGCCGAACAGCGGCAGCCCGGGCGGTTCTGGAACTGGAGGCATGATCACTGCATAACGTGATTGTCCGATGGAAATAAGCCTGCCCTGGTCATCGCTGGCTTTTGCTTCAAGTTCAAAGACGCCCAGCTTACTATTCGTCAATTTTACCGGCAGAACGGTGACCGGCGAAGAAATATCAGCAGTCACGGTCTGTTCCCATACCTTTTTGCCCCAACTGTCTCTGACCGATAAATCGATACGCAATTTCTGCTGCATCTGGTTCTTCCTGACAATTTTCAACGTCATCTCGGCAGGTTCTTTATGTTGAATAAAAATATTGTCGGAGGCTGTAACAAAACCGATTTCAGTTTCCGGCAACTGGTAATCGGTTAAATCCCCCAGTTCCAATTGTATCTGATCGATAAGAACATTCCGTCCGTCAAAGCGGACATATATCTTTTTCTGTTTCGAATTTTTCTCCCAGACACAGGACAACGCTATCCGCGTCCAGTTTTCGGTTGATATTGATTTAATCTCTTTAACATATGACTTCCAGCCGGGGTCAAGCATGAACATTTTCACGTCGGCCTCTTTATCCGTTGCCTTGACATAAGCAGATAGCGTATATTTGCTCCCCTCCTGCAACGGGATACAGCCACTGAACACGGCAGTGTATTGATCTGCCAGAAAAAACGCACAGGTGCCATCAACTCCAACGCCGGGAATAATCCGGCATTCAGGAGCACTGGCAATCGTTGCCGCCATCTGACAACTGGCCGGAGCGAAAAAGTCAAGCATCCAGTTGTTCATTCCCAGTTCAAACCCGGAATTGCCCAGCAGATTGCGACCGAAGCCGGGTAACCGTGACGCCGTATCCCTGCCGGCAACCACCGTTGCAGGTTCAGCCGTCGCAGAATCAGCCGTCCAGGTCAGGCTTGCCCCTGAGAATTTTACATCGCCGGCGCCTTGCACATCAATTCTGCCCCAGCAGTATGGAACTTTAATTGGATTCGGGCACTTTAATGCGATGGAATATTTCTGCCATTCACCGGATACCGGAAAATCTTTTTTGACCTGCCATTTATAATCATTTCCCAGCAGAAACAGTTCAATCGTCATATTCGGAGAGTCTGATCGAGCCCATAGTTCAAAGTTCATTTCCCCGCTGTCGAACAGCGGAGCCTTAAAAGTGCTTAGGGTACGAGATTTATTACCATCGCTTTTAATACATATTGTCCTCTCACCGCTCTTGAACGTGCTGTCTTTAATTAATGTATAATCACCCTCGTTACCATTATACTGCCAATGCCATCCCGGCGGCATTTCTCCCGGTACTCCACGGGAAAAATCCGCATTGGTCAGAAAGTTGCAATGATCTCCTGTCCCGGTTTTTTCGACTCGGAGATTTTTGATTTTTATTTCTGTACCGGCATTAACTGCTTTCGGAATATAGAAACGAATTCCGGCAGTGGAGCTTTCTTTTACTTTGAAATAAATAGTTAAAGGAGACCAATCTGAAAGTGGAGGAATTTGCTGAACAGGCTTACTTTCCAGTTTCCCGTCAATATCTGCCATTAAAATGTCCATCGGCTTGAGCCCGGCTGTCCGATATTCCGCCGTAAGCTTATACCAGCCCGGGGAATATACCTCCGTAAATTTGCAGGCAACATCAAATTTATTTGCTGCTCCTTCGACTCTGGCGGTCAATTCGCCGTCCGCCCCGGTTTGAAAACCACGGAGCGTCTGTTCATTAATCACAGTTGCGCCGAGTCCCGCCATAATTCCGCAGGACAAGACCAGCAGCAGACATTTGGATAATAACATTTTATAACCTTTATTTTTCATATAATTCGCTATCCTTTTAAGTTCATACGCACAAATGGAGATTTTCAATGTTTGTCGGCATACGCCTTTACTTTCTGATGTACAGCCAGCGTCCGCTCCGCCAGTTCTTTCATCGTAATCTCCTGAAAACCGAACACCAGCGGTTTGATGGTATCGTTAAGCGGCGCTACGAGTTTTCCACCCAGATTCCGGTATCCGGCAGCAGCTCCGGCTATGGAGCCGGCGGTAGCTCCGTTACAATCGGTATCGAGTCCGCCCATCACGGCAATCCCGATAGTCCTGTCGCAATTCATCTGTCCGTAGAACAGACTCATCATCACAATCAAAGCGTTGTTGACAGCATGACCGGCATGCATACCGGCATAACGCTTTTCCAGTCTGGGCATAAAATCCTCGAAGGTAGTGCAATCAGGAATCCAGGTCAACGCTTCGCGAATAGCCGCAGACAGACGACAATGGCGGGGAATTTCTGAAAGTCCGATCTCCACCAGTTTGTCCGGAGAACTTTCTACAAAAGCCGCCGCAATCACTGCCGCGACAAACATCTCACCGTAAATCCCGTTGGCTGTATGCGTCCAGCAAGCGTCGCGCCAGGCATATTCCGCCGCCAGTTCCGGGTTGCCTGCGCAGGCATATGCCCAGCCGTCAGCGCGAATCTGCGCTCCGATTCTTTCGCGGTAAGGATTGTTATGACGTCGCGTAAAGGCTGCTGTTACCGGTATAATCTCTGCGGGAAGGTCACGCAAGCGCAATGGACGAACTAGATTATAATTCAAAATAGCCTGTGTTTCGGCTGTGCAGATAAACTTGTAAGGCAGCGAACTGTTCCAGGTGTCGGGAATATCATACCACTGGAAGTCCGGACCTTTCTCCTCCAGAACCTTCAAGCCGATCAGCGAGTAATGAATATCGTCATCCGGCTCCATAAACTTGATATTTTCCCGCCATGAAAGCGGGCATCCCAGTTTAATGCCGTCTCCAGTGTCACTGCCGCTGAAGTAATAGTCCAGTTCCCAATGTCCGCGGTTTTTCAGATAATACCGGATAGCCTCGCGACCATTCATGTCGC
Organism: uncultured Lentisphaeria bacterium; assembly: GCA_903863035.1. Classification (GTDB taxonomy): domain Bacteria; phylum Verrucomicrobiota; class Lentisphaeria; order Victivallales; family Victivallaceae; genus CAIPAT01. Next base: position 17,083 of record CAIPAT010000060.1, read on the forward strand.
CATGTCCGCGCATGCCCAGCCCCTCAACCGGTTTGCCAAGTGCACAACCGGCGGCGCGTCCGGCCCAGGCACCACGAAAACGGTCAAGCAAATCTTTATCATTTAGCGCCAGCGGTAATTGGCGGGGCCCGGCAGGACGTTCTTTTTTTATTTCTTCCAGTTCGTTGGGTTGAATAAAATCAAACTCCGGATCACGCGGCAGGTTCTCAAGTTCAGCATATATTGCCAGTATCTTTTTTTCGTTGTATGCATCGTATACCGGATGCAGCATGGATATGCGTTCCGTCACTTTTTCCGGAATGATATAGCCTTCATATTCGAGTTGTACCAGTTCATCGCGCAACAGCGATAATGGGTGAGTCCAGCCTGAGATCAACATAATTACAACTCCTTGTCCTTGGTATCAAAAACCTTAATATTCCTGTTTCCGTGATTTATTCATATCTATCTGAAAAACAGCGTACCGGCCATGTCATCGTAAGCAGGAAGTGCTTCCAGGATGTGCAAATACTTGTCATCACGACAATTTAGCGCGGCAATATAAAGTACTGGATTGAGCTTTTCCGGGGCGAAAGCATAAATTTCCGGGAAAGTCCATGGTTTCACGCCGGATGCGAATCCGGACAGAAAATCAACACTGCGCCGGATGCCGGCACCATCACCGGTCTGGTAGTTGAACAGATCCGCTCCGTATTCCTGCGCAATCGTGGCCGCGGCCAGAAAAGCGCTGATACAGAAAATGGAGTACCCCCATGACTGAGTGCGTTTTAATTCCTCCGGGATGCTGCCGTCCGCACATATCTGAATTGATATCCGTGCCCTGGCCTGCGCTATATACTCTTCGACAATGGCATCCAGACGACACCACGCAGCCAGCTTCATCGCCAGAGCGATATACCATATCCCGTGATTATTCGGGGCGTTCTTTTCATCATGCCCGATTTTGCTCTGTCGCAGCCAGTCGAGATACGATGTCATCCAGCTTTTCATGCCATCCTTATCCGAAGCCGTCCAGTGACTTGAATCTTTCAGCATAGTCATCGCATCGATTACCTGAATAAAAATATGGGTTTCAATAATTCCTGCATCTCTGCCGGTGTTGATCCCGGGAATCGCCTGTCCGAAATTCAGGTGCGGATTCATGGCGGTCCCTGGATTGAGAAACCAGTGGCGTAACAGCTCGGCTGCTTTTGCCGCCGCGTCGTCGTTCCGCGTGAAAAAAAACAGCACGGAGAAGGCATAGATATTTGAAATCATCCGGTTCATTTTCTTATGGTCGGAGGATTCCGATACAGCCTCCGGATTAAACTCGCCGTCTTTCCGGATATAAGGCAGACCGCCGGGCAAAGCAGGATCGGGAAACCAGTATGGCGCCTGGCTGTAATAATCATGAATGCCGCCGCCCGGTGGTATTGTCAGTTTATCGATTGCAACACTTTCAGGCTGATAATCGCGGAGTCGTTTGAATCCGGCCACGTCCTCTAAAATATCACTCCTGATCTGGTCGCCTTTATGATATGCGGAATAAGCCCGTTCGAGAATTGCGGGAGACAAGGCAAATACCTGCCGTGCGAAAATCTCACTGGAATTCATTTGAGATTGTTCTTTTTTAAGACTTACTGTTTTCATTTGTTGTAAGTTATGATTAACGGATCAGTCTGGTATGCACCAAGAAAATTGACTTGAGAGTAATCCGGTTTGAAAGTGTATGACTGGACGTGTCCGTCGCAATGAGCCATGTTCGTCTGTTTAGTCATGTGATTATTCCAGCCGGTAAAACCAACACGGAAAGTATATTTATCATAAGTATCTGTATCTCCTCTGCCACAGGTGAACAAGCTCACCTTGCTGGGGCTTTTCGTTTTGCTCATGGTCAAATGCGGATAGGAATTCCCCGATTTTCCGAAGACATGGGAATTTGCCAGATAGCCGGGATAGTTGATGCTCCTGACGCCAACCTCAGTACAGAACAGCACCGGATACTTGCTGGCTCTGACCGGATTGACTTTGATCCCCAGATATGTACTGTATCTGTTTGCCTGCCACCAGCCGGTAGCATATAATTCTGTTCCGGAGGCATTAGGCCATACTCCGTAAAAACCCCGGTAGTCGTCTGCATACTGTTGCGAAACTAACCCTATCTGTTTCAGGTTGCTGGTGCAGGATATCTGGCGCGCCACCTGACGGGACCGGTTGAGTGCCGGCAGCAGCATGGCCGCTAAAATCGCAATGATCGCGATCACCACGAGGAGTTCGATTAAAGTAAAACCTCTAAGCATCAACGAGTTGCGACTTATCGGCTCTGCCTCATCGACCAAACCGTGCGTGCGGTTTTCCCTCACACGGCTTTCCCCCTGTTCTTC
>CAIPAT010000061.1 GCA_903863035.1 uncultured Lentisphaeria bacterium
CGGGAATTAACGGTTCCACGCGACCCCAAAACGCATCAGAAACTTCCCATGATTTGATCTTTGCCATTATGTACTTCCTTTTAGAAGAATAAAATGACACAAATTTTTAATATTTCAACTGTTATTTACGGATAAGCTCTAAGCTGGTCTTTGTGCGCCAGCCTGAAATCAAGAAGTTTCTTTGCCGCCGCCGGTCTATCGTTTTTTGAAGCCGCAAGCGCTTCAAAAAGAAGACGGGCATGTTGATTGGCCAGGATGAGTTCTTCAACTCTTCTTCGTTCCGGCGAAGACAGATTTTCAGTGGCGGCTCTTGCCAGAATAACGTCAGTTTTGTCGAAATCCGACTCGTTATAATATTTTTTCATCTCCCACATTATGCCGCGCCGGAAATTACCGTATCTGCCCTTTTCTAAAATAGATTTATAATTGGGCAGCAAACGTTTTTCCCAGATATTATCGCGCCAGTACGCAAAATATTCTTTGACATCGTCTTTGGCAGGTCCGAACGCTGAACAGTATTCATTTTCCCAATACTCAAATGGTTTTTCAGGAGCGACATGCGCTTTCGCCAGAATGTAATCAGCGATGCCTGAAACCGGCCAGTAATTGTGTAGTGAATCGTAGTCGGTGCCGATGATATTGTTTTTTATTCCAACCTGAAAATGCTCGAACATCTGTTTTTCAAAGCCCGTCGGCAGGCCGGTATTGCAATGCTGGTCATTGGGCCGGAGAAACATCCGGCGCACACCTTTGGCCTGCCATTTCTTGTAAAACGCATCGACTTCAGAAGTAGAATTGAGCATTGACGGAACAAAACCGATGATGACGTCAGGATTGACATTTTCGCGTACCGGCGGCTGCTCATAATCGGAATAACCGTACATCACGGCTTTTACTTGAGGATCAATTTTCTTAGCCTCCGTCAGAATGGCGTTGGAGAAAAAGACATAACGATCTGTCATGCTGATCTCCTTTTTTCCGGGAGCCCCCAGGATTGAGGATGAATACTGTCCTTCAACGTCAAGCTTGCGGCAGGCGGGGCAGGTGCAATATCCGGCGCTGTCATTTTCACACACACTGATCGTTTCATTGATTATTCCGCCATCCGGCTTACCGCGTTTTTTATTCCATTCCCGAGCCACGGCGTTAGGCAGATCAGGGTTACTCACACACATTTTGATTCTGTCCGGCTGATCCGGATGCAGCGGCTCGCGCACGCCTTTTTCATTCAGCGCGAAGTATTCCGGATGAGCTTTGCCATATTTTTCCCACCAGTCGGTAAAGGCGTGTCCGTAATTAAGAATAATGCTCCGCCCCATCCGCATCCGCTTCAACCAAACTCTGACATCCCGGGCACGATTGTTGAATTCCTGTTCTGAAATCTGGAACCCTTGAGGAATATCGTCCATTGCTTTTTTATAATAACTCTTGTTGTAACCATAGCCGGGACGTATCTCACGCTGCTGCAATGCCGGCTTCCAGTCTGAACGCTCCTCTTTCAATGTGAACACCGGCTGCGGCTGATAAGCTATGCCTGCGTCGCCGGGACATATCCATTTGACCCCGAATTGATCTTCCAGCAGATTATAGACGGCAAACAATGTTCCGGTACGACTGGATTTTTCACAGACAATTGTCTGCATCTGGCCGGGATTGTCTTTCAATATCCAGTCCTCGCCGTAAATCCAGGCAGCCGCGGGAGTTATTACCCGGCGGGCCTCTTCTTTCGCAAGCGGAACTTTGTCATCGGGAGCGGGGATGCCGACATGGAAAGTAAATGTACTTGCTGCCGGAGACTTGCTGACATCAAACTCCTTGACCGGAATCGGCTGATTACCGATCAACTGCAAATGCTTTTGCAATTCAGAAGCGGCAAACAACACTGATGAGTTAGCGTTTGCCGGAATCTCAATAACGCAGTTTGAAGGTTTTATCTCCACGCCGGGACACATACTAATATTCAGGAACAGGGCAGCTATTATTGCTGCATAACGAATTATTTTCATGGTTTCCTCTTTCTTTCAGGTATTATAAATATTAACGATTATTACCACTTCGTGCCATTATAGTCGGATTTGCCATACCAGAAAAGCATTGCGACAGGTTGCGTTGTCGCTCCATGATAATTAGTCGCCCCCCACAGCCGGTTATGAGATTCAACATGACCATCCGCCATCAGCGCATTGAAGTTGCCGTTATCATGGCTAAAACCGATCCGGCCGGCAGTGTCAGTCAGCCTTGAATACAGTACATCTGCCGGAGTAACTCTATTAGCAACGCCCTGTATGTTCCATGTCTTATCCGCCGCCAGCAGAAGCGATGATAACCTGGGATAAATTGAAAGCTTAACCAGCCTGGTGTAGATTGGAGTCCAGCCGCCGTCATAACGCAAAGTGAGCCGTGAGTTTTGTCCGTATGTAGTTTGACGGAGCGTTGAAAGATCGGTTGTGGTCTCCGCCGGACAGAAGAATAATTTAGGATTTGCCTTGTTTTGAAAGTAAAGATCCTTCAATTTATAGTTCCACATATCAGCATTCAACGCAGCGCTGACAGGCAGAATCCAGCCGCTGTAATCATTCATATAAAATTGGTAAAATGTCCCGATTTGTTTTAAATTACTGGCACAACTGATGGAACGCGCTTTCTCTCTCGCCTTATTCAATGCCGGCAGCAGCATTCCTGCCAGAATCGCAATGATCGCGATCACCACGAGGAGTTCGATTAAAGTAAAACCTCTAAGCATCAACGAGTTGCGACTTATCGGCTCTGCCTCATCGACCAAACCGTGCGTGCGGTTTTCCCTCACACGGCTTTCCCCCTGTTCTTC
>CAIPAT010000062.1 GCA_903863035.1 uncultured Lentisphaeria bacterium
ATGCTAAACGAAGAAGAACAGGGGGAAAGCCGTGTGAGGGAAAACCGCACGCACGGTTTGGTCGATGAGGCAGAGCCGATAAGTCGCAACTCGTTGATGCTTAGAGGTTTTACTTTAATCGAACTCCTCGTTGTGATCGCGATAATAGCCATATTGGCATCAATGTTGCTGCCTGCACTGAATGCGGCAAGAGAGAAGGCAAAAAGCATTGCGTGTTTAAACAATATGAAACAGGTAGGTACTGGCGGTCTCTTAATGTATGCCGATGATTATAATGGATGGAGCATGGGAAGTAGTTACAACTATTTTGGCTGTAAAACTGAAAAAGCAATTTGGGTTGTTCCTCTTTGCCGCGGTCCACAGTCTTGGTTTACAGAACAAAAAACACTTAAATATCTGAATTGGACGTATGCGGTGAAAACGGCAGCATCGGGCATATTCAAATGCCCTTCGGAGCCAAACCCGCTTACTGCTAATAATCCAGCGATCAATTTCGGAATGAATACTCGATTATGCTACAGTCCTACCCCGGTAGGTATGGCATCATGGGGCAAAGACACAACTCGTGGACTTATTAAGATATATTCTCCTAAATCACCCAGCTCTCTACTGTATTTAGCAGACAGCATACTAAATGAGTATTCCTTAGGAAATGGAGGTAGTCCCCAACCTTCAAGAAGGCATAGTAATGCGACTAACGTATTCTTTATGGACGGACATGCCCAATTACTGAAAGCCGCAGATCTGCCATGGGGTGGCGGTACTGTTGATACTCTGTATCCATGGTCAGGCAATCCAAAATAATAACTGAATAAAAAATACCCTATTTTATCCCGTCTGATCGCAAATGCATATGAATTGTTATCAATTGGGATTCAAAAAGTGTCATTGAGTATTGGCGGACATATCTACGTCATACTGAATTTTTCGCGCAAATTTTTATGATGACACTTAAGCAATTCTGTAGGCAAGCGTAGTTAGTCCCCGTTAAGAAAATTAATAAAATTAATAAAATAAGCTATTCAGAAGATAACAAAAAATAGAAGGAGAAGTCAATAAATGCAAAATAGAGTTTTAAAACATGTCCTTAAAGTCGCAGTGTTATGGCTGTTGTTAGTCGCTACCTTGTCACTCACGGCAGAAGTTTCCACAAATATCATCCCCAAGTCTGATATTTACTGTCATATTGGTTTTGAAAATGACATAAAGGCGGATATTGGAGCTGTACAATTTGTCGGAGATGCAGAACGAGCATCTTATCAGAAAGGCATTACAGGTCAGTCCTTGGTTATTCTCGGGCTTAAAGACTGGGGCAAGTCGCCACTGACCTATAAGCTGGATAAAAGCCTGATGCAAAAAAGCGGATCTCTTTCTTTTTGGTTAGCTCCTGGCCATTGGCTCCAGCGCAGCCAAGTTCAGAAGCGGGATTATTTTATGTTTGTTGGCTGTGATCTTGGAGGGAAGGCCAGTCTGAATATATATCGGCAGGGTTTTTCAACAGAACCGAAAAGAAAAGATACACTCATCGTCCAACTTACCAAAATTCCAAATATGAAAGATATCATTCTTTTGCCGACAGGCACGGAAACGTGGGCTGATGGCGAATGGCATTTGATTGTCGTCAATTGGGATTCAAATAGTCTATCCGTGAGCATTGATGGAACAGATTTGCGCCGCACGGAGTTTTCCCGGCAGTTGGAAGAGGTGGACTTTCCGAACGATGGAGAAAAGAAGCTACGTTTCGGTGGTGGCAATACTGTTCCGGAAGAAAACTCGCTGATAGATGACTTCTCAATTTACCAGCGCCCTCTAGCCCAAGCTGAAATCAGAGAAATCTACAAAACAGGGAAAAGTGTTGCGCTAAAAACCGGACAGAGTACTCCATCTTTTGCTAAAGAAATTTGGATAACGGAACTAGTACTGCCGTTTTTAAACATCAGTAAAGTGCCGAGGATTGATGGGGAAATCGATGAAACAGAGTGGTCCGGTTTTTCACGGTCAGCAGGCGTCTATAAGTCTGAAGGAATGATTGAGCCGCGTGGATATGTATCCTGGTTCGGATCTGACGGGGAAAAACTTTTTTTTGCGGTAAAAACCGAACTGCCTCCTGATGGCGTTTTGACGGCCAAGGTGCAACCGCAGGAGAATAATGACGCGCAAGGCGTCTGGACCGATGATTCTGTTGAGTTCTGGATTGCGCCGGACAAAGCGGAAGAGAAATGTTATCAGATTATCATCAATTCCCTGGGGGCAAAATATGACGCCGCTTACACCGCAGGCGAAGAGGATAAATCATGGTCTGTGAAAAATTGGGAATGTAAAAGCACCGTCAAAAACGGCTGGTGGCAGATAGAAGCCTGCATCCCGGCGGCGGCTTTTGGATTGGAGAGAATAACCGCTGGCAAAAAAATGGGATTACGAATTGCCAGGACATGGAGCAAACCATCAGGCTACAGCGACATCACCCCGCTTGTAAGCGCGTTCAAAAATATCAAAACCATGGCAACGATAACTTTTGCGGCAAGTGCGCCGCTGATCAGAATGCAGGGTGCTGTTCCCTTTATCGATACGCAAAGAACAGTCCGGCCCGGTGATTTGCGCTTGGAAATACTTAATCAGCAGAAAACAGATTTGACTCTTACTGCTGAAAATTTCAGTCAGCAGAATACAGCCACCCCGCAATATTTTTCTGGAGAAATCATCATACCTGCCGGCCAGGTCAAGACCTTGAGTTTGATCAACGGTGGTGTTTTAAATGATTATTTCCGGGTTTTTACCAGGTTGACCTCAGCCGATGGCAAAACAACATATTATGCCAGAAAATTTGTCTGGCAAGTTCCAGATCCCGGTCTGGTTTGGGCTTGCGACGAGGTGAGCCCCGGCGAAGTCGATCTAAAAATAGGCTATTATCCCTATTATAATAGATTAAAGCTGAAACTCGACACCCGCAAAGCCGATAGAGTTACGGCGGAAATCAAATACAAACTTCAAGACAAAAAGTCTGGCCATGTGCTGGTGGAAGGCAAATTCCCTGTTATTGTTGAACTTAGGCAGGCGGAAGTTGTTGTTGATTTGCCGAAGCTCAAAGTGGGGGAATATATTGTCGAAGCAATTTCATCGGGCAGCGCCAAGCCAGAAACAGTGCTTGCCCGGAAAGAGTTCCAACGAAAAATATTTGAATGGGAGCATAATACCATCGGTATGTCCGAAGAAATACTGCCGCCATTTCTGCCGCTAAAAATCCATGAAAAAACGGTAAGCGCAACTTTATGCTCTTATCAAATGAATGACCTTGGTTTGGTCGCGCAGGTGACGAGCGCAGGCAAAGAGATACTGGCTGCGCCAATAAGTCTCGATATTAACATAAACGGCAAGGAAGAGAAATCTACAGCAATTAAACCTCTAACCTTCACAAAAATTAAAAACAACGAAATAGAATACACCTCATTCTGGCAGGCCGGACCGCTGAAAGGTATGATCAAGGGCACATTCGACTACGATGGCTTCTTGAAAATCGAATTGAATTTTGAAATGGGAGACGCCAATGGCACGCTTGATAAAATGGATTTGAACATTCCTCTTAAGCTTGAATACGCTAAACTCTTGCATGCTATCAAGGATGCTGCGCGTAAAGAAGTGCATTGTGCTGTGCCAACAGGTAAAAATCCAGTATGGGAGAGCATGTTCATGGATCGCGGGAGTAGCCGCGATATTGATGGCGAAATTGCGTCTTTCCCTGGAACCTTCGTTCCTTATATCTGGATTGGCAATGCACGCCAAGGCATGGCATGGGTAGCCGAGGGGGATAAAGACTGGCTTGTCAACGACAACGTGTCCACTCATTCGATATCTCAATACCCGGATCGCGTTGTATTACAGGTGCATCTGGTGAACGCATCCAAAAAACTTACGCGTTCACATAAAATTGTTTTCGGGCTTCAGGCTACACCTAGCAAACAGGTTCTTGACCTGCCTGTTCCCTGGCGCACGATGACTCTCAATTTCGATATTGCGCCATTCACTAGCCGGATAGGAATATTTGGCTCGTTACCACAATGGGGCGGAGACGAACTTTGGGCATTTTATCCGCGAAAAAAGGACTTTTCCTTCTATAAACTGATAAAAAATACCAGAGATGGCAAAGCCACAAATGCAGACTGGGATGCCTGGAAAAATGGCTGTGACGAATTTCATCCCCTGAATCAACTGATTCAGGCAAGTATCCCAATCGGCAGAGGAATTGCCGAAAGCAAATCATCCATTCTAGCGCCTTATCTAAACCCGCGCGGTGTGGTTACCGGCGAGGATGAGTTTCTTACTTTTCAGGATGAATGGCTTTCCAGCGAATACACTTCCCGCAAGTGGATGCCACACAATAATAAACTCGATTATAACACGACGCTTTGCCGCAGTCGGCAGGATTATATGCTCTGGTATTGTCAAAAAATGCTCAAATCCGGCGCAATGGATGCAATCTACATGGATAATTTCGCGGCCAGACCAGTGCGCAATACGATTGTGAATAGTGGATATTATGACGAAAACGGTAAGTATCGTGCCGCTTGGGATTTATTCGATATGCGAGAATTTGCCAAACGCCTGGCGGTGCTGTCCTGGCAGACGCGAGGATGGAACATGAATATTGTTCATATGACTGGGACACATATTGTGCCATTACAGAGCTGGTTCGGCATGAGTCTTGACTGGGAGAACAAAATCAATAAAGACACTCAGGATATTTATTCGCGTGAATATATTCAGTCTGTGACAGCCGGTCGCCAGTCTGGTACTGTTCCACTGACGCTGGGATCATTGTGGATTCGTGACATCAACGATAAAGCTAAACTTTCCTGGGTCAGGCGCACGCTGGCAGGCGTGCTTATCACTCATGAATTGAAGGACTGGGCATTGGGCTGGGGCGACAATATACATATTTACAAGGATTCCTTGAAGAAACTGTATGCCTTCGGTTATGGCGACAAAAATTGCGATGTTTACAATTACTGGGCTGATGATTATCCGGCAAAAATTACCGGTATCGAATCATCCAGTCTGCTGCTTGTCAGAAACGGCGAAGCTCTCTTGGTAGTTACAGACTATGGTAACGGCGGGAATTGCGATGTCAACCTGCCGGTTGATGCCTTGAAACTCAAAAAAGACGGGATGTATTATGATGCTGATAGTGGCGCAGTCTTGACGAAAAAAGACGGTGGTTGCACGTTTGATATTAAGAAACATGACTTTAAGATTATCTATTACCGTTAACTTATGAAAGGTGCTACCCCCCCATGAAAAGATATATGACTTATCAACTGCGTCGGCCGTTGCTGCTTTCTCGCGCCGATCGGGAATTGGAAACTATCATTCCCTATTGTAAAAAGAACAAGATTGACGATGTAATCTGGTTTTTTGAAGCCAACCTATTTCACAAGGGTTTGAATACAGCCATTGAAACCAGAGCGTACTTGCCGTTTTTAAAAAAGGCGCGTATTGCCTTGGAAAAGATAGGCGTCACATCCTCCATCAATGTCTGGAATACCTATGGCGGCCATGCGGTTGTAGCCCGGAACCCTCACGTTGCGTTGTCGCAATTTGATCCGCTCATGGACTGGCAGGGCAAAGAGTCGAAGTTCTGGCCTTGTCCTCTATCACAGGCGTTTAATGAGTGGCTGGCTGGATACTATGCCATACTGGCTGAGTCCAAGCCGCATACCATCTGGGTGGACGACGACATGCGCAACTTGCCGCGTGCCGGGCTCAGCTTGACCTGCTATTGTCCTAAACACTTGGAGCGTTTTGCGGTACAAGCAGGAGTGCGACAGATTACACGCGAGCAATTATTGAAAAAGATACTGGCCCCCGGCAATCCTCATGCTTGGCGTACTCTCTGGCTGGATGTATTGAATCAAGGACTCGAAGAGACGGCGGCATTGATTGAATCTGCGGTTCACAAAGTGTCTCCAGAAACGCGCATGGCGCAGATGACTAGCGCAGCGTTCAACCACGAAATGGAAGGTCGCGATTATCCCGCAGTGTTGAAAAAACTGGCTGGCAACCATGCGCCCATTGTCCGCATCAGTCTATCCGGCTATCAGGAAACGAATCTGAGAGCACTATACTGGCAGGATGAAAATATTCGTCAGACTTTGCCGATGCTTCCTGAAAGCACCGCACGTTGCAGTGAAATTGATAATTGCCCGAATTCGCTGTATATGAAAAGCACCAAATGGATGGTGGGCCAAATGCGGCATTGCTGTATTACCAATGTTCCTCACCAGACTCTTGCGGTGCATTGGCATGACGGCACGGATCCTGATCTTGAGCCCCAGATCGGCGCAATGCTCAGGCAGGCGCGACCGGAGTTGGAAACTTTGGCCCGTATGTTTGGCGGCTCCAGCACTTTCCGTGGCGTGCGTCTGCTCAATCACCCCCAGATCGCGCAGCTCGTGCATTTGAAAAATGGGCCCGTTAGCCCGGATCAATTCGTATCGCTCGGAACCGGCTGGGCCGATGCTCTACGATGTTTTGGTTTTCCGATCGTATTTTCCGGGGCTGAGCCGGTTACCGCGATCACTGGCCAGGTGCTGCGGGCCTTCAGCAACGAGATAGATCAAATATTTTCCCGGGGGGTGCTTCTTGATTACAGCGCCCTCGAGGTTTTACACGAATTGGGCAGAGAGGATCTTGCCGGTGCTGTTCCTCTCCGTCGTTACCGTAATGACGAGGAAACACCAGTCATGGCTGAGCATCTAACGGATCCACGATTTGGCGGTGGTTCCGGGATCTATGCCACAGTTGCAGGCGAGCTTGGAGTCATGAAACTGCTCCCCGGCTGCCGGGAGCTTTCCGTGTGTCAGGACCACAACGAAAAAACAGTTTTCTCAGGCGTAACCGCTTTCACCAACCGGCTTGGAGGCCGCTGTTGCGTGTATGCCCAGGATTTTTCCGGAAAAGCACCGGACATGTTAAAAAAAGCCACGGCGCCGTATTTTTACAATCTGACAAGAAAAAAACAGCTTAGCCAAGTGCTGCGCTGGCTGGGGCAAGGAGATGTGCCGCTGGAAGTGCAGGCGGTGGGTTGGATACTTCCGCATCGTGTTGATTTTCCGGATCGTATCATGCTAGCAGCCATGAATTTAAACCTCGATGACTGGGATAAAATTGAATTTCGTGCAGTAATTGACAAGCCGATAGTCAGGGTGTTGCTATTGAAGGGTAATCGCTTTCAGCCACTGCCATCCAGCGCATGGCGACAGCGCGGTAAGTCGTTTAGAATTTTCATGCGTTGTCAAGTCCAGACTTTAGAAGCCGTTTGTCTGGCACTGGAACTATCCCATCCTAAAAATTAATCGTTTTATTAACGGAAACGTGTATTAATCAAAATTCCAAAAGGGTAGGAGAGAAGCATGAGTGAAAAATTAAAAATAGCTTGTATCGGAGCCGGATGCTCTGGTACTGGGCAAATAACATTGCTGGAAAAGTATTCGCCTGGTTCAGTAGTTGCCTTCTGCGATGTAAGCCGGTCATTGTTTGACAAAATTATCAATTCATACATGGATGGTTCCAGTGCCAAAGAAGCCGGTGATTTCAAGACATACGCAACATCATTGAGAAAAGAGTTGAAAGATATACCGTTTTATACTGATCCTGAAGAAATGTTCACCAATGAAAATATAAATACGGTGATTATTGCAACATATTGCCGCTCACATTATGAAATGGTGGAAAAATGTGTAAAGCGCAAAATGAATATTCTTCTTGAAAAGCCGCTCGCCATATCGGAAAAGGATGTGGAAAACTGCTGGAAACTTCTGAAAAACTATCCCAAGGTCGCAACAGTGAATTTCACCATGCGTGGAGCTCCGGTATCTCGGGCGGCAAAGAAACATGTGCAGGGAGGAACAATTGGCCGAATGGTGTCGGTACAGTATGTCAATAATGTTCATTATGGCGATAATTATTTTCGTGGATGGATGCGTACCAGGGAAAAAATCGGGAACTTGTTCCTGCAGAAGGCGACGCATGATTTTGATATCATCAACAGCATTATCGGTCTGAAACCGATCAGTATCGCGGCATTCGGTTCCCGTCTGGTTTATGGCGGAAATATGCCTAATGATCTGACCTGTAACGACTGTGATCGAAAATGGACTTGCCCGATGAGCATTTACAAACTGGAACTTGAAGCAGGGAAGCCGTTGCCGGGTAAAAATAATCGACTTTGCGTATATGCGCAAGAGATTGACATTGACGACAACCAGGCGGTAATCATTCAATATGAAGGCGGAGTTACCGCCTCCTACTGCCAGACGTTCAATGCACCACAGCGTGGCGGACAGCGCGGAGGATATTTTATAGGAACAGACGGCATAATGCATCTGCGGTATTACGGACAGTTCGACGAAACCTCTAAGGGACAGATTCTCGTTGGTAACAGCCAGATTGACATTACCCGTTATCATGAAAAACCAGGATCCATAATTCATGAAATTTACGATTGGAACGGACACTCACATTTTGACGGAACGGAATACGGAATTATGGCCAAACTTGATCTGCTGAACGGCAGACCAACTGAAATTTTAAATACCATCGAAGAAGGATATATCAGCGCAAAAATGTGCCTGGCTGCGCAAAAATCCATTGAGACGCATAAAGTGGTAGATTTGGGGTTAAACTTATGATATTTGACGCCGTGATAATGGAGAAATCCATTTCAAGCAATACCGGTGGCAGCGCTTCGTAATATTAAAGGGATTAATTCCAATGAAACACTTTGCATTTAAGATTCGCGCCGTCCAGATCGATCTGGCTCGGCAGACGGAGCCCATCGACTTCATTAAAGGTTTCATCGACTTTATCGCCAGTAACGGCTACAATACTTTGGTTCTTTATCTGGAAGGTCGGATCAGGACGTCTTCATTTTCGTTTCTGCCGAAAAATGAAAGCTATTCCACGGACGAAATGCGCGAGATAGTAATCTATGCCGGAGTTCAAAATATTGAGGTAATCCCGGTCGTTTCTACGTTGGGACACGCCGGTTTGTTTCTCAAGTATTCAGAACTGGAAGATCTGGCGGAACTCCGTGGAAAAGTGAAAGGCCGTTTCGGTTCAAGTGTTAAACATTTATTCTGTCCTTCGCTGAGCGCAACTTATCAATTCCTGGAAAACTATATCACCGAAATTAGTGAAATATTTCCATCTCAGTATTTTCATGTCGGCTGCGATGAAACTTGGGACATCGCCTGTTGCGATCTTTGCCAAGAGCGGTTGAAATCCGGAGAAAGCCAGTCGGACATCTATGGAAAGCATTTACTGGAATGCTATCGTATTGTCACCCGAAAACTGGGCAAGCGGATGATTCTCTGGGACGATATGTTTGAATATTATCCGCAGGCACTGGATGTGCTGCCCCGCGACGTTATCATGGCCTGCTGGCAATATCAGGCCGATGTGGAAAAGACTGTGGGGCATTTTAATAACCATGCGGTGGCTGATTCACTGGCGTATTACGAGCAGCTCGGATTTGATTATCTGATCTGCCCGAAGGACTACACGATCCACAATATCGAGAGTTTCACCGGCTACGGCGCGAAACACCAGCCGCTCGGCGGCCTACTGACCACATGGGAGAAATCGGAATCTTTCATGTTGCAGAGTATGCCGGCAATCGCTTATGCCGGACGCTTGTGGGAATCCGGGGTCAATGGAGATTACGATCAATTGTTGCAAAATGTAATAAGCAATATTTTTGGCATTGGCGACGAACTGTTTTTTCAGTCTGTAAAAGCGGTTTACAGCAGTGGACTTTATCTGGAACGCCGCACCAGTCTGAACACATTTCTGACAAAACGTGAAAACAATGAGGAACACGTTAGAACGCGCCTGGCGGATGTGCTCCTGTACGTATTACCGGGATATTTGGACAAAGTTCAGGCGGATTCCCGCGGCATCCTGGAGGAAATAGTGCTTTCGCTGCGCAGTGAAAAAATCAGTCATGAACTGGATGAATTGTTGCCGGAATTCTTTAAAAGTGATGCTGGCATCCAAGAACTAACCGGGAAACTACATGCTGTTATCGCCAGGATAGAAGAAGTTGGACAGGCTCGTGTCGCGATGTGGCACCGGATACGTCCGGGTATCACCCCCTGTGTAATGGCGAACATTTATGAAAATTACCTCAAGAACATGAGGCAAATACCTGCACTGGCGGCGAAACAAGGTTTCCTGAAAGCACACTTCATGCTGCCTGACCAGTATTCAGCACAGACAACAAGAATCTTCATCAAATATGCCGGCGAAAAGACCTGGGAGAAGATTGAGGAAGGCGTTTTCAAAGGACCAACGACCGCTGACTGTTTCTATAACCGATTGTTCCTGATTGACAAAGAAAAGATGCCTACGGCATTGAAAATTGAGACGTTTGGATACGGCGGGCAGGGGTTCACCTATTTCGAAGCCGAAAATCGCAGTGGTAGATTCGTTCCAGCGGCGGTCTGCAATGTTACCGGCAGCGTCACTAATCCGGAAAACCTGTTGAGTCATGACTGGCGTTGGGCTTTCGCGGGGGAACGCAACACTTTGCAGGCTTTTCTCAACACAAAACTTGCCGAAGCTGTTCACCGATTTGAAATCGAACTGAAAATTGTAGAATAATCTGGAGGCATTATGTAAAAATTGAAATTTTGGATAAATGCATGGTCGTTGAAAAAAAGATTTTTCACAAGAATTAACTCCCCCAAAACAATTACGGAGGTAACAAAGAATGAAAGAGCTTGTACAACAAACTAGCAGACCTGAAAGAACGCAAAAAAGATTATGTAGAAATAACTTTTGGAAACTAAACTATAACCGTTATTCAAATTTATCATATTGGGTTACTGCGTTTTTTCCCCTGTACATTTTCTTCGTTGCAATGTCGGTTATGGCACAAAGTCCTGGGGTAGCCGGAAACTGGAACTTCAACGGCAATACCCTTGACCTTTCCGGTAACAACAACAATGGAGCAATTACTGGAACCGAGAATTGGACTACTGGCAAGGTGGAGTCCGCATTTGATTTTGACGGAAGTACATATATTAACTGTGGAAATAATTCGAGTTTAAGCATTAGCGATAACATTTCTATAGAGCTTTGGTTTTATCCCAAGCAATGGGTTACTGGATATGCAGCTCATCCAATAAGCAAGTGGACATCTACAGCAGATGCCAATTATGTGATGTATTTTTTTGGGGATACGGCGGGTTCTAATTATAAGAAGATAGGTTTCCTCGCGAATGCTGGAGGGCTGTGGCGACAGGTTTCAACATATTATCTTATTCATGCGTTGAACACATGGTATCATATCGTATGGACGTATAACAGTATAAGCGGCGCGAAGCTGTATGTTAACGGTGCACTATACGGCTCGACAACCGGATACGGCACACTAGCCACAAATGTTGCAGACTTAAAGGTCGGCAGGTGTGTGTCACCGGGATTCACTGGTATTCTTGATGAGGTAAAGGTCTATAACAAGGTATTGAGTGATTCAGAGGTAGTTACAAGATACAAGTATACGAGCGTTGTCGATGACTTCTCAACAAGCATATGGACGTTCTGGAAATCCGATAATTCAATCGCTACATTCAGTCATAATCCAGATATGGGGCACAATGCGCCGGGAGCAGCGGAAATCGCAGTGGGACCGAATAATCCGTTCAGTGCCGATCAATGTTATTTGAAGCGATTCAATGTCCGCCCCGGCCTGGCCTACACGGCGGTGGTATATGTCAGGGCTCAAGATATCCCGCCGGACAGTGAAATACGTCTCTCATTTCAAGGGCAGGACAAAGATTGGCATTTTCTCGGTAACGGCGTACCAACAACAACTCTCATGGGCGCGAACGTACCGCCAGATACTTGGCAAAGAATGGAATTGAGTTTTGAAATACCTGCATACGATGAAATATGGGCGAAGGCAGAATTCTTGCTCTGCACGCTCGGGATCTCCAACGTTGCATCAGGAAAGGTTTATTTCGATGATTTTGAATTCCTCTCTCCCATATTACCGGTATATGACGTAAAATTGAACGGAGTAAACTCCGGGCAAGTTGACACCCTTGATCAGCTAGAAGCGGAATTCAAATTTTGGAACTTGTCAGAGGTCGAGCAGACTCTCCTTGCTCAAGGCAATCTGGTCGTGAACTACAACTTGTTTCTGACGAATACACTCATTGCCAATGGTCAATGGACTTTTTCCCAGCAGAATGAATGCAAAATATTAACAGGCGTTAACCAACCTGGAGGCAGCTATCATTTAGAAACCAGCCTGGGTACAAATGACCAAATAAGCGCTTCCATTGTCCGGCCAGACCTTGCCTTTGCCTCGAACGGTATTGGAGCCGAGGATGTTGTTCCGAATATCTGGCAAGATTTTGCAGTAAACGGTCGCACGGTCACGCTTTGGAACCGCGTATATCAATTTGGCGATGGTCCACTGCCGACGGCAATCAGCGCATTTGGAACTTCAATACTGAATAATCCTCCACAACTCATCATTGAAACGCCTCAGGGTATTGCTAGTATCACCTATCAGGCAGGGCAGATAAATCGCAGTAATTGCTCCGTGACCTTCACCGGCATCGGCACTGCATCGAATTTCACGCTGGATTATGCAACTACAGTGGAGTTTGACGGCTTGATTAAATTCGATTTTACCATCCACGGTTGTCCGGAAATTACGTCAATGCGCTTGGAATGGCAGGTCAAGCCGGAAGTTTGTCAGTTTCTGATGACTCCGCTTTTGCAGGAGAGTATATATCCGCAATTTGAGTTTCAATATCCACTCGCACTTGCGGAGTCTGTTTCCCAGCTCTGGCTGGTCTCAGAGGATAAAGGCGGTTTTGCCTATTCCATGGTGAATGATGCAAATTGGGTATATGACCAGGCGGAGCCGGTGTTTTTTGTCAACAAGAGTACTGGACAGTGCTCGGTTAAAATGATCACGCAAACGGTTACAATACCTGAAAATACCGCATATCAAGCTTTGTTTATTGCGACACCTACCCGGCCGCTGCCGACACGCAACCGCGTGATCCGTTTTAACGATGGCAGTCGAAGCAACACCCCGCGACTAAGTATGACCTGTGGAGAAGGTTTGACTGGTACTTTCACCTATGAACCACATCTGACTGATTTTGAGTACCGTATGCAGAATCGGTGTGTCAACACGGTTTCCGTGTATGGAGCATCAAACGCCCTCACCGATGCGAGCGACATTGCCATGTATTTCAAGAAATACTGGAACATTCCAGGAGACTACAGTTACACTATGCCTTACTTTAAACCCTTGGGCGATGGCATATACGATAAGGAATATCATAGCACAGTGTCGGCCTGCAATGCTGGTGGCGTAATCAATGATTATTATATGTATAACATCAAGAAGCTTTTTGAACACCCATACGGTAATCGCATCTGGCAGATTTATTACGATCTTGCAGGGAACACTCTTTGTGGCAATCCACTCCACGGTTGCGGCTTTAATGATAAATTCGGACGTGCTATAAAGACATTCGCACTACTAAACAAACGTAAGCTGGTGGAGCGTACGGTCCGCTACTGTCATGCTAACAATCGGACAGTAATATTGCATGCACAGCGTGACTTTTCGCCGTTTATGTCCGGCTTAGCGGACTACTTTTTCCCGGGAGAACAGCATACTGCCTTGTTGCGTGACAATCCATTCGGCTATACCGATGAGCTTTCCGATGAACTCTTCCGCAGTGAGTACAATCACAATGTGCTGGGTGTCGGGGTGATCTTCCTGCCAGCCTTGAATCGCTTTGAGCCTGTCTATACCGAGGCCATGATGTCCATGCTCTTGTTACACGATGTGGAAACGTGCCAGATTGCTGCTGCCGGGCTGCCTATACAAAAGGTCTGGAATGGCTTGGAGAAGTATGGTGTCCAATCGACCGAGACACGCGTCCACTTTTATTACAATCAGATGGAGATCACAAGCTCCCAGCCAGATATTCGCATCACATGGTACGAATGTCCGGGGAATGAGCGTGTACTGATTTTGTCCAACAAAGATAGTCAACCGCACACCGCCACCATCAATGTTAGCACAATTGCGCCAGGAGATTTCCTCGCTCGGGAGGAATACATCGGAACAGACATCAACGTGGTTGCTGGTGCGTTCGACATCAGCGTGCCAGCGCGGTCTTTTCGCATCGTGGCCTTCCCTCCCAAGTCCTTTTATGATCCGATACAGGATGGGATGGACACGATTTGGGGTTCGTGGTCAGCCCCCGGTTATCCAAGTGTTTTTATGCGCGATGAACAAATCGGGCGAAACAGTCCAGGTAGTTTGAAAATGCAGACATCGGGGGGAAGCTGTTTCCTGAAGCAATTTTTGGTTTATTCTGGGCGCACATACACTGCTACTGTGTATACGAAGCGGGAGACAACCGGTTTGGTCAAGATCACATTTCAGGGAAAGGACATCAATGGTAATTACCTCGGAGTACCTGGACAGAGCTCACAGGCAGTGATCGGTACCGGGTGGCAAAAGCTCGAACTGAGCTTTACCATCCCGACCACGGAGCTTTGGGCGAACTGCCGCCAATTACTAATCACATTTAGCGGCGACGACGGAACCATCTGGTTCGATGATTTTACACTCACGGAGCTTTGAAGTTGTTCCAGAAATGAGAGATCAACAGCTAAGCTACAACAAGGAATGCAGGTAATGGGTTAAAAGATAACTATGTGATTGGCTGTTGCTGGCTGAAAGTTGCGTCGCAAATTCTGAAAGGAACTGCGGATGACCGGCGGCTTCGACAAACGCATTCTTGCCGCCGGCAAAAAAGAAATCGAACGGGAACTCGAACGCATCCGCCCGGTAGTTGAAGAAGGCGGTTATATTCCGACGATCGATCACGGTACGCCACCGGACGTTTATTTCGCCAACGTCTGCCACTATGTGCAGTGCTCGAAAAAAATGTTGCGGCATATCATAAGGAAAATGTTCCATGAAAATTTACATTCAAACCGATATTGAAAGTGTTGCCGGGTTCTGTTTCTTTGAACACTTTGACCCCAAAATAGAAAATGTCCAGCATCGTCACCGGATGTGCCGGCTGCTGACGGATGAGGTCAAAGCAGCGTTTGATGCCGGAGTTGACGAGGCGCTGGTCAATGACAGCCACAGCAGCGGTTATAACATCATTTTCGAGAATCTTGACCCGCGATGCAGAATCAATCACGGCAGGAATTGCAGCGGGCCGCACTGGCTTCCCCTGCTGGATGCTTCCTGCTATGCGCTGGCGCTGGTCGGCATGCATGCGATGGGCGCCCCCCCCCAATGCCATTCTGCCGCATTCCAAGTGGAGAGTCAATGGCGGCGCAATTTATCTCAGCGAAGGTTCGATGGCGGCGGCAATCGCCGGAGACTATTCCGTGCCGACTGTATTTGTCAGCGGCGATGATAAGATTACCGCGGAAATCAAAAGCAAAATCCCGAAAATCGAGACCGCCAAAGTAAAGCAGGCGTTGTCCGTATATCAGGCCTGTTCCGTAATTCCCGCCCATGCCTGTGGGATGATTTATGCCGGAGTCAAGAACGGGATTGCCCGCAGATCAGAAATCAAGCCATACCATATCCCGGGGCCGGTCAAGCTAAATCTGCTTGACGGGCCTGGTCATATTGACCTGAAAGCAGTGCTGCCGGAAGATATCGAAGCGCCGACGATTGATCAGGCGTTTATGGATTTTGAACATCGGATGACTTGGACCTGTTTTGACACAGCAAAACTGAACGGATTTGTTTTTCCGTAAGATTAAACCAAAGAGGAATATCCATGAGCGACCAAGGATCGAGATTTGAAGGCAGGCAATTGTTTGTCGATGGCAAACCTTTTTACATGAAGGGCGCGGAAATCCATTACTTCCGCCTTCCGCGCAAGTCCTGGGATAAGCACCTGAAGCAGGCGAAAATGTCCGGAATTAATACCATTACGGCCTGCATGCCCTGGCATTTTCATGAACCCGAAGAAGGGCAGTTTGACCTTTCGGGCAAAAGCAAGGCTGAGCGGGATTTGGCCGGCTTCATAAAGCTTGTCAAGGAAAATGGTTTGAAATTGATTGCTCATCCGGGTCCGTTTATGAATTGCGAATTCCGCACCGGCGGAATCCCGGAATGGCTGTTTAAAAAATATCCTGAAACGATGAGCCGCAGATTTGATGGTAATATCGCCACCGGGCGTCCCATTCCAGCCGAAGGCGAGCCTCTTTACCGGCAGTATGTAAAAAAATGGTATGATGCGGTCATTCCTTTATTTGCAGAATACCAGGCGGACAAAGGCGGTCCGATTATTCTGTTTCAGCCGGATAACGAACTTTCGGCGGCATGGAGTTTTGGTCTGCTGAATTCCCTGTACGACAATAATGTAGTTAATAATTTATGGACAGGATGGCTCAGCGGTAAGTATAAAAACATTGAAGTATTCAACCGGATAACCGGCTCCAGGTTTTCAAGTTTCGGCGCAGTGACGCCGCCTGCTGGTTTTCCGCAATCGCAACCGGATAAACTCATATGTTTCGACTGGCTTGATTTTAAGCGCTGGTTCTTTGCCGACTGGGGCGCGACCATGGCGAAATGGGCAAAAGAACTCGGGATGAATACCCCGGTTATTTTCAATGAGCCGGTGGCCAGCTTCTATGGACACGGAGATCATGCAGGCTTCGGAAATATCTTAAAAAATCGTGGGGTTGATGGAACAACAGCATGCCATACTTATTCCGATCGCATTTTTGATCTCGATGGCATGGTCAATCCTTTATTGGGCATTGAACTTGTGAAGTCAAGTCCGTGGGGCGGCCCCCCGATGTCGGTTGAGATAAATTGCAACTGGAACATTCCCCGATTAAGCAGATCTGCCATAAACTGGAGCCCCTTGCTGAGGAGCAATCTTTCCCATGGCATGAGGGGCTATTCTATTTTTACATATTCGGAAGGTATTGCCGATTTAGATGACTCTATCAACGGACCTGGTTATTTCGAGAACACATGCCTGAATGTCAACGCCTGCCCGTCAAACGCCAATTCCCATATAGAAAGATTCAATAGGCTGATAGACACATGGGGGGATTCGATCCAGGACATGGAATCCATTCCGGATCTGACCCTGGCCTATTCCCCTGCAATGAGGACTGTCGATTTCCTCGGAGCACAGCCTTGCCTTAATAAAAACAGTAAAAAGGCAACCGGCCCGGGAGGAGAATCTTTTTCCGCAGAGCCTGCGCTTAATCGGGGAGCCTTGTCGGCAGGGCATGACTGGCTTGACGGCTATGAAAATGTTTCAAAGCAGACGGTGATGCCGGAGTCTGGCATATGGATGAAATTGAAGGAAACTTTCATTTTACTTAGCAGACTGAATTTGCAGTTTGACATGCTTGATTTGGCCAATCCCAAAAAGAAGCCGGGCAAGGAATGTCTGGTAGTCCCCTGTACCGGAACATTGGAAGAAGAAAGCATCGACTATCTGCTGGAACATATTGACAAAGGCGGCGGCTGCCTGTTCTTCCCGACGGTACCGGTATTTACGACTTCAGGGAAACAGGATCGCAGAATCGCGGATAGGCTTGGCATCCGCCTTCTTGAGCAAATTCGCCCTGCGGGAAGCGGAATCATTGATTACGGGGCAAAGGTAGTTGATGTCGGGGATGACAAATTTATCACCGAAGCCGGTTGGATCTACGCGCATCAATATCCTGACGGCAGTGAAATACTTGGAACTGCCGGCGGCAAGCCTGTGATTGCGAAGGCAGGAAATGTCGTTGTCTCCGGTGTTGACGCCAGATTTACCACTGGAAGCACACTGGATTTCTGGGAATCTGTTATTGTCGGAAAAATGAAGGTCTCTCCGTCGGTCAAATCGCGAGGCAACTACTATTACGCCTCTTTGCTGGGAACAGAGGACAAGGGAATGATTACCGTGGTGAATGTTACCGGCGATACTTCTGAAGGAGAATTGCTTCTTCCATGCGGAGATATTTCCATGACGCTGGAATTGGGTGCAACTGAAGCAAGGTGTCTGCCGGTCAATCTGGAGTTGGACGGAGTTAAACTGCGCTATTCAACCAGTGAGATAATCCGCTCTGCCAACCATAAATCCTATGAATTGCACGGTTCCCCCGGAACGCGGGGATACCTTGCTTTTCCTGTTCCAATGACGGTTAAAATGAATGGAAAAACAAGTAAGGCAAAACAAAAGGGTAATTTGTTTGTCGTAAATTATATTCACCAAATAAAACCAATTGAAATATCGTTTACAGAAGAAAAAATGATAGAAAATATAGACAATGCCGACGACAGGACATTGAAGAAAGATAAATGATGTTCAAATCCTGCAATAATATTTAATGGAGATTCAATGATAAAGTATGGATTTATCAGGACTGATATTTTTTAGAGGTAAAAATATGGAGAACAGAATTCTCTGGGAATATTTGGAGGAATTGCCGGAACAGGAGACGGTATGGCATGATTGGTCTCGGCGTTTATCAGGATGGTATTTCTTTAACACGTTTTACACTCATTATCTGAAAATTAAAGATAAACGCGCCAAGTTATTGGAATGTACTACGCCATGCGAACACAACTGCCCTCGCCGTATTTTAGACAAATCTCCTTCCGATATTACGGCAGTATGTCCTTTGGATGAGTCCGCACCAATTAAGCTAACATTCAAAGATACTCTCATTTACTTCCTGCGCCTGGAAACTTTGCATCAAGCGCTTTGTGTTTCGTTGCAAATAGAATATCCATCTGGAATCAAATTGCCTGAATATGACAGCGTCTGGCATCTAGGCGACTACTCCGGTACGGAGGTTTATATAACTTACCGTACTGCAATACTCCCCGACACTATATCTTCGCTTTATCTTTTACACCAGAAACCGTTTATCCTTATAGTACCGACAATGAAGAACGTAACACCGGAAATACAAAAGTTTATTGATAAGAATGATTTTGTGCTGTTATCTATTCAAGATGAACTACGCTTGCAGCCGGACGGTTCATTCAAACCAAAGCGCAGTATTTCAGAATGCATGAACTTGGTCATAAAGGCCAAGTAATATAGTAACAAAAGGAAAAATGTTGTATGAGCGATCAGAACGAAAAAAAGGTAGCCACGCCGGACGAGATTACCGAGTTTCTCAAAAAAGAGTTCGTTTTTACCGACAATATCCCGGAAGACATGAATCGACGACGAGAGATTGTCATGGAGGCGCGAGCGTCGATTCTGATTGACGCGCATTGCACCAGCGGGCGGTTTCCGACTTTTATGAAATCCGGGCGGCACGTTGAGTCAGCTTGGGTGTTTCCGTTACCACAGCCGTTTGTTTATAAAACCAAAATATCTGTCCCATACGAAAAAGACATCATCATCGAATGGTCATTCCGTGAATTTGCCGTTTATTCCGATAATATCCTGAAGCCTGACGATTACGAGCAAACATCCCGCTGGCGGCTGTTTGTAGATGAATGGCCGATAAACCACATTACCAGTGGAAATAGAAATTACTTCGGCATGAAGCAAGAAGACCAGCAAAATGGCTTCCGATCCCATATCATTGAGATTCAAAAGGCTTTTGCTAACGCTTACGGCTCTCTGTGGCAACTATGTAAAGACATCACCCCGTACAATACACCGGGGAAAGCATGCCGGTTTTGGGGAAATGAGCCTTTCCCTTTTGCATCGTTGAAACTGAATAACTCTATGTTGCGTCCTGATATTTTTCATGACGAGCCACGGGTGAAAAAATATTTGGCGGAGGACGCACAAAAGTACTTATGCAAAGCGGTTGAAAAATCTCAAGAGCAATTCATCGTTCCCGACATATACAGCGAGCCTTACGAAAACTGGCTCAAGATGGTTTATACTTTCAAAAACGTGTACGGCGAACCGATTATGAAGATCGCTAAGCTGTACGATACGGAGTCACAGACAAAATCCCTCATCCCCATGACAATGTGGATGCGGAATAATTCGATTACGGATCAGCTTTTCTGTGTGCCGTTGCCTGATAACAAACAGCCGCTTTATAATTTGGACCAGTTAACAGCCGACCAGAAATCTCCGGTGATTCTTACTGACAGCATTGAGCTTGCTGACGCCAATCAGATGGAAGGAGTTATTTTCACGAGTTTCATCTGCGATCCTGAGCAATATGGTCAGGTGGACTGGTCGCCCTTGCTGAACAGAACAGTTTATTATCTCGTTACCAACCATTCTGAGATGCTCCTTGAATCCGCGTATTTGAAAGCCAAGGAATTTGCTGAGTATTGGGAAGAGAAGAAAGAGAAGAATAAAGAAGATGAGAACAATCTGAAATTCATTCAACTGGAAGTCGATTATCCCCCCAAAATGCATTTTGTATCAATTGACAATATTTTAATGAGTTACCGTGATAATACACCTGTTGTTAACCAGAAAAGCGTGGAGATATTTGAGAACGACGAATCGTTTGAGATACAATATCAAAAAGCCGTTAAGGTACTTGACCAGAAGCCGCCCAGATGGTGGGATCGAGAATCGCAAAATAGCGAAGAGCAGCGTGTGGCTGAAAAGGAAAGCAACAGGCGCAAACCGATTAATTACGTGCTCCGTCCTTTTCTGATCAAAGGCCAGGCATCCATGCTTTATGCCAGTAAAAGTACAGGCAAAAGCGCATTGGGAATCAGTATGGCTGCTGCTGTGGTTTCCGGACAACCGTTATTCAGTGAAAAGTGGTGGGTTGTTCCCAAAAATCCGCAGTATCCCATGAATAAAGTCCTTTATCTTGACTTTGAGAATGGCAAAACCGAGATCAACACTCGCAAGACCCAATTGGCATATCCATATTGGACGCAAAATGCAGAAGCTAGAGCTGAGTACGATAATAACCTCATTGTGGAAGATATGACTGAGGATAAGGTGGACAAAGTCGATTATTCAAATCCGGCTAACTGGCAGAAAATTATCAACATAGTCGAAGCAGCAAAAAACAAAGGTACTCCCAATCAACCGGTCGATCTTCTTGTAATTGATACTTTGAGTAAATTCGTCAGAAAACCGTATACCGCTGACCTAAACTTATCGGATTTTATCAACAAAATGCGGCACATGAATATTGCTATCCTGTTTTTGCATCACGAAGGCAGCAATGGCGAGATACGCGGATGGAAGTTTGCACTTGATGATTTTTACTTTACAGTACGCTTGTATCGCGACGATGACAACGAGAAGGGTAAGGACGACGAGAAGGGCAAGGACAAGAACAAGAACAAGAACAATCAATATTATACATTGAAAGACCCGCTTTGGCTGGCTTATAAACCTTCACGTTCAGGCGAGGAAAAAATAGCTCCATTTAAAGTGATGTTTGATAAAGAATGGTCTGTTTCCTATGATGAAGACGATGCTGAGAAAAGCAAACCGGAAGGACAAAGACGAAAAGAAGAGTTAAACAGGCTCGCTGATTTTTACCACAGTAGAGGATTTCAGCATCAGGATATCTTCCCAATGCTTGGAATTTGCAAAGAAACATACAATAAGCTGAAAAACCGTTAATTACAGAATTTTTCATATAGCCATTACTCTTGTTCGCAGGAGTAATGGCTTTTCAGCTTATTGAACGTGTTTTTTATAGAAAAGAGAGTGAGCCCCCGGCGAACCCATGACACATGATTCAGCCAGTTGTTTGACAACCGAAAATTATTGTTTTTCCCGGATGGCTAATGCAGTTCCGATATCTTACGATAAGGGTAAAAATTGATTCTGTCGAGAACGTCTTTCTATATTCCCTGTTAAAATTTCTATCTTAGAACTTTTTCGATTTTCTTAATTATTGCTGGCTTATCTTTGCAGGAATCAATCAGTGCCAACGCCTTGTTTATGCGCTCACGATCAGACACATTAGTGAAGCTTCCGGTAATTGCCATAATTGCTTTCTCTTGGGCCTCTTCGCCGATATGAACATAATAAGCATCAATAATTGCACTATCTGCTCCTAAGATTGAAGCGCAAACGGCTCGAGGAATTCCTGTTTCTGCACAATGCGATGCAAAACCGTGCCGGAAAGAATGAACTCCGTAAATAGTCATTTTCTTGTCGCGGCCCTGTACTGAAATGCTAGGTTCAAGTCCTACGTACTTGATTACGTTGAGAAGCTGTTTATTAATCAGATTTACGCCGGTATTAGTGCCGTCTTTAGCTTCTATGGCGTATCTTTCCGCTGATTTAGGTAACACTTTGTCATTTACTTTCCAGCTTTCTGCTCTTTTAAGCATTTCATAAAGCTCTTGAGCCATTGGAATGGAAACATCTTTTCCAGTCTTCTCCTGTGTAACCCAAATACGTTTGCGGTCCATACTAATTTTATTCCAAGAAAGGTTGACGCAGTCTTTTTGACGTTGTCCGGTATATTTTAGGATGTAAAACAAAACTTCTATTTCCGCCTTATTGAGCAGCTTTAACTTTGATTTCGGCGCGATTGCTTTAAACATTTCCTTTTCTTTATCTTTTGGGAACGGGCGCCGATGATCGGTGATATGAGTTTCTTCTTTTTGATGTCGGCGCAATTTCGGATTATCCCACGGAGAAGGTGCGTCTAGATATTTGGACAAAGCTCTAAAGATATTAGCAATACGTGCCAGTTTTTTATTATGAGTATTAACAGACAGATTTTGCTTTTTCAAATATTCCGAAAATCCAGATGCAATTCCTTTATCCAACGTCTGCCCATAAGTATCAACAGCACGAATTTCATCCATGTATTGGATATTGGAATGCGTAGTTTTAAGCCACTTCAAAAATTCATTTAAATAGGCTTCGTACATTTTCCAGCATTTAAGGTTTTTAGGACGGGCACGCTCTGGATGGTTTTGATATACTTCCCAAATTCGCCCAATTTCCAAACGCTCCTGCCGCTTCTTCCAACCTTTCGCATATTGAACATGAGCCGCAACAACCTCTGATGACGGGGCATTAATCAACGGCAGGATTTCGTTTTCAACTTTTACCTTAGCGTCATCAATATTATTAGTATCTAGGCAAATGCATTTACGTACTCTATTAAGCTGATAACGAAAATATAAGTTGCCTTTTTCAGTAGTTTGATATATAGTACCAGTAGAAAGTTTTAATTTTTTCAGTGCCATGATTATAATTCCTTTTAGAAATATCGTTCATGGCTAATATAACATTAAAAAGGCAAATTCAATCGTCGAAATGGCAAAAAACGGTAATAAACTTCATGTTTTGAGTGTAATTCCGATTCCTGCCCCCGCTACCATTACAATTCCAGCCAGTCTCCGGACTGGCTTTTTTTATCTTCGTATATCACGTTGCTGCAAAGGCTTTTGCAAATTTAATAATCCTCCCGAGACACCCGTATGGTCAATTTATTCATATCATGAAAAATGACGGGGTTTTATAAGCTTTCCGTCATTTTTAAGTTGAATATTCCAAGTGATTTTTCTCGTAACAGACAATTTTTTAAGCATTTTTGTGACTTGACATATTTTTTTTGCTTCAAATTGCATGACCAGACAAGAATAGTCCAGCCGTAAGCTAACCGGAATTAAAAGATGATTGGGAAAAATCAGTTACGCCGCCTGGCGATAGTAATACTTCAGCAGTCCGCCAAGTCGCTCTCTGGTTTTGATCTTTCCAGAGACATTCCCGCCTCCTGTTGCCGGCAATGGAATGGTATTGTTTAAGCCTTGATGATTTCGTTCCTGATGATAGAACTTCAGAGGTACGGGGCAGGACTCGAAAAAAATTAATCGTGTTATTTTTATTTATTTTATTTGCAGGTGGAGCTATTAATCCATTTGCAATATTTCCGATGTAACACAAGATTATCTATAAGGGAAGTTTATGACAGGATTTGAGAAAATCAGGAGAGATGCATGAGTGATGCGATAAAACTGCTGGTAATCATCCAATGCGATCTGGTGCTGCAAAGGTGTCCAGGTTTTTTCTGTGACAGAGCTTTTGTAAACAAGAGCGGCGGATTCAAAAGTTTGAATATAGACGAACACACCAGAAAACTTAATATTTCATGCGGCGGCTGTTGCGGACGTGCGATTCACCGGAAACTGCAATTGCTGGCGGCCAAGGCGAAAAAGTACGACCAGATTGAAAAGGATGAAATTCATATAAAACTGGCATCATGTATTTCAAAGGATAATTATCACGGGCCGCCGTGTCCCAATCTTGAATATATTAAAAAGCTCATTGACAAAACCGGTTTGCAATATAGTATGGATACCACAGTTTCTGAAAAAGCGGAAGCTTTGAGGAACAGCGGTATTTATCAGAAATAAACGGCGACGTCTTGCTGTCCGGCAGTTATCAAAATAGATAGGCTGACAGAAAAGACGCCAAAACAGATAAGATAAAACATCCAGCAAAGGAGAGCGTATCATGAATGTCAAGAAAATAGGGATCTGGGTTGATCACAAGGAGGCATTTCTGGTTTCTCTGCAAGGAGACCAGACCGAAGTTGCGCATATCGAGTCGAACGCCGACAGTCATTACAAGCCGTCAGGCGGCTGGAAGGCTTCAGGGACTTCAATAGCGCAGTCTGTATCAAAGGAACAAACCGCAGATGAACGTTTGAAACATCAACTTCATCAGTATTATCAGCAGATTGCCGCAGAAGCCGGCAAAGCCGACAGAGTCTATCTTTGCGGTCCCGGTGCGGCGAAAACTGAGCTGGAAAAAGAGATGACAAAAGATAAAAGCAGACATGCAAAAATTGAGTCGGTGGAGACCTGCGACAAAATGACCGAAAAACAGGTTGTCGCGAAAGTGAAGTCGTTCTTTCATGTTCCTGCCAGATTGTCATAGCGTTTAGCAGGCTGCTGGCAAACGGGAGAGCATCGGGGTAAAACGGCGTTGTTCTCCCGCTTTCGTTTTCTTGCAAAATTTTATATTGGTTCCCAATCCTTGCTTGTTTTAAGATCGAGATTCGGTATTTGGAGTTAATCCGAAAACTGCGGCTTGTTTGTGCTTGCGATTCAGTTGTATTTCCCGGATATATGGATTATAGTTAGTTGCATACTGAAACATATTTCGGGAGTTTTCATGGATAAGTCAGCGATGCGGACATGTATAATTGTATTGATTTCCGGACTGATTTTGACATATTTCTTATACTTGGAAATGCATGAAATCAGCTTGAAAGACCTTAAATCCAAATTCCTGAGTGATGCTCAGGAGCAGGCTGGTATAATCACGGATCATCTCGACGATGATTTGCAGCATTTTGAAATCATCCGGCGCTTTTTTTACTGCTCAGAAAATGTTAACAAGCGTGAATTCAGTTCTTTCGTGGAACCTTTTTTTCATAATTGCGGTTTCGACGTGATGTACTGGCTTCCGCGCGTGACCGGTGCAAAGCGAACTCCGTTTGAAGCTAATATCCGTGCTGAAAGAATGAGAACCCCCGGAATTATGGAAGCCGGAAAAGATGGGAAGCGTGTCCGCGCAAAAAATAAGAGCGAATATTTCCCAGTTTTATATCAGGAACCATTAAGCTCCGGAGACGGGATGATCGGGGTGGATATGATTTCCGATCCGATAATTTTACAAGCGATCAAGCTGGCGCAGGAGTCTGGCGAACTTGTAGTGACCGAAAGCCTCCATTTTGCATATGAACATAAAGAAAAGCGCGGGTACTGGGCGCTGATGCCGGTTTTTGCCGACGGCGGCAAATCCAAGGAATTGAATGGCCTGCTGATGTCCCGTTTTGTCGCAAGCGACTTCTTCAAGAATGTAATAAGAACCATTAAGCCGCGAGGGTTTTCATTGTTTTTACGCGACATTACCGCGGTTAGTGATCCTGTGCTGCTTTTTATGCAAAGTCCTAAAATCAGCGAAGGCGGCATAGACAAGTTTTACTGGATGAATTATAAGATCAGTTTCCCATTCGGCAACCGCATATGGGAATTGGAGATTACTCCGAACAAAGAATTCGTGGATTATAACTTTGACAGAAATTATATCGTTGTGCTTTGGTTCGGGATTGCCATGACGTTGTTCTCTGCATTTTATATTTACGGAATCTTGTCCCGCCGGAGTCATGCCGAGTCGATAGTGAAGGAGCGTACCGCCGAATTACAGGAAAGTGAAGAGTATCTGGCTACCACTCTGTATTCGATCGGTGACGGCGTGATCGCCGTGGATAATGCAGGCAAAATAAAAAGAATGAATCAGGAGGCCGAAAAGCTCACAGGATGGAGCTTTGCCGAGGCGGGGGGGAGGCCACTTGCGGAAATATTCCAAATTGTGAGTTGCCATACCGGGAAACCGATTTTAAATCCGGTTGCCCAGGTATTGGAAACTGGTAAAATTGCCGGACTGGCGAATAGCACCGTGTTGATTGCCCGTGACGGCGCGCAGCGGCAGATTGCCGACAGCGCGGCACCGATTTGCGGCACTGACGGCGCTATTCATGGTGTAGTGCTGGTTTTTCGAGATGTTTCTGACGAGCATGTCATGCGCCTTGAACTTCAGAAGAACTTCGAGCGTTTCGAACAGATATCGGAGCAGGCTCATGAAATGATCTGGGAAGTCAATGAAGAAGGAATATACACTTATGTCAGCAATGCGTGCCGGGACATACTGAGATACCACCCGGAAGAAATAATCGGCAAAATGCATTATTATGACCTTTGGCCTGAGGAAGATTTCTCTGCCAGAAAGCAGGTTGCTGATGAAATCTCGCAGAAACGGGATGCTTACCGGAATTTAATGAACTGTTTTATTGCAAAAAATGGCGAAAAACGCTGGGTTTTGACCAATGGTCTGCCGATACTTGACGCCCAGGGGAATTATCGCGGTTATCGTGGCGCGGATTATGACATTACCGCCAGAAAAAATGCTGAGGATGAACTGTTGGCGAAGACCAGAGAAATAGACCAGTATTTTAATTGCAGTCTGGATCTGCTCTGTATTTTTGACCGGTCCGGCATTTTCCGCCGCCTGAACCCTGAATGGGAAAGAATCTCCGGTTATTCACTGAAAGAGCTTGAGGGCAGGAACTTCCTGGAATTCATTCATCCTGATGACCAGGATTTTACCAGGAAGATCTTTGAAGCGATATCTGACCAGAAGCCGCTGTCTAACTTCGAAAACCGCTATATTGCCAGGGACGGCTCCTGCCATTGGCTCGAGTGGAGAGCTTACCCCGCCGGGAATTTGATTTATGCCGCCGCGCATGATATTACTTCCCGCAAGCGCGCGGAACAGATATTGAAGCAGCGTGAGGCAGAAATCCGTTCACTGGTTGAAAATATTCCTGATATCGTTGCCAGATTTGATCACAAGCTGAATGTGGTCTATGTATCGCCTAATGCATTCAAAATTGCCGGCAGAGAACCGATGGATATTATCGGACGGAACTTCATGGCCCTTGGTTTCCAGGAAGAGGTTGCGGATTTTCGCAACAAAGCGTTATCCGGGGTGTTCCATGATAAACGGCCGTTCGAATCCGAGATTGAAATTGCCGGGAATAGCGGTCAGATACTGTTCAATTTACGGATGGTGCCGGAATTCGATGCTGCCGGCGATGTACAGTCTGTGCTCTGCATTTTCAGGGATGTCACGGAACAGAAACGTATCGCTCATGCCCTTGAACAGCGGGAGCATGAACTGCGTACTGTGATCAAGAATATCCCGGATATTGTGATGCGGATTGACCGCGGTTTCAAAGTGGTTTTTATCTCGCCGAATGTGTCTAAACTGGCCGGGGTGCCTCCTGCCAGGATTATCGGCAAAACCGCCAGTGAACTTGGTTATTCAGAGAAGGATTGCGAGTTTTATAATAGTACTGTTCAGCGGGTATTTGATGAAAAGAAGCCGAATGAAATTGAATTCCATGACAACCTGGTGAATAAAACATATAACTGGCGGATGGTTCCGGAATTCGGCCACGACGGCAATGTGCAGTCGGTGCTTGTTATGCTGCATGACATTACCAGGCAGCGGCAGCTTGAAGCTGATTATAAAAATCTTTTCGAGCAGATGCTCGATGGTTTTGCTTATCACGATATCGTTCTGGACGATGCCGGCAAACCGGTTGACTACCGTTTTCTTTCAATCAATCCGGCATTTGAACATATGACCGGGCTGAAAGCCGGGGACATCATCGGTAAAAGAGTGCTTGAACTGATGCCGGATACGGAAAAATTCTGGATTGAACGTTATGGCGAGGTGGCGTTATCGGGCAAATCCACCTCTTTCCGCGAATACAGCAAGGAATTGAAAAAATATTTTGATGTGGTGGCATTTTGTCCGCAGAAAAATAAATTTGTCTGTATGTTCCGGGATGTCACTGAAAAAGTAAAGTCAGAAAAAGAACTTATTGAGATACAGGAAAAACTGAAACAACTGAATGAAGAACTGCTCGGAAAGAATAAAGAGTTAAGCGAGAATCTTGCTATTTCCAGCCGGCTGGCGATAGAAGCAAAAAAAGGAAGTCGCGCCAAGAGTGAATTTCTGGCGAATATGAGCCATGAAATCCGGACCCCTTTGAATGGCGTGATTGGAATGACCGGCCTGCTGCTGGAAACCCGCCTTGACGAGGAACAGCGCAGATACGCGGAAGTTGTCCGTAAGAGCGGAGAATCGCTGCTGACGATCATCAATGATATTTTAGATTTTTCAAAAATTGAGGCGCAGAAACTTGCACTGGAATGTGTTGATTTTAATATTTGCACAAGTATTGAAGAGACTGCGGAAATGCTGACAGTTCAAGCCAATGAGAAGGGACTCGAAATATGCTGTCTGGTTGAACCGGAAATTCCTGCCATGTTGCGCGGCGATCCGGCCAGAATACGGCAGATTATTACCAATCTTCTGGCTAATGCCGTGAAATTTACCGGCAAGGGAGAAGTGGCGGTACGGGCAGCTGTTGAAAGCCAGGATGATAAACATATAAAACTCAAGTTCATGATCAGTGATACCGGTATCGGTATTCCGAAAGACCGCAGTAACATTCTATTCGAGTCTTTCTCCCAGGTGGACAATTCAACTTCCCGTAAATATGGCGGCACCGGCCTGGGACTTGCTATATCCAAACGGCTGGCGGAGTTGATGGGCGGCGAAATCGGCTTCTCCAGCGAGGAAGGCAAAGGTTCCGATTTCTGGTTTACCGTGGTACTGGAAAAAGTTGCGGAAGGGCACCGCCGTCCGGCGCTTCCTGATTACAACGGTTTTAGAGTGCTGGTCGTTGACGATAATCAAACAGCCGGATCGTTCACTTCGACCATGCTGAAAGCGTGGAAGTGCCGGGTTGATACCGCCGCGTCATCGGACAACGCCATTGCGATACTGCTGGATGCCGCCAGGTCCGGAGATCCGTTCAAGGCGGCCCTGATTGATTATTCAATGCCGGATGGCGGCGGTCTTGAAATCGGGCGAAGGATTGCAAATCATCCGGAGCTTTATGGTATCAGAACGATTATTATGACTTTCTTTTCCAGCGCCAATATTGGGCAGAGTCAGTTGACGCAGTGCAATTGTACCGGCATCATTTCCAAGCCGGTCCGGCAATTACAGCTTCGTGAGGCTATTGGAGCTATGCTTGGCAATAAAGGAAACACGGAAGGGCATGAGTCGAATATTCCGGTTACATCAGCGGAGCAGAAAAAGCGGCGAGTCCGTATTCTAGTTGCCGAAGACAGCCCGGTTAATCAGGCGCTGGTGATGGTGATTTTGAAAAAGAACGGATATCCGGCTGATGCTGTGGCCAATGGCCTTGAAGCCGTTACCGCTCTGCGCAGTATTGATTACAATCTGGTGCTTATGGACTGCCAGATGCCGGAAATGGACGGATTTGACGCCACGTTGAGCATCCGCAATAAAGAGTCAGATACCATGAGTAAGTGACAAGGAATTTGTCACAGGTTAAAGAAAAAACTCCTTTGTCAGTTAAATTATGGTTTGCGACCTAAAACTAACAAAGGAGTCTCAAAATGCAGAGAAAAGGTAACATCGTATCGCGTG
>CAIPAT010000063.1 GCA_903863035.1 uncultured Lentisphaeria bacterium
TGATTAAGAAGTATATAGCAGGGCAGGGAAATACGCAAGAAGAATACAAAAAACTATATGATGGTCAATTGCGCTTTGACTTCTGAATACGCTGTTTTTGTCTTCGATACCTCGGGGCTCTGCCCCGGGGTTGTTCATTGAAATATTTTGCTTCAACATCTGTCTTAAATGCAGAATATAAGTAAGATTGAGAACATACAGAATTAGCAGGTGCGAATTCGGGTACCCCGAGTATTTGATGCGGAAAAGTTTCACCGGCACCATAACTACCTGGGATAAAAACCTTTGGTTTCTCAATATCTACTGAATTTTTCGTAATAGTATTTTTATTTGCATACTCAGTTTTTCTTTTAGTATTCTCTATATGAAACAACAGAGTATCGTGTGTATTTGAAGAAGTTGAATATACTTTGAAGGGCGTTTTTTTACTTTCTTTTGGATTTGACGGAATACCGAAAGGTGTATCTGATGAAATAATTTTGTCAACAGTTTGTAGTTTGTTAACAGAGCGTATCTTTTCAACTTTTTCTACAATTACTGATAACTTTGGCTCGCGAATAAGAATATCAAATGTGTTTAAAGGCATATATTTTTCTTGAGTCTCGCCATCTCTATGAAGAATATATTTACAATCAGCTGAATAGTCTTTATTTTCAAGATAGTAACACACGCCACCTTTAATCTCAACATTTGGAAACAGCTCGTTACTATTGCTATATACAATTAATTTTTCAATATTACCACTGTTCAACATTTCCTTTCTAAATTCTGCTAATAAATTTTCACGCCCAGCAGCAAACCATCTAGAAGGAATGACAAGAGATGAATATTGTGACGATATTCTGCTTGCTATCTTGCAAAAATGCTGAAAAACTGGTGCGTCGTTATTACCGCCCGATCCGCCTGTATCCTGATATGGTGGATTGCCTACAATTACATTAAATTTCATGTCATTCTCCCTTATTGATTTCCAATAGGTTTTACCCTGTTTTACTTTTTCTATTAAATTTTGCTCTTTACTCGTAATTTGATTAGTCAAGTCTTCAAAATATCTGGTATTTACATTCGAGTTACGGAATCCGACCAATGTTCTCTTAGTAATGCTCTTTGCCATAGGCGTTTTACAAAGTACAAAAATATTTTCGTTTACAATTTTATCCCATATTTCGTATTGCTGTTCAATCGAAGGTGTATTATTTTTGCCAAAGTATTTATCATTAACAACATTTTTATAAATACTATAAGCCATATACAAAGGATAAAGACCTGACTTTGAGTTTATTTCCAATATTATCGAATCATTTTGAAACACATCATTAGTAACGTTCCCTTGTTCAACAAAGCGCGGCTTCTCAAGTACATTTTTAAATTTCTCATCATAAAAAACATAACCGCCAAGGCAATCCCCCATGTGCATATTCACTACACGCCAGGGAGTAAGAACAGTTTCCTTGTCAGGATTTCGAAAAGTATTAAAAATACCGGTAATTCTGTCAATACGTTCTTCAATGGTAAGGCTATCGGCCGCTCGAGCCATCGCACGTATTTTTTTGCCAGCGGCTCTGAAAACATCTGTCTCATAATATTTTTTAAAGTTTTCAAAAACTTCTTTTGAAACGCCTTTGGGCATAAATTCTTCCCAAGACTTATCGTCTATTAATTTAGCAAAGTTATCTATGTTGATTTGTTTATCTTCATCATTTACATCAGCTCCATATATTAGTAAAGGCATGCGAATAGAAATGCCCCGGAGTATTGAAATTGCACTTTCACGGTTTTTGCGGTGTTCTTCCCTTGCTTTTAATAGCTTTTTTTCGGCTTCAGTGAGTTCATTTTTTGTGCGATTTTTCTTTTGAGCACCCTCAAGCTGTTCATACTCTTCATCAGTGAACCCTTGTTTGTTAATATCAATGTCCCCACTCTTGGGCATTGCTTTAGTGCTTCCAATAATACCCTTTAATTTTTCAAAATCTTTGAGTTCAACATCCGTCAGCTTCATTAGTTGGTCATTGTTATATAAATAGCCATCTTCAAAACCGTTACGCACGACACGTTCGATATATACTTTTTTAAGTTGTTCGAGCATACCTTCAACATTGTAGGCGGTCATACGTGAACCGTGTACGGCAATAATTGGACAGAAATTCAGGAATTCGCCCATTACTTTTCGGTCACCGCTTGTAGTTTTACCTGCTTTTGAAGATATTTTAGCTGTTTCAGCAATTACCTTTAATGTTCTATCAGGCGCAAAATCAAATACAAAACATTCTTCTTTTACTTGACCATTAATAGTAGCTGGTGTTTGAACCCTGAAAATAGTCTGCATATAACTCGAAGCCGAAGTATTATACGAACCCGATAACATAAATACGGCTGTCCAGGCAGGAACTGAAACGCCAGTTGTTAACCTTCCGCAAGATAATGTAATCGTATAGGTTTCATATGGTTTGTCTGATATGGCATTTTGAACTTTTCTTAACGCTTCCTCTTTTGCTTCTTCTTCGTCACCATCACCGGCCACATTTACAATTTTAAATTGACTGAAAACTTTATGTGATTGAAGCATGGAACTTAATGCTTTTGCTTCTTTAACGCCTGGGACTATCCATAGCGAGTGACGAAAATTATTTCGATACTCATTTGTAGAATAAGGGTAGTTGCTTTCGCTGTCTTCTTTACAGATTAAGTTTAAGAATGAACTTACATCATTTTTATGTAAAAAATCTCCTGATTCATTTACACGAAAAAATTCTCGAAAATTAAAAGCCACATCTTCATCAGCATAATTATTAAGAAGTTTTCCAATGTCGTAAGTAAAGATATTTAATCTTGGTAATGAAGAATAAGGATTAGGGTCGCCGAAGTGGATTTTATCCCATTCCGCTTTGGCGCGTTGTTCCATTACATAATCCCAAGTAAAAATCTCTTCTTCTTTATAATTATCCAGCAGATTAAACGGAGTGCCTGAAAGGTGAAGAACCTTGGTTGTTGTTTTAACCAGCTCTCCCATAACATTTTTTCCTAACTCTGTTTGAGTACCTTCGTGAGCTTCATCCACTATTATAAAGTCCCAAGAGGTTGAGAAAACTTTGTTGTTTTTATCAAAGTTGCCGCCAACCAACTCCGACCCTCTTAAATCCTGCATAGATACGAAATAGATATATTTTGTTTTATCCTTTTGAATTTGTTTTTCAAGAACTTCAAAACTATTGCCTTTATTTTTTGACCCGTAGTGATAATTCGGCTTGTCATAGAAGATTTTACCAAAATCCTCAAACCAACCTGCATCTACAACAGGTCTATGTGTTAAAATCAAAGTTCTGGAAAAATCCATGTCTTTTACAATTTGAAGAGCTGAAAGTGTTTTACCAAAACGCATTTTTGCAAACCAAAGCATTTCATTGCTTTTCTTAAACTGTTTCTTTGTTTTTTCTATTGCATCTTGTTGTTCTGGTCTAAATACAATCGGGTTTTTATCTTCTGTTTTTTCTTCCTGGGTTAAGGAATCTCTGCCTTCTTTTACGGCTTTAATGGCATTTTTTACAGTTTCAAGGTCAGTCTTAAACCATTCATTTGCTTTGTTTTCTTTATCAAATATTTTTTTTCCAATGCCCGACCGTGTGAGAACATTATGGACTTCTGAGTCTGAAAAGGATTTTAGTGTGCCTTTGTTATTATAAATGGAAACTTCTGTATATAAAAGGTCATATTTAATGCCGGCTGTTTGGGTGTATTGGTTTATTCTTGTTTTCGCAGCATTATTAAGTGCTTTGCTATTAGGTTCTAAGCCCCATATATTTTCATTTTCAGATGTTGCCTCGCCAATTTTAACACAATCGCGATGCCTTTCATCGTTTATTCGGAAAAGATATATTAGTTTTAACTTTAAAGCTGACGTATATTTCATTTTGTCACCCTCTGTAAAAGTTCAATAAACTTAATTTCACGCCTTTTTTTTTCGGATTTAGTATCATTGTAATTCCAATCCCTGATTATGCAATACTCCCCGTTATGCTTAGATATGTTTTCTTTCATACATCCCTCACATTGCTTAATTATTTTTTCTATATCACCAAATAAATCATGTTGTTCAGTTACCTGACTTTTACAACTGTTTGGGACAACCCCTTTCAAACCATCCATCTGCCAAACATTCCATGAAATTATGTATGCAATATATTTTATAGATTTCTGCAATGGTTCCTTGCCGAATTTAAGAAGATAGTTTTCAATA
Organism: uncultured Lentisphaeria bacterium; assembly: GCA_903863035.1. Lineage (GTDB taxonomy): Bacteria > Verrucomicrobiota > Lentisphaeria > Victivallales > Victivallaceae > CAIPAT01. Next base: position 4,235 of record CAIPAT010000063.1, read on the forward strand.
AAAGTAATGAGCATTGCTTCACGCGCAAGAAGTAAATTATCACCTTGCCACTCAAAAGCATAGATACTTTTGTATGCTATTTGTGCTGCTTCGAGCCAATCTCCTGAAGTATCAAGATTCTCATTTATCACCCTTAGTTTTCTATCAAGAAGTCCAATTCTATTTTCAACAGCTATAAATTCTCCGGTTGTTGTGTCGTAACGGCTTGTAATATAGGGGGCTTCACCGCAAGTTACTTCAAGACGGTTTTCTTTTATGTAATGCTTACAAGTTTTTCCTTTAGGAAAAACAACCTTATTTTTATTAGTTTCCCAATTTTTAGTTCCATCGGGTTTTTCTTTTTCTGTATTAAAAACATCTTCACAACCAAACCAAGCATTGTCTATTAAATTATTCTGAGCATTACAAACCCATGAAGGTGTAAATACCTCTGCCATATCACGACTTCGTGCCTGTTGGATAGACTTTTTCTTTTTAGAGCGTGGTAGAATAATATTGCCGTGTGTACCTGTAATTAGTTCAATTGTAATAGGCGAATTATGTTCATATCCATTGCCAAGACTTTTATAATTATCAGTAGCCCACAAGATATTACTTCTTGTCGTGCGGTCAAACAAAAGCGTTTCTAATACATCTGGATATTTATTTTTGATTTCGTTTTCAAGTACATCGACTTTATTTTTTATCATAGACTTTAATATAGTATCGTTCCTTTCGATTATATTTAAACCTTCGAGAGAATCATTAGTTAAAATTCCCCTCTTTAAATTTACGCGATTTTTATCTATTATAGCAATACTATGCATTTAATCCTTCTCAATTATTAACCGGTTGTGTTCTTTTGCCGCCACGGATGGCGGCTCTTTAGTGCCAGTAAGTAAAAATACCTTTCGTATTATATTCATATCAATTTAACCTCTTGCTCGGGCAATGTCACACAACGTTTCGCGGGTATGCGAAATGGCGTATGCCATTTTATATATCCGCTGTTAAGTGTAGTGAACGATTAAGCCTGTTTCAAGCTCCCAGTGTTGTTCAGGATACTTGTATGGTGAATTAAGGATAGGTTTTTCGAAGAAGCGGTTATCCATGACGAATACTTCTCCTGAAAGTTATTACCACTTCTTTTTCTAAAATATTATCATCAGGTCTGATTATAAACATAAAGCGTTGAACAACCATACTTCCCCTTAATCTCTAATAAAGACTTCCTACATTCTGGATCAAGTTATCTTCTAATTCTGATAAGCTATACCGCAAACACATAAAAAAAATACACAATTTAAAATAATATACAAATGATTTCAGCGTAAATAAGGTGGTATTTTTGCTTGGCCTCTGCTTTTTATAATTGCATAACTTTATTATAATGCTAAAATATATTACATAAAATTAGAGGTTTTATTATGACTAAAACTAAACAATCAGCAGACAAGCCGCCACTGATGGGCGACTGTGTGATGGCCGGATTCCCGTCTCCGGCAGAACAGTACGTGGAACAGGCATTAGACCTGAACGAACTGCTGGTCAAGCATCCGGCTGGCACTTTTTTTGTCCGCGCTGCTGGTGATTCAATGCTGCAAGCCGGGATTATGCCTGGTGACATTCTGGTGGTTGACCGTGCGCTTGATGCAGTAGACGGCAGTATTGTCATCGCCGCCGTTGATGGCGAATTCACCGTGAAGTACCTGCGGAATAAAGATAATGTGCTGCAACTGATCGCGGCCAACCCGCAATACAAGCCGATCACCTTTGCCGGGGAAAATGAACTGCAAATCTTCGGCGTAGTTACCGCTGCGATCCATCAATTCGTCAAGCAGGGAAAGTAACATCATGATCGCCCTGGTGGACTGCAATAACTTTTATGTTTCCTGTGAACGAGTATTCGACCTGTCGCTCCGCAATAAGCCCGTAGCTATTCTGTCCAACAATGATGGGTGTGTGATTTCACGTTCAAATGAGCTCAAAGCACTGGGCATAAAGATGGGAGTGCCCTATTTCCAGTTGAAGCCGCTAATTAAGCAGCATGACATAATAATCCGTTCCAGCAACTATGAACTCTATGGGGACTTATCGAAGCGGGTAATGACCGTCCTGTGCGATTTTTCTCCTGATGTCGAACCTTATTCCATTGACGAAGCATTCCTGTTATTGTCATTGCCGGAGGGCTCCGATTACTTCGCCTACGGGCAGCAGATACGGAAGAAAATATTGAAGTGGGTCGGCATCCCGGTCGGGGTAGGCATCGCACCAACGCGGACGCTGGCCAAGATCGCCAATCATATCGGCAAGAAGTCAGTGGATGGAGTATTCGTCATGCCGGATAACCCGACGGCCATACTGTCGAAGCTTCCGATAGGCGAAATATGGGGCATAGGACAGCGCCTGACGGATAAACTTAACCGGCTTGGCATAAACACTGCCGAACAGCTGAGATCGCAGGATGATGCGTTTATACGCAAACAATTTAATGTATGCGTCGCCAGAACTGTAATGGAGCTGAATGGAACTACGGCGTTGGACATGGACAATATCGAAGAACCCAGCCAGAGCATCAGTTGTTCCCGTTCCTTCGGCCATCCGGTCATTGACCTGCGCGATCTGACGGAGGCCGTTGCCGTTTATACCTCCACCGCCGCGACTAAACTGCGTAAAGAGAACCAGAAAGCTGCCGGGGCCAATGTTTACTTCCAGTATTATCCGGAATATGGCAACGAAGCACAGGATGGGGGGATAACCGGAACCACTGTAGTCTTTGACTTCCCGACCGGCGACACGAGTACCATGCTGAATAAAATCGCGACTGTATTGCCCGGAATATTCATTGAAGGGCGGAGATATAAAAAGGCTGGCGTGGTATTCTACGGACTGGAAAGCTCTGCAACCGTGCAGCCGGATATCTTCAGTTATGCCGAATCGTCGAAGCGCGACAAGCTGTATGAGGCCGTTGACAAGATCAATAAACAGTTCGGCAAGAGAACCGTCTTCCATCTGGCCGAAGGCATCCAGCGGCCCTGGACGATGAAGCGCGATCACCTCTCACCGAATTATACGACCGACTGGCAGCAGTTACCGTTGGTGAAATGATTATAAAAGATAATCACTTCCCTAGATTATTTAGCTTCTCCTGCGCCCGCCACTCTCCCTGTTTTGATGCTTTACGATACCACTCTATTGCTTTATTCATATCTTTGGCAATACCATAGCCACTTTCATAGCAATCTGCCAACATACATTGTGCTGAAATATTTCCCTTTTCCGCAGATTTGCGCAATAATAGTACCATTTTTTTTATATCAGGAGTAAGACCTCCTGTACCGCTGGCATAGCATATACTGAGAGAAAGAGCAGCTTCTGCGTTTCCCTGCTCCGTTGCTTTGTTAAACCATTTTACTGCTTCCACTTCATTTTTGGCTACGCCAAGCCCCTCTTGATAACGCAATCCCAGATAATACTGCGCATTTCCATTCCCCTGCTCCGCTGATTTGCGATACCAATTAAATTGTTCGGCTTCAGTTTTTGCGCCAAGATTAATAAGAGCGTGACTATCTCCATGCTCCGCAGCTTTGCTCCACAATTTTTTGGCTGCTACTTCATCTTTAGCAACGTTCCTGCCTTCAAAATATATCAGTGCAAGATTTAACATTGCAAGTATATTGCCCTGATCCGCTCCTTTGCGGTACCATTTTAAGGCTTCATCGTTATTTATTGTAACACCCGCGCCAGTGGCATAGCAGGTTCCAAGAATGCCCTGAGTCTCGGCATTTCCCTGTTCAGCCGCTTTGCTAAACCATTTTACTGCTTCTAATTCATTTTTGGCTACGCCAACGCCCTGCCGATAGCACATTCCAAGACTAAACTGCGCTTTCGCATTTCCCTTTTCCGCAGATTTACGATACCACTCTATTGCTTTATTCATATCTTTACTAACTCCCGAGCCTATGCTATAGCACCGTCCTTGATAATACTGTGCTTCAGCATCGCCCTTTTCCGCAGCCTTGCTCCACAATTTGGATTCTCCGCTAAAAGTATAATACGGACAAAAACAGAACGCCACTACGACTAAAAGCATCATGTTCTTAATCATTTCAAATTCTCCACTAATAACATTGTTATTTAAACTTCAAAACCTCTATGATTTCAAATTACGCTAAATGTTTCGATTTTCAACCCGACAACGACGCAAAATTTTCAAAGTTGAAGAAGTCCAACAGCCGTCGTGTCACCGGTTGCTCGCCGAATCCTCCCGGCGCGACAAACTCTATGAGGCCGTTGACAGGATCAATAAACAGTTCGGCAAGAAAACGATATTTCATCTGGCCGAAGGCATCCAGCGGCCTTGGACTATGAAGCGCGACCACCTGTCGCCGAACTACACGACGGACTGGGCGCAGATACCGTTGGTGAAATAACGACACCAGGTGGTACGACGTTTAATATCTATTTTCGGCACAGCACTAAAATTATATTTCTCGTTTTATTTAGTTTAGACCGTAACCGGAAGTCCTATTGCAAGACAATTGTTTTTTCTCCCTTAAAAGAAGATGCAATATCTTTTACCGTTAATTTCCATTTCCCCGGTCTGTTATTGATTGCAAATTGAAACTTGATGTGCCCATTGCCGTCCGGCAGATAAATATTCTGGCTGTAGACAGGATCAATTTTCCCGGACGGGTCTTGCAGTTCAACCCTTATTACATGAGGGCACATATTGTTAGAAGATGCTTTTATTTTTGCCTCTAAATAAACAACATCCCCGAGGCTGTATTCACCCTTGCCGTTAATTTCAATTCCTGTAACCTGATATGGCAGGAACGCATATAACTGCGCGACTGCCGGTATTATTCTACTCTGAATTTTATCGGTATTGCCCAGATATCTGCCATCTCTCACACTATAAACATGGGATTTAAACGGCATCGTTATCAACGCCGCAACCGCTTTTTCAGTGTCGATATTGCTTCTCTCGATAGATTCGTTGATCAATCCGAGATATTTAATGCCACCGTCCCGTTTAAATACTGTCGTGCAAGGGTAAGTCTTGCCGTCAAACGTTACCCTACAGAGCGGGCTAAGTCCGGAAGACTGCAAAATTCCGTCAGTAAGATTCCGTATCTTTCCGGCAAGCACCTCCGGTCCCTGCGATGTCTGGGACAATTCGCCGCCGTCGCCGCCGATATTTACATTTTTGTACCAGTTGATAGGAATATTCATGAGGAACGCTTTGCCTTCGCCGAATTTGTTGCAAACCATTAACGGAGTATTCGGGACAGTTGATACGCCCATTGCCTTTCCCCCTGTAGTTTTAAAATCCTTTTCCCCTGCCCAGAGTTTCATTGAACATTCACTGAGGCCGAATTCCGGAACAGATTTAATGCGCAAGTCACAACTCTCGACTCCCAAAACACTGCGGGAGCGGTCCACCCCGAAAACTTCATCAAGTCTTTTATTGGCAATGCGTTTGCCGCTGCCGTCAAAATACCCAGCCCCGAAATCTGCTACTACAACCCCGCCGCCGGAAACGAATCTGCGGATATTTTCAGTCTGTTTTTCCGAAAGGCAGAAGGCTGCCGGAAGCACCAGCAATTTAATTTTTTCATTGCTTAATCCAGCGTTTTCCAGCTCCTCCTCGCTTATGAATTTGAAATTGTATTTCAGGTCATTCAGCAATGTCTTCCAGCTTAAAAGTGAATTTTCCCATATTTTATTGCCCACGGTTGCCATCGCTGCAAACATTGATGCCTGAGAATGCAGAATAGCGATTGGTTGCTCTTCGGCTTTAGCGCAAAGGAGCATTTTTGCGGTACCGCTTTTCAGTTCCTTAATTTCCTCAGCGGCGATCTGGAGGTTTGGGGAAATACTCAAATCCCCATATAGGCATGTCCCGTGCGAACCGTTAAAGAATTGATATGCATTATTATCCTTGAACATTCCCACCCAGGGTAAGCAGCGTTCATACTCCTCCATAAGTAAATGCGCTGGAACATATCCTCCGCACCATATTCCGGAAACAATCCCCGGCATGGCAAAAGCGTGGATCAGGTCACCCTGTATTCCCCTATAGTAGGCCAGATAGTCGATGACTTTCATCAGTTGAGACCAGTCATAGCTGTATCCGGGGTTTTGTGTACCGGACAGCCCCACTTTGGAATCGGGCACTATCTCATTTATATATTTTTTGGTGAAGCCTACCCAATTTAAAGCAAATACCCTGGCCATGAATATTTTGTGATCTAACCAGCGGGCCATGTTGTTCTTATTTTTTATATCAACTTCTTCTTTTTGAATCGGGAGAACTTCTTCCCATTTTCGGAAAGCGGTATTCCATTCCTTGTTTAAATGGTCAATCGATTGGTAGCGTTCCTGTAAATATTTTCGAAAAGCGCCGATGCAGTATTCAGAATAACACACGGAGCTTCCAAGATACGACTCATCGCACAGCAAATACTCCTTTACCCCGTAAAATTTATATTTTCCTTTCTCCATAGTTGTATGTATTATTTCACGTACTTTGCTCCAACGTTCCATGTCTGAATAACATGGTGCACGTACCGGATCGCTCTTTATGTCGCCACGATATGTCAAATCTGTTTTATAGAGGACTGCGCCTGAACCTACGCTATGCGGGCGTAGATTGACATTGACCAGCGCCGCAAAAAGGCCGTCAGTAGAATACCTTTCACTGAACGCACAGGTGGCAGAATCAAAGCCCAGTTCGCGCCATCGGAAAAAAGTCCAGGAATTGCCCCAAACATAAGCCTGCAAATCCAGCAGATCTCTGTACCCGAACGGCATGGAAAACTCTTTCATGTTCTGTGCCAGAACTTTTCCGTCCTTAGTCACTTTTATGAATACCCTGTAAAGCATCGTATAGGGTGACTGAAGGATAAAAGAAAATGTCACAGAGGACGCGGCTTTTTCATTCATCCGCCACACAATCCGATTGTTTGTGTCTTCCACTAGGCATTGCAAATCAGCGCCTTCCGGTGCTTTTCCGAGTTCAACCTTCAAGTTCACCGGTTCATCATTCCTATAACATAAATCAGCATTATTGAAAGTTATTGATTTAATCTGGCAGAGTTCAGGTACATCCACCCGTCCAGCCCCGAAGTCATAGATATTATCATCCTGCGCGGCTAGCAGCCAGTAATCCGCCACACTGGTTCCGCCGGATAATTCTGACGGGATAGGAATAGTGATTGTATTCTCCCCTTGCCTAAGAGAAATATCTTTTATGACTTCCGGCCCTTTTTCTTTAAATACAGAACTGAAACATGTTTTTAAGCGGGCGTTAAAGCCGGAATCGCTTTTTACGATAAAGCTTATGCTGTTTGCCAACGCATCCGATTTGAATTCGGTAAATGATGCCGGCGAAGATTTGCCTGCCGTCCATTCGATGGCTTTGATTAACGGTATGTACATATACTCCCAATACGGGAAGCTGCGTCCGAAGTAGTCATGAAATACTATCTGGGAATATTCCTGCGGGACACAGGGATAATTCCGAAGAGTCCTATTTATATTTTTATTCACTACGGCGATGCGGCCTTCTTCGACTTTTCCCAGACGACAGATATTCTTAATGACTGATGGCGGCAAGGTTCTCATTTCCGGCATAAGTAAAAAGCCGGGCAATGTTTTAAGCGCCTTGCCATTCAATTCGTCGGGAATGTTCTGGCAGTCAAGCAGCAGAAGCCCTTTCCCGTTTTTCAGAACATTCATAAGTAAATTTGTCAGTTCCTGTTGCTTGCCCTTGAAATCAAGCTGAGATACCAGGGTCATGTCATACTTTGAAGGATCGGCGTTTTCAATGCACATCAGGGTATAAGGCTCAAGTTTATCTGAATAGGTATCTCCTTGATTCATGCCGAGGTTACGCATTGATGGCGTCAACATTTCACGCAGAAGCGGGATGTAATGAAAATTAGAAATACTCATCCGTTGTGACAGTTCAATGATTTCTCGCTTACTCGTATTAGCCACCGTATGATATTGGTCGGCAAGAAATAATATTGACGGGGCTTGTACTGAGGATGGGATCAGCCATTTCACATGCGGGGTCACATAGGAACTGTTCAACTGTTCAAAAATATCCAGCGGCTGATATGTCACCGCTTTGATTCTGTTCCGTTCTGCCTCGATCGGACTTCCAGTGTATAATTGCGGACGGATGATTATATTTTTCAGCAGGGCATAACCGTCAGAGCTATTCATTCGTAGATTCATAATCAGAAAAGCTGAATTGTCGGGAGATTTGATGATTTTTGTGAAAGTCTTCCAGTCAAAACTTTTCACACTCAGATTGAAATTTTCACGTGAAATATATTTGCCGTCATGATCATACCAGTAAACGCTTGCATATGTCCGTGCTTCCTGTACGCTTTCATATTTTTCAGCATAGGCAAAATAATAGTTCTTTCCGCCCTGGACTGCACAGTTAAAAGTTATTATGCCGCTTTCTTTATTATTAGGTTTAACAATTTTAATATAATTCTTGCCATATGGAGTATCAGCTTTCTGAATTGTAAATCCATCTGCAAGATATTTTTTAATAAGAGAATCCGGCATACCGGTCGGCCAGCCCGTTTTTGCATCTATATTTTCAAACGTTCCATAACCGATAAGATTTGCGTCTGCGGGAATATCAGAAACATTGATTTTTTTATTCAGCGGGCGGTTGAAAAAGATTCGGTATTTCTCCTCTGCTGCGCCAATATCTTTATTCTTCTTGCTGTATTTGCCATCAATAACTTTTATATTGTAAACATCCGTTCCGACTCCATTAATTTTAAAGATTACTTTCCCATAATCGCCGTCAGCTTTATATTTAAATGCAACAGGGGTTTTAAAATCCGGATTGCCGTCTTTATCAATGCGGTAAATACTGATCTTTTCAGGGGTTGGCACTTTTATGTCAAGCGTTATTTCATAAAATCCATCACATAAGGCGCGAGGAATTGTTAATTCCTGCCAGTCTTTATTCAGTTTTTTTGTAGATGCCTGCTCCGCTGCATACAAAGGGCTGACTATCAATATTGCAATGCCGATTACCATGGATGCCCTGAATAACAATTTCCCGATTTGATGTTTCATCCATCTTGCTCCCTTATTTTTTCAACCTTGAGTATTCCGATCTATTTGTTATCAATAGTCTGTTTTCTTATCTGTCTGCATTAGCAAACTACAAAGATAGGTTAACCAGTTCCAGCGCACGAATCAGTAAATAGCAAACGATCGACTGGTCGCAGATACCGTTGGTGAAATGATTGTTAAAGATAATCAGTCCAGCGGCTCCTTTGCCTTCTTTTCTCTCAGAAATACTTCATCAGTAATGCCGTCAATGAGGTTTCATTATAAGGCTTTGCAATGTAATCATTGCAGCCTGCGGCTATTGCCTTTTCTCTGTCTCCATTCAGCGGCCTATGCGGTAATGGCGATAATTGGAATAGCAAGATTGAACTTGCGGATTTCGCAGCCTGAAGTGATGATGGACGAAAATCAAATTCAATTGATTTCTGTTCTTGAGTTTCATGCAAATGCTCGTTGAAATTTGACTGAACGGGATATCCGGCGGCATGCGTTGCTGCTGATACGGTAGCTTTATCTTTTTTTCTTACAACCATGATGGCCTCCTGTTAAATACTTCAGAACTGGAAAGCTCCAATGTAACCTATTCTAACACGATATGCACAAACATGAAACAGTAATAAAAGCAATTTTCATTGTAATATACAAATAACTGTCCAATAGAATATTACAATTAAAAGGTAAAACAAATATGAGCTTATTATCTGAAGGCTATACGACAGACTGGCAGCAGATACCGGCGGTGAAATGAATACATTTAATTGAAATCATTAATTTGACCGCTATATGTATAAAAATGGGTTTGATGCAACGATTAAATGAAGAAACTATTCAGCATCGTTCGCTGAATGTGCAGGTGATGACTGGAAGGATCTTTATGTGGAGATAATGAGACTTTTTCATCACGGTCATTACATAAAAGCCTGAGACGCAAGGATGGAACAATGAGTAGTTCAAAGGTTATTTACCAGGAAAAGGGCGAATTGATAGCCAGGTTTATCCACCCCAAATGCAAGGAGTTCCTGTACTATGATTTCACGCTTTCGATAATGGATTCAGGGAAGAAACCCGTTGAGCTGGTATTGAAGTTTAATGGGATCTATCCGGATATGGCACCAATGCCGCCCAAAGAAAACAGTTTTAAGGCTGCGACGATTATCAATTTATACTCAAATCTAAAGCGATGGTTCAATAAACACGGCTATGAAGTGATATAGAAAGTCTACGCTTAATTCAGCATAAATTCAGGAATATCGTTTCCTGGACGATTTACCATTTGCTCGTTTAGCGGCTGGAGACGCGCAGTGTTTACTGTGGATCGGTACTTACGAATACAAATATTACATTAATGACCTCTGGTGCGTTGATCACAGCAATCCCAATTTCATGCAGAATGACATGGGAACTCTCAACAGCGTTATTACTGTCGGCTGAGATCTTCCCATCCAGTATTACCGTTACCGCTTGCTCAAAAATGTGATTGAGCATGTGGTAATATGGTAATATGGCAATATGGTAAAACAATGAAGGAACTAACGGCTACCGGGTGGTAAAGACCGTAAAATTAAAATTATTCATCTGTCAGCGTACGGTCTCCGCGGCGTTGATGAATGTTGAAAGGGAGAAACGCGAGAAATGAGGAAGCTGAAAAATTGATTTATCTGTGCCTTTGTGTCGCTGTGGTTAATTCTGGATTGATCGAATTTAATGGGGGAGTTTACAATGAACGTCAAGGATAATAACCGGCTTGTATATGCCGCCGAACTGCGTAAACGGGCAGAAGAGATTGCCCGGAAGAAAGCTCTCGCATTGCCGAAATCAATCTCTCCGAACACACAAAAGATTATCCAGGAACTACGCGTGCACCAGATTGAACTTGAGATGCAGAACGAGGAGTTGCTCCGGTCCCAGGTGAAACTGGATGCTGAGCGGGAACGCTATTTCGACTTCTACAACCTGGCGCCGGTGGGTTATTTAACCATCAGCGAGCAGGGGCTGGTACTGGAAGCCAACCTCACCGCCGCCACACTGCTGGGCAGGAACCGCGCTGAACTGGACAAACGGCCAATCAGCCAATTCATTCTCAAAGAAGATCAGGACATCTACTATGTGCATCGTAAACAACTATTTGATATTGGAAAACCGCAGACGTTCGAACTGCGGATAGTGAAAAAGGATAATACAACATTCTGGGCGCTCCTGGCTACTACTCAATTACAGGACATCAATGGCAATTCCATATGCCGTGTTGTGATGAGCGACATCACCGCGCTCAAACAGGCCGAGTTGGAAATAAAACTCAAAAACGAGGAACTTCATAAAGCCAATGCGGAAAAAGACAAATTCTTTTCCATCATTGCCCATGACTTGCGCAGCCCTTTCCAAAGCTTTCTTGGGCTGACACAAGAAATGGCAGAGGAGCTTCCACGTTTGACAAAGCCCGAGATGCAAGAGATTGCAGTGAACATGAGAGACTCCGCCACCAATCTTTACCGTCTTATCGAAAGTCTGCTACAATGGTCAATAATGCAGCAGGGCTTAATGCCTTTTAATCCGAAGGCTGTTTTATTACTTCCAATCGTAAGCGAAAGTGTGGCAATGGTGCTGGAGCCCGCCGGAAAGAAGGGAATTGAAATAACCAGCCATATTCCCGATGCCATAAAGGTTTTGGCTGACAGCAACATGCTTCAATCCGTTATTCGCAACCTTTTTTCCAATGCGATAAAATTCACCGCTAAAGGCGGGGCAATAAATCTGTCGGCGAAATATGCAGGAGACAATAACGTTGAAATATCCATTAAAGATTCCGGTATTGGCATGAGTAGTGAAATGGTGGACAATTTATTCCGGGTCGATGTTCGAACCAATAGAAAAGGTACAGAAGGCGAGCTCAGCACCGGACTTGGTTTATTGCTATGCAAAGAATTTGTGGAAAAGCAAGGCGGCAAAATCCGGGTGGAAAGCGAAGAAGGCAAAGGTTCTGTATTTTATTTCACTATTCCTTGCAATCCTGAATCGGAAAACAGAAAAAAGAATCAACCCGGAAATCTGAAAATATTAATTGCCGAAGACGACGATAAATCAGAAATGCTGATTACGCTGGATGTTGAGGATTTCGGCAGAGAAGTATTGAAAGCAAGAACTGGCGTTGAAGCCGTTGAAGCCTGCCGCGATAACCCTGATATCGACTTGGTACTGATGGATATTGCAATGCCCGATCTGGACGGACATGAAGCCACCAGGCAAATCCGGCAGTTCAATAAAGATGTGGTCATTATAGCGCAAACCGCTAATGCGCTTGCAGACGACCGAAAAAAAGCGATCGCGGCTGGCTGCAATGATTATATTACTAAACCTTTCAATAAGACTTCATTGACCGCATTACTGAAAAAGTATTTCTGACAAAAAAGATAGGTGAATATGAAAATATTAGTAATTGAAGATGACGAAGATGTATTGAAATTTGTCTGCAAAATACTCATTACTGCTGGTTACGATGTTATTGCCGCTAGCGATGGCAATGAGGGGCTTGAGCAAATAAAAAGCAATCCAGATACAGCCATGGTCATCGCCGATATAATCATGCCGGATAAAGATGGAATAGAGACAATCAGGGAAATCAAACAAGCCTGGCCGCAAATTAAAATTATAGCAATGTCTGGCGGGGGGATTATCGAACCAATTTTTTACCTGCGGAACGCCAGCGCGTTCGGGGCGGATGCCACGCTGAGGAAACCTCTCACTATATCTGAACTCGTCGGCACGGTAGAAAGTATGGCACTCAAATAAATCGGATATGATAAAGCTCGCTTGGGGCGATAACTTATTTAGGGAATGTCAGAGGATAATGCATTTTGATGTGTGTATCAGGACGCTTGAGTAAAATACCCGTTTCAAACATGGTATAATGCAACTGCACATACCAGGGAGAATGCGAACTTATGAATGCGCTGGAATTTCAGGATAATTTTACCAAAGCATTGCGTTATAAAGAAGAAGGCAGACTGGTAGACTCATTGAAATTGCATCAGGAACTTTATACGCAGCTTATAAAAGACGCCTTTGATTATGCAGAATGCGTTGATAGTTTAGGCACAGACGATGACGGCATCATAATAGATACAGAGCAATTTTACAGAAATGCCGATGAATATTTAAGAAGCGATAACCAGGCGTGCATTATTTTAAATAATATATGTATGATTTTGGCAGAGGCCGGACGCAAGGAAGCCGCCAGAGAATTTTTTATTGAGGCGGTTAAATATCTTCCTGCAGATGAGGATTGCGCTTCCCATGAAATATGGATGGAGAAATAATTTCTATTGTCCGGATTTTATGGCGATCCAATCGGTCGATTAGAGCAAAAGTCACAACGTAAATTTATCCACACACCGTAATTGTTTTCTTTACTGCGCAGCATTAACTATTTTACGGTTAATCCCGTTTTATATTCAGCAATCGCTCAATCTCAGCGAGCAACTCCGCCGCTTTTATCGGTTTGGCAATAAAAGCATTCATGCCAACGAGAAAACATTTGGCCTGGTCTTCTTTGGCGGCATGGGCAGTTACGGCGATGATTGGAATAGCATTGTCAAGCACCCCGGAATCTTTATTGCGGATGTTTAATGTGGCGTCGAACCCGTCCATTTTCGGCATCTGGCAGTCCATAAGGACCAGGTCATAGCTGATCTTGCGGAGTGTTGCAATCGCGGCAATGCCATTTGGTACGGCATCAACGGAATAGCCGTTTTTCTTTAGGATTATCATGACCATGGTCTGATTAATAAGACTGTCCTCGACGACGAGAATATGTGCGCGAGTCTTTCCGGCTGGTGCTGGCGTTGAAATATCCGGGGCGACTTTATCACAGACCTGCATAAAACCTGTCCTCCATCAAATTTATCTTGTCTGTAATATTAACCTGATAAATATGACTGTCAATGTCGCTATATGCAGAAAATTAAAATATCTTTGTATGACGTTATTAATCTGTACTGGTGACCGCAGAGATGCAGTCAGCCGGAACTGACCAGACGGATTGTTTGCAGGGATGCCCAAAATAACCTCGCCAGTACCTATGCAGAACGCTCAAATTATAGCGTAAAACAGAATGAAAATCAATGTTAAAGATGGTTCAGCCGAACTAAAACAACTTCGGCTGTACCAGGATAGCTGGCGGCATTAATCTTTAACTACGGGGCTGCCAGTTTCAATGTCTGGAGTAATATATATTACGGTGCGTAACATCATTTTTCTCTTCAGCGAGGCATGAAATTTGCTGATGAACCTGATTGTACTGCTCGTTGAATAGTTCTGAATTGCGGTCAATCATAATGCCATTCTCCTGCGGGTTGCCGTCTTTATCGCGGGTGCAATAATCCACCAGTCCGCCATTGGGCCATTCAGCCAGCCCGCTGCTGGGCGGTACGAAATAAACCAGCGTTTGATCCAGCGCATCCTCGGCTAGTTTTATTAACTGCGTGCTTGGGGGAGCTTGATTCCCATCGACCAGCACAGCGCAATGCAAATGGGAATTTTTCAATTCTCCATTTTTAATAGTTACAACGCAAGCATGTTCAAGGCCTTCAATACTGAGACTCTTGGTATAATAATTCATGAAGTCAATCAATCTATCATCGGGTTCATCAAACTGACATTCTTCCGGCAGATGTATATCCATGCGGAAGCATAGGACTTTCTCATGGCGATTGACCATTTCATCCAGGAACACTTGATTAAGCCCCGGCTTTTTAGCAGGCGGCATTGTCCCGGGCGTAACTGGAAGTTCCTGGTGTTCGGTCATGATCGCGGCTTTTGTCTTTTTCATCTTAAAACTCCTTCGGTAATAATTAAAAATTCAGTGACGTCTAGATTATATTTACGAGCTTTTATTAATAACACAAAATATGAAATCCGTGATAATGGCAGAGGTTTTTTATGCGGGTTTCAATCATGGTGGAATCATCGGGCGTGAATAATGGATGGCGACTGTTTCAGCACAAGCGAGGCCAGAGCTTTTTTAGGCGCAGTGTTTACTGTGGATCGGTAACGCCAGAACACTCAGATTGAGGTATTCAACCCCAAGTCCTTGAATGCCGACATTAAAGCGTCCATTGCCTATTATCATAATTCTCAAATTGAAAAATATGCAGATGATTTTTATCGATTTACCGTGAAGGTTTTATCTCTCACATTCATTATCAAATCTCATTATTTTAGCCATAAACAGGATATATTTTCAGTTCAAGTTCAGTATTATTACGATCATGCGCATAAAGAACTATTAGTAGTTATTATACTGCGATTATAATAATACCGATTATTGCAATAAACGATCTTGACATTAATAATGCATAAAGATATGTTAAAATATCCAGATTGGAAAATGACATAAACTCGATAGTAACAAGGAGAAGTGCACATGTCTAAAAGTAAAACAGCTAAGATTGATAACAGCAAAGCGGATAGCAGTATTGCAGGATCGTCAATACCGGAAACAGTCGAACCTGTACACATTGTCCCTGATGCAAACGTGGCCGTAATGGATTCACCGAAAGTTGTGAATGAATTGAATGCCGCGGAAAAGGAACTCATCGCCGAAGCGACAGAGCTAGGCAGGAGCTATGAGACAAGCACGGCATTCATTAAGGATAATATCAATATCGTAATGGAAGTTGCCAAACACTTGCATATTATTTGCTATTACAAGCTTTATAGACAGCATTATAATACGTTCGAGCAATACGTAGATGACGAATTCAATTATACGTGTGGACGTGCTTACCAGTTAACGCGGGCATACGATATTGCAGAATATATCAACGATAGGATAGGGGGTAGCAAAGTCCTGACTACAGAGCCGCAATGCAGGGAACTGCTCCGGTTGAGAATATACAAGGACGACGAGCATGAGGATGAACAACAGACGCAAGCTGCACGATTAGCATTGGTCAAGAAGATATGGGAAAAGGACAAGAGAGCAAAGACAAGCGTGATTGCCGCCGCAGTTAGTGAGAAATTGAAAACCTTACAGGCTAAACGCATCAAAGCGAAATCTGTTGAAAAGCTCACTCAGGAAATACAATCAACCGTATCCAGAGTTCAAAAAAGGCTAGACAATCTTCTTGAATCAAGGAACTGGCCCAAGGACGAGCTGGATCAGATAAAAGACGTTGTTAGACAAGAACTTGAGAAGATATTGGCATCACTAAAATAAGCATGAATAGGATGGCGACGGTTGTCAATGACAGCAAATGTGTACAGCCTGTACACATCGTCAAATAAACCGGCTTAATAACTATTTCACGCTATTAAGCCAAGTTTCACTACGAACAGGAATATAGCCGTCGCAACCGCACTAAACATCCACCCGCGCGATCCATAGTCACCATCAGGAGCTTGATGAGGGCAGGAGCCCAGTAAGGCTGATACAGGCATATCTGGTTCTACTTCAACGCCAGCGACCGGAAGCTGCAACCCGTACTGAGTCTTGCGTCCGTCAAGCAGTAAAA
>CAIPAT010000064.1 GCA_903863035.1 uncultured Lentisphaeria bacterium
ACTCGCCACCGGCGGCCCGCCGGGCGTGATCCAACGGCGAGGCGTTGGTCGCCAAAGGCGAAAGTCATAAAGCCGCTGCGGAGAGCGGCGTTCCCGGGTTTAACTTCATTCACTTCATGCCCTTCATGGTGAAGTGTATTTGTTCTTTTTCGTGAATTTTCGTGCCTTTCGTGGTTAAGGTGTATTTTTTGGTTGCGGCTATGCCGCGCTAAGTTCTTCATGGTGAGACTGCATCTGCTTTTTTTCGTGTCCTGCTAACTCTCAGGTTAGTCCCGCAACTGCGGGATGCCTTTCGTGGTTGAAGTGTATTTAACAGTTTCTTTTTGCTGCGGCGATCTCGCCGTTATGTTCATAATGCTTCAGCAGTCATCAAAATACGATCATATACTTTTAGCCGGCAAACATTGCTTACCGTCCATTTTTCAGACCAGTTGACATGGCGGAAATAAGGACTGAAGCGCTGCCAGCCGAACTGGCGATATTCGCCGCCGTCACAGAAGTGACCGTTGACAATAAAACTTACCACCCGCGGACCGCCGTCAATATTGATGACCACATGGTTCTTGCCAGTTTTGAGGCAAGACTCACTGGTTATGCGCTGCTCCATCCAGCCGTCATTCATCATCAGTTCCAGGCAGCCGGTTTTAGTGATATTCAAGTTCAGCCCCCGACCATCCTGACGCTGCCCATTGATCAATGAAATATTCTCCTGCTTGTCAACCGTCAAATCCAATTCAAGGGCAATTCCGGCATTGGTAGACGCTCCGCAATAATCCGGACTATGAAAGTTGCGGGTGAAAAATTCCGGCAGCAGCGGCGCGTTTACCGTGCCGGAAGCGCTGGAAAATATTGGTTCGCAGCCAGGAAGTTCTTTATTCTCCAGTCCTGCCCATATTTTCTCAATGAAGTCTTTTGGGATTTCGTGAACTCGCGCCGTATTCTTTTGAGTTTCGGTAATGAAATATCTGCCGGCATCTTCAATCAAATCCGGATAGCTCATCCGGACAAACGGGTCATCGGTATATAAGACAATTTCCGGCTGGCTCCACTTGAGGATTTTGCCGTCCGGTGAATCAGCTTCGATTCCGCCGCACAACCACACCGGATTGCGGTCATCATAAGGACTGCCGCCGCCCTTGACCAATCCGTTAGTTTCTGATGGCTGACCCCACATTTCGCGAATAAAATGTCCGCCATGGTTGTGAAACCAGTAGAGATATCTGCCGTTGGCGCATTTCCAGACGAAATTGGCCGCCCTTGGATTTTTGACCTGTCGCCCATCCGCATAACGCATATACTGCGGTTCACTCCAGATGTGTCCGCCGTCCCGGCTGTAAGCTTCCACCGGATAACCGTCCCCCGAGCGGTAAACCACATAAAATGAACCGTCGCTTAATACCACATAGCTTTGCTCTTCGGAAACCGGACCGCCGCCCTTGGGCGTGCGCAGTCCAATATCACCATCCGGCAGTGTTTCCCAGCGGATCTTTTCAGGATCATTTTCCGTCAGCAGATTATCGCTGGCCAATAACGCCCCCTCCGACTGCTGAAAAAAACCTTCCCCCATTTGACCGACTTTGTGAAGTGAAACAAAGGCCGTTCCCTCGTGCGTAAACGGCTTGCCGACATTCCAGAAGAAACAGAGTTTGCCGCCATAGACATTATCCCGGTCGCATTGAAACAGCCGGAAAGGGATGTCATAACGTTTCGCCGACCAGCTTTTGCCGTTATCATCGCTATATTTGAACACAAAATGACCAAGGCTGTCCACGCGAGTGAATGAATCCTGTCCACCAATCAGAATATGGTGAAGTTTCACCTCCCGCACATTATCGGTGTTGTGATTGTAGAAGATATAAACTCTTCCCGACGGGGCTTTGAGCATTACGGCGTAAGAGTTCTCCACATCACCCGGCGCTTCGACGGGTACGGGGATGCTCCATGTTTTGCCCTGGTCAGTGCTCCGTTTCGTGCTGACATGCTGACCGGGCGCTCCTTCATGCCCGTTACCGGTGGTAACGCAGCACAGCCACGCTTCGTCGTCTGTTTTCACTACAAACGGTTGATCACTATACGATACCGTTGGAATTTCCAACCCGTTGATAATATTCCGCCAGTCAGTTTTTTGCATTTTATTCAGTCCTTAATTTTTTCTGCAATTTGGTTGATTTCATAAATTGTCTTTTAGTTTTTATCTTATAGATACGAATAACGCTTTAATATTTTCTGCTTTTACATCCGGCAACACGGCTTCATGACTTGGAGATATGATTAATCCCGTAGGAAACAATTGTTTCAATTCTTTGACTTTGTCTTTCACCTGTTCCGGAGAACCGGAAACCAGCAACTGCTGGACATCCACTCCGCCGCAGAAAGCAACTTGATTCCCAAAATCTTTTTTCAGACGCTGAATATCCATCCCTTTGGCCAGCGCTTGAATCGGATGAATCACATCTGCGCCTGCTTCAATCAGGTCAGGAATAATTTCCGAAATTGCCCCGCAGGAGTGGTGGATTACTTTCAGCCCGTATCTTTTTGCCTGAGCTATTAATTTGCGGGTGCCTGGCAGAACGAATTCCCTGATAAGCTGAGGCGACAGGATTAGTCCATTCTGACTGCCTAAATCATTTCCAATAAGCACGGCATGAACTTTACCTTTGGTGGCGCAGTAAAATATCTCATTCGCTTCTAAATAAAAATCGGTGATACGCTCTATCACCGCCTTGAACATGGCAGGTTCCGTAAGCATTTTCATCAATGCCTCTTCCATCCCGAAGGCGGCGCAGGCATCCTGGAAATGCGCAGACCACAGTACGCCTAAAACCGCCATATCTTTTGGTGCGTGATTTACGACTTCCAAGCATTCTGCCGGATTGATATATTGTGACGGGTCCGGCCAGTCAAAATCATTAATTTTTGCCGGCTCCGTATAATTAGCAAAAACCCCCTGACCGGTAAGCGTTCTTTCGCTATTATCATTCTGGTGTTTAACTGCAAAATCAAAGGCGGTGTAAATCGCATTGCTGATCGGCGAATGATAGGGCATCTCCACCGGATAGATGTCATCATTAAGTCTGGCTTTTAAATCTATTTCGTTTTTTACTTGAAAGAAGTTTAATAGCTTTGGCATTGTTTCCGGTAGTGGCAATCCCAGCCATGAAGCCGGATAATCGACTTCACGGCGTTCAACTGTAGCATAAAAACGTTCGAGATGAGTCATTGCTACTTAAATCCCAATTTATCAAGATTTTTACGCAAACGCATGAGGGCATTCACATGCATTTTCGGGATTACACCATGCTTGTCCGGCGGTACGTCCAGAAGTAAATTGGTGTGTCTGGAGCGGCAGACCAGATACATGCCCAACAGCTCTTCAGCGCTGCGCGGCTTATCGCCGTCAACATAGAACCACTCTTTCCCGATTGGGTCGCAGACTTCGCCCGGCATATAGTACTTTTCACCTTCTATTTCCCTCCATGCAACGTGCCCGTTCTGACTGTTGGGCAAAAACCGTTCAATTGCCATAATATCTGCAGGCCAGGCTTTATCCACCGGATAATTGCTGCCGTCTCCGAAGCCGTTGTTCATCATGATTACGGTTTCCGGCTGCCATGTGGCAATTTGATTATACAGCTCTTCGCGATAACAGCGGGGCAGTACGCAGGGGATGTCCACCCATACCTCGCCTATTTTCCCGTATTGTGTCAGCAGTTCCTCAAGCTGGGCCGTCTGAAAATCCTGATATTTCCGGGAAGTGAAAGACAATGCCACAGGGGTTTTCAGTTTTTCCTCATCATGCTGAGTATCCGAGGGGGTACGAGAACCAAACCGGTGATGGTTATCCCATGAGCAATAATATAATCCGGGCATTATTCCCTTTTTCTGACAGGCCTTAACAAAAGCCTCTACTACATTAGTTTTATTGCCACTGGTACCGACATGATAATCCGTTTGTTTGCTCGGCCACAGGCAATGGCCTGCCACATGCTTGGCGGTGAGTACCGCATATTTCATTCCCGCATCACGGGCTACTGAAACCCATTGCTCAACGTCGAGTTTGTCCGGAGCATATGAAGTCGAAGGAGTTTGCCCGTCAGGCAATTCCTTGCCCTCAAAAGTACTCATTCCGAAGTGGATGAACATTCCATAACCTAACTTTTCCCATGCCTGCAACTTGGCTAAACTAAGCCGCTGGTTGCCTTTGATTTTTTTGTCCATGTTTTCCGTGTCCTCAATGATTAAATATATACTATCGATATTCTGCTACTAATTTTTCCGCCAACGCGAGGTCACTGGCATCACCCCAGCCGAAAGCGGTGACAGCATTCACATTATGCACGACCTTTATAGCCTTTGCCACTTGATCAACTGGCCCGACAAGTTGCAGTTTTTTACCGCTATCCGCGATTTTATTTAATACTTCCGGCCATTCCTGCAGCGGCGGCGAACCTTCACCGGGAACCCATTGGATGCCCGCGAGTTCCTCAATGGCCAGCAGTTGATCAAGATGTGGCAATTCGCCCTTCCCGTCAAGATGATAAAAGGGGCGTTCAAATTTTAAACATGATTTCTTAAGCTCCGGCAGCACAAATTCGCCAAACAGTTCAGGTGATATCATGTACGAAACATCTGATTGCAGCATGTGGTGAGAGAGGCTGGACAACATGCAAGACCATGTTGAATAGGGATAATCATCACCCAGGGTCGTCCGGAAATGTTTATATGCGGCATGCCAGGCAATATGTATTTCATCCACTAATCGCTTGACGGTTTCCGGCCGGTCATAAAGGTCAAAGAGAAAATCCTCCCCATGCCGGAATGATGCTAAGATGTCAGTGGCTCCGCCGAGGTCGGTAAAACCTACTACCAATTCATCCAAATCACGTTTTGCGCCTGCTTGAGATATTTCATAAATCCGCTTTGCCCAGGGAGATTCAGGATCGAATTTAAAAGTTAAATCTTCAGGGGTGACATCCGAAAGTTTTCCGCCAGAAAACCACACCGTACCCGGCATGAGATGCCCTGCTCCGCCAATCATTGCTGTCAGTGCACCTGGTCCGAAGTTAGGAAACCACGCATGATAGGCATCGCCGTAAAAACGTGATGAAGCAAAATGTTTTAGTACCAAATCAATGATTTTTTCCGGTGGTGTTGAGAAGTCATATAGTGCATCGAACCATTGATAATCCGGTATCGGGTCGCCAACACCGGTAATTTTTGTAAAGACTACCGGACGCCCCAGTGTCCCGTTCCAAAATTTTTCCCAGTTGCCACTGACAGTGCTGAAATCTAACATTTTATTTCCTTGACTAAAAGTATCGTATTGTGGTTAATATTTCATTCCGGTTGCCGCGGAAATCATGGCAAAATAATTTTCTGCCGGGACATAGTCTGCGATACTGTTGCCGGAACCGAGCGCGTAGCCACCCCGTTTAGCGGTGCGTTCGAGCATCTCTTTAGAGCGGCGGTAAATTTCTTCCGGAGTTTTACGGCAAAGGAAATCCACATCAATCCCGCCGAGAATAGCGATACGCTGGTGATAGCGTTCGTACGCTTCTTCTACCGGCAAAATTTTGTCTTCATAGGAGTGGCGGGCATCGAATTTGCATACTTCAATAACGTCTTCGATGAGACCGCAGTCATAAACATTGCCGCAGGAGTGCATTATCGCCGGGCGACCGGCATCGTGAATGGTCTTAACAATTTTGGTATGCCACGGTAAAATATACTCACGGACATCCGATGGAGACAACAACGGTTGCTGCTGAAATCCCCAGTCATCATTGGAAATAGCCGCGCCAACATTATCTGACTCAAGGCAGCGTTCATAGTGGCGAACAAGCGTAGCTCCAATACGGTCGGTCATCGCGCGCACTAAGTCCGGCTGGTCGAACAACGCCATACAGAGTGTGTCATATCCCATCAAGGAAATCAAGTTCTCCTGAACTCCGCAAGGTCCGCATACTACAACTTTCATTCCGCTAGGAATTTTCACCGTGTCCAGCAGAGAATAATCGGCGGCATTGACATCGGGCCATGGATATTTTTCAAAATCTTCCCAAGAAGAAATCATTGACATTTCATTCGCGGAATAAGATTTTTCGCTGTGCCGTTTAGGTTGCGGGAATGAGAAGCCGTTGCCCCAGAAAAAACAGTGGTCATAACCGGCGGCGGCAAATGCATCTACTTGTGCCTGCGGCGTGTCGCCTTTCTGTCCGGTCAAACGCTCGTTGAGCGAAAAGTTTAGGAAGAATTCAAAAATGACCGGGCGGTCCGGCACTTCACGGTGAAGCACCTTTAATAGATTGTTAAAATCCGGTTTGCGCATAATAGTCCCTTTTTAAATTATGATAAGCATTTATTTTAAAAATCTGCGTTATGATAAATGCAATACGAGATGTTCCTTGAATGGGGGTATCTGTACGATATTGTCTGAGACCGCGACAGTTTCACCCGTCAGCGGATTGACACAATTTTTAATATTTATCGTGTTAAATTTGACCCAAATATTAGCAAGATAAATTTCTTCGTTTCTCGACTCAAATGAATTCATTGCTCTGCGGTCGGCAATAAACGGCTGGAGCTGCAGTACGATTTTGCCCTCTTTTTCCCCTAACGAAAGATCTACGATGGAGGGTGCGTTGGTGGAAATTAGTCTTGGCGCCGCAAAGCTGTTTAGCAGTTCACTGAAAAATTGCCGGTGTACATAATAATTATTAGTATAATATACTGAGAGTAGTTCCATCCCCACAATTACAAAGCCACCATTATTGGCAGCATGCTTGAATCCCGCACCCGCACCGCCCCCGTTCAGCGCAGGTCCGTGAAAATGTCCATAGTGAGTTTCACGTGTCCGGACGAAAGGCGAACGTTTCTTGGTGGCGGCAATAATTACATCTTTTGTAAATTCAACGTCATAGGCACCGCGGTGAATATAGTGATCCATGGCCGGGACTTCAGTGCCGGGGATGCAGGAAAAATAAAATTCACCATCATCACCGGAAACATTAAATTTGGTAATACCGCAGGCATTATGCCAAAATTTCCGGCACTCGTCATTAATCGGGTTAAGAGCTTTGCCGCAAACTATAACAGTGTTGCCGTGGTTGGCAAAAGCGGCAATTTTTTTTGCATCTTCAAGTGAAAAGCTATCATCAGCGACAACTAAGATTTTGTTTTTTGAATAATCCTGGTCGTGAGTATAAACTTCATATTGAATATGCAGCTCGGTGGCAAGTTTGGCGGCGCCCTTTACTGCATCTTCAACTGAAATTCCGCTATTTTTACTTAGGGTGGCAGCATTGCTGTCAAGTCCAACCGGCATAATTATTGCCATTTCTGAGCATGGATTCATCCCAACGCAGTGCGGTTGGCGTTCTTTAACGAATCTGAACGCATCGCCAATCATCTTGTATAGTGCCGGTTCCAGTTTGCCATTGCAGGGCAAATGGTCGCCAATAGCGCTTTCAATGCCGGCTAACAGATGGCACCCCAGTTGATACTTCATGTGGGGCAGTGAAACCATCGTGCCGAAATCACCCCAGCTTTTTAAAAATCTGCCAGTAAAACCTAAACAGGGCAAATCAAAATTACGGTAGTATCTGATAGCAAAAGGAAAGTAATCCCAGCCTGTTTGATATGCCAGCGACTCCAAATAAAATTCGCTGATAACCCCCTTGCCATTTTGAGCTTCGCCGTAAGCAAAATATGAACCAATTTCCAAACGCAGTCCGGGCTGCAGTGCGTCCATTTTTTTACGTAATTTTACGGTCAGAGCCTGAATTGTCATAGAATTGAATTTAGTATGATGGACTGAATTGTTGATATCCATCCCGGCAGCCAGCATGGCCTTTTTGCAGTCGTCACAAAAACAACTTCCGGGCAGATACCCGGCCATATCAATAAATAGACCGTCAATTGGGTATTTTTCGATAACTTCCAGTATCGGCGAATAGAAACAGTCGTTCAGCCAGTTCCCGCGGTTGGGGCACAGCCACGTCCAAAACAGCTCGGTGCCGTCAAGTACCAGCTGGGAATTGACTGATTTGCCCTCTTTATCCAAAGCATGACTGCCCGGATACTGGGTGGCAATAACTTCATTGACATTCAAACTAAAGTAAGCCAAAAGCTTGATGCCGCGTTTTCGCGCTTCAACGGCAATATCGCCGAATAAATCAAAGTTTAAGCCGGGATGCTTAACACCGGTTTTTGTGTCAAAATAGCAGTAGCCATGGTGGCAGTGAGCAAATACCGCGAAAGAATTAACCTCTGCCTGCTGCAGGGTATCAAAAAATTCCTCTAAGCAAAAATCGCTGCCAATAGCCACCTGCGGCGGAGTGTGAAAATCCAGATGGATATGACGAGTATCACCACTAATTGTTTTCATTTAAATTTACCTTTGTTTTTTAATAATGCTAGACGGGCCACAAAATATAATTTGCCATATTGCATAACTCAATCAGCCAATACCATATTTAATCAATTAACGAGAAATTAACGCACGTTAATAATTTTTCTCGGCTAGTCATATACAAAATTTGATATTTTCAGTAGATGTTAAAACTATCTCTGTTTGGGCACTATTATTTCTGCAGCCGCGGCGAAATTCGCGTAGTTGCCGCCCACCGCTGTGCCATCGGCGCCAAAGTCGCCTTTATCGATGACCCATTTGACACCGGGCTTGGCAAGGGTCGGAGGATTGACGCTGTTAGCCGAGAAATTATCCGAGAAGATAATCTCGCCGGCGGTGGCAGCCTGAACTCCGGCCAGCAGCGCCAAGCCAAGGGTGAGTGATTGCAGTGTCTTTTTCATGATACCTTTCCTGTTGTTTTCACCCTCGCCCTCTGGGAGAGGGCCGGGGTGAGGGTTGTGGACAGAGCCCACATTAACGTTTCAGCTTTTCTTTGGTTTTGATTAGTTCGATTTCTTCCAAAGTCTTTTTGGGGTCCGGCTTGGCATTCTGCAGGATGAACCACACCGGGCGCCAGATTCCGGCCATGGCCGCCGAATTGGTCACACGCACCGCGAGTGTGTTGGCGCCAGCTTTGACGAATGGGCGGGCATCAAAAACGAAGGGCTGTTCCCACAGCTTCGTCACATGCAAACCGGTCGATTTCGTGGTGTGCTCGAACGCGAGTTTGCCGTTGATGAAGACCTCGGCTTCTTCGTCTACCGCACCGAAGAGCAACCACAGCGTCGGACGCCGCATCATCTCCTCAGTGACGTTGAAGGTTTGCCGATACCAGCCTAAAGCGAGATTCTTGTAGTTCTGTTCCCATCCTGTGCCGGTGTCCGAGCGCAGCGTGGCCCAGGCCAGGTCCGGGTAATCCGGCTCAAACCAGCGTTCCGCCAGGCCTTTGTTTTCCAAGTCGGGAGCGAAACGCCAACTGTTGTCCAGTTCCCGGAAGGGCACCGTCGGGGGCGGGAGTGTCAGCTTCTGCCAATAAAAAACCTTTCGGGGGAGATCTCCACCTTTGACATACGCACACACAAAGTTTTCCACCCATATCAGTTTAGCTGCCTTGGCATCGGCTTCGTAGTCTGAAATCATCCGGGAGTAGGCTGCGACATCCTGGCCCGGGCCTTTTTCGAGCTTCATATATTGGAAGGGCAGGCGGGCGGTGCGCACCCGCCGCCGCAAAATTTCATTGTCGGCAACGGCATTTTCAGCTGCGAGCAGGTGCTTTTCCGCCGTCTCCCAAAAAGCGGGATCGACCTTGACACGGCCAGGGCGCTTTTCCTTGCGGGCCTCATCACGATTCCAGGGTGTTGGAAACTCGG
Source organism: uncultured Lentisphaeria bacterium (assembly GCA_903863035.1). Classification (GTDB taxonomy): domain Bacteria; phylum Verrucomicrobiota; class Lentisphaeria; order Victivallales; family Victivallaceae; genus CAIPAT01. Next base: position 9,781 of record CAIPAT010000064.1, read on the forward strand.
TGGTTGTCTTGGCGTGCCACTTTTTCCATTCGTTCCAGAGCATGTCGTCATAGGCTTGCATGTGTGGCGCTGCCGCGCCGTAGAAGCCGGCATTAAAATCCCGGACCAGGGCCTGCACATCCAGATCCGGGTTCCAGCCGAGCTTGGAAAAAATCCAACTGCGCTGGTAGCTGTGATCGGCGGCAAAGTTATTATTGTGAACGGTTTGGAAGTAGATGCCACTGGCGCCGTGTTTCGCAAACCACTGCAGATTGGGGGCAATCACCGGCAGGTCAAAATTGACCTGGGAAGCGTGAAACAACGAGGGGTAGTCCCAGACAATCAATGGTGACTTCCAGCGATCGAACCAGGCCTGCATCGCTTGGGAACTCTTGTCGGTCTCCCAGACAAAAAGGTCGCCGAAACCCCAGGCATGGGCGTCTGTGGCGAACCATGTCAGAGCATTGGTGGCGGGGCCGAAGGTCTTGGGTGGCACCACGGTATTGAGGTATGCCAAGGTTGTTACCCGCACCTGGGGAAACTCGTCGCGAATACCGGCGGCAACGGTATTGACCAAATCCAGCAAGGGGCCCATCTCGGTGCCTTCCCGGTCAATCAAAGCCTGACACGTCGGACAGTGACAGGCGCCACCACCATCGTTGGGGTCAACGGCTATATATTCCGCCTTGGGGTTCTTCCTCAGTCTGTCGCGAATTTTTATCAAAATCAACTCCCGCACCTCGGGATGGGTCGGGCAAAGCTGCTTATCCACGCGTTTCCCGTTAATCATGGAGAAGTAGTCCGGATGGGGGGCGAAATAGTCTTTGGGCGGCATCAGATGATTGTAAGTATGCACAAAATATCCGTCCCAAATGCCATTGCGCACGCGGTTCTGCCGTTGCCAGTCGCCATTGTTGACGTCGGCGTAGTCAATCCGCCGCAATTGGTCGAACGGCGAGACAAACGAGCGCGGCGCTGGTTGCAAGGTCAAGGTAGCATGTTTCGGGATCACCATTCCGTCCGGCCCGGGCTGATACCAGCGGCAGCCCAGGTCTTCCTCCAGCAGGGCATAGACACCGTTGACCACGCCCTGGCGGCTGCCGCCGGTGATGAAGAGCGTGCCGTCGCGGAAAGCCAGACGATAACCATCCTGTTTCAGATCGACCGCCGGAAGCCCGGCGGCGCGCATCAGGGCAGTGTCGCCGATGCTGATCACACCGCCCTCAATGGGCTTGCCTCCCTCTCGCAATACCTGGAAAGTCGCCCCCGAGATTTTGTGAAGCCACATGGCCAAGTCGCCTGCGGCCAAGGTTTCCTGTGCTGAGGGTTTGGCTGATGTCACAATACGATAGAGAGCCTTACCGTCACTGGCCAAATTCAGCGGCGCTAGTGCCGGGTCAACCTTTGGCTGCAGGTAAACGCCAACGCTTGCTGGCGAGATTATCTCGCCGGCGGTGGCGAACTGAACTCCGGCCAGCAACGCCAGACCGAGCGTGAGTGATTGCAGTGTCTTTTTCATGATGCTTTCCTTGTCTTTAGTATCTTTGTTTTAGACTTCTATGTTTTAAACGTTTTTAAAATTGGGGTCATAAACGTTTTGTTTATCAAATAGTTGCGTCAATTAACGGGCTCCAATCTTAATTTTCCAGTGATAGTTGCGTCCATCTCGGACACCAAGTCTTTCCGGAAAATCTCCTCGCAGAGCGAGGACGCTACACCGTTTTTCGTGGTTAAATCTTTTTATCCGCCTTACGGTTTCGACGGATCTCGCAGTCAAACGCTGACTCCTCTGTCTTTGGGGCTTGTCCGCCTATGGCGGGTTGCGGGCAAAGCTCGCCTTAAATAATAATTTAGTTTCAAAAAGTTACTTTTTCTGAAAAATCCCATATTTTTTCAGACCTGTCTGATACTTTCTTCAAATTCTCTTTTTCCTTTCATAATTGTGGTGCTTCGGTAATTTTTGTGGGTGAAATCATGTTGCAGCCTACCCTGTTTTCATGTCCAGTTTTCCGCAATACGCAACGTTTTTTCGCCAAGTCCGGGGTTCGAAAGGAAACCCCTTTTTCTTTCGAACCGACAACCGTCGTATTTACATCTGGTTCCGGAAGATGTCCAGCAACAAACGGAATAAAAGGGAACGCAGTGACCGGTTATGCCGGATTGGGGCTTGACAGAGACCGGGTTCAGATGTACCCAAGATGCGTACCCACAAAAGTTCCGGCGTCTAAAATCGCCACTAATCCAAACATGCATAACGCATTAATTATAAACACCATAACTCCTGCCGTGCCTTGTATTGTCCCATGAATTAGCATGCCATCTACAAGCCGTTTTCAGCGATTTCAGGCCATGTCAAGCTCAAACGTTACCCACAAAAGTTCCCGAAGACCCATAATTGTTCTTGGTTTCTGACAGCTATAAAAAGTTTGCCTGGAAGTCAGTTGTGTGGGGGCTCAGAATCATTGAGCAACGCCTTCAACAATCACGTTGTCGACAAAATAGCTGACAGAGCCGGACTCATTGATAAAACTGATGCGATTGACCGTGGTCATCTTCAGGGAATTGGGAGCATTGAGTACCTCATTCCCATTAAGTTTCAAGGTCAAACCGCCGACGGTGTCAAACTCAATCCGCAACGTGTCGGCAGTACCTTTCTGCCTGATTGCCACACCCTCGCAGCCGGGCGTTAATTGACTTTTACCCTTTTGAGTTTGAGCCAAGATGGCCACCCCGGTCTTGTTGAAGTATTTGGGATTCAACGCCATTTTGATGTCGTAAAAAGCCCCTTCCATTGCGGTGTCTTCGAGCCGAACGGTGAACAGTAAATTGCCCCCCTTCGCGCCGTTGGATTCACGCAGAGAAAATTCCAGAGCCGTCATCCGGTCGGCTTTGACGTCGGGGGCGGCCAAATCAATATGGATTCTGGTGCCTGGCTTAGTGCCAAAATTGAGTTCTCCTGCGGTTGGCTTGTAGTTGCCGCCCACCGCTGTGCCATCGGCGCCAAAGTCGCCTTTATCGATGACCCATTTGACGCCGGGCTTGGCAAAAGTCGGAGGATTGACGCTGTTAGCCGAGAAATTATCTGAGAAGATAATCTCGCCGGCGGTGGCAGCCTGAACTCCGGCCAGCAGCGCCAAGCCAAGGGTGAGTGATTGCAGTGTCTTTTTCATGATGCTTTCCTTGTCTTTAGATAGGTTTTGTCAAATCCCAGCCCCTTTCTTCTTTAGGGTTTGAGCTCAATTTAATTTTTATTTGAACGGGAGCCCCCGAATAAATCGGTACTCCCCCTATTTTATTGGATTTTGAGTGTTGAAAATGTGAAGTCCTTTCTGTTAATTTTATTTGCCGAAAAACCAACAAAAAGGAACTTCACATGGATAAATCGCTAAATGGTCTGATACGCTGGTTCTGCCGTAAGATAACCTTGAATGAACTTGCCTCTATTGTCGTTGTTCTTCTTGATATTTTAAGCGGGAAGAATAATGACTTTGACTTGAAACCGGAGATAGAGAGCAAATCTGCCAATTACCGCAAATTCATCCTCGACGACCTGCGGGCACTTACGGAACCGCCAAAGACTGTTACTCAGAAACTGGACTGGAATCAACTCAAGCACGACTATTTTCTGAAGCATCAGAAAGAATTGAAACCAGTCAAGCGCAAGGCAGGCTCGATCTCCTTTTCAGAACATTGTCATTGCGAGCATTGCGGTGCGCCTGGCGAGTATTTGTATCTGAATGATGGACGCAAGGGCAATCAGGTTCGCTGCAAGGTTTGCAGCAAACTCAGCCCGACTGAACGGGTGCGTCACGCAAGCAAGGCGAAATATTACTGTCCGTATTGTGGTTACTCGTTATTCCTTTGGAAAGAAAACGAGGTCGAGTCCATTTACAAATGCCAGAATTTGAAGTGCTCTCATTATATTGAGCGTCAACAAAACTTAACCAGACAGGAAGCCAAAGAGCGCCGCGAAAATATTTTCAATCCGAACTACAAGCTGCATTACCAGTATCGCGAATATCACTTCTCATCTCAGGATCTGGAATGTGCAAGGCCGCTTATGGAGACAAAAGTTGACTTGCGCAACATTCACAACAGCTATCATACTGTCGGGCTGGTGTTGAGTTTGTTTATCAATATCGGGCTATCTTCGAGACAAACCAGAGAGGTTCTCGGCGGACTTTTCGGGATTGGAATCTCCCATCAGACTGTCATCAATTATGTCAATGCTTCCGCATCAATTATCGCTCCATGGCTAGACAAATCCATGCCCAAACCGACTTCAACTGCCGCAGGAGATGAAACCTACATCATCGTTGAAAACCAATGGCATTACACGTGGTTCACCATCGACAGCGAAACCCGTGCGATATGCGGCTATAATCTCTCCGACAATCGCGGAACAAAGCCCGCTCTGGCGACACTTTACAACACCTTCGGATCTCCAGAATCAAACGCAGGCAAAAAGTTCACATTCATCCGCGACGGGCTTGGCTCATACGATGCCGCAATCAATGCATACAACCAGCAATGCAAGGTCGATATTATTCAGGGCGAAACCGTTGTAGGACTCGAAAACATGGATGAGACAAGCTCGAAATATCGTAGATTCAAACAACTTATCGAGCGGCTCAACCGCACTTACAAGTTCCACACCAGGCCTCGCGCCGGATTCAAAAGCCTCGCCGGAGCGATCTGCATGACCACTTTGTTTGTTACATATTACAATTATATGCGCAAACATACGGCCAGATTCAATACTCCGCCATTGCAACTGGATGCCTTGAAAGGTATTCAGTCATACCCAAAACAATGGGAGAAGATACTTCAACTGGCATCTACATAATTCAAAATCCAATTTTCAAACAACGCTGGAAAACAAATCCATTTGTTTTTTCCTGGACAAATGTCCTGTAAACATTAAGGTTCTGGAGCTGTCAATGCCAAAATCGTATAAATAGCGGACGCAGGACGCGGCTTTATGCCGATTTTGACGTTGACGGCGACAGGTTCTAATGTAG
>CAIPAT010000065.1 GCA_903863035.1 uncultured Lentisphaeria bacterium
CCTCCTGTTATGTCATTCAATGGGTGACCATTTTAGTCACCGCAATAAATATACAGGAGATTATGTTGAGTTGATTGCAAAAATGTTATTGATTACGAATGACTTAATGGCACAACTCAACATAATAACTAACTCTACATAACCTGCGTTATGTTGAGCTCAACATAACACATACCATGCAGTTCAATCCCGCTGCCAGGCCTACCGCAATCGTCATGTCATGGCTGTTACGCAGTCCAATCGCCCGGCTCCATTCGGGATGATTGGAATTCCCCAGCCGCATTACGCCAAATAGCTTGGCTCCTGATCTGGCAAGCCCGTACTGTTCTTTGGTAATCGTCCAGCCGCGCGATTCCACGGCATCAGAGACGATTCCAATGATTTCGCTGTGTGGAACCGGATGCCAGGATGCTGTTCCCCGTGGAGTCTGGACTCTGGCGATTTCTTCACGGCCCACATACTGCGAACCGCAATGCAACATTAATTCATTCATATTTTTCTCCTCAAGTTAATGGTTATGCAGCCATGCACACATGTTTAGCCGCGCTCGAACGATGCCATGCTTTACAAGCATCGGCGAACTGACAGTCACTACAGCCGAACGAAGTTTCCGCTGGCAGGAATACTCCCAGCTTCACGGCCTGTTCAATGGCCGTCGCTATCCTGACGAACCTTTGCAGATCGTCCTTGGTCCGCTGCGTGTAGTGGTTATCACAGCTCGGATTCTTGGTTTTGGTCACGACATCAAACCGGAATGCCGGAATCGTGTCATGATCGGATTCCATCAGGTAAGCATAGGAGAACGCCGTTGCCTGAAAGTCTTTATCCGCTTTGCCTTCCGCCCAGCGCGAAGCGGATGTTTTCCAGTCCACAATGGTTCTGCCATCGCCTTCTTTGATGAGCAAATCGTACTCCCCGATCAATGGCTTGTCGAGACCGGGAACATTCACCTTGAACGCATGAGCGACGGATACGATATTATCCCAGTCGATCCACCGCGCCAGCAATGCGTCAAGCATGAAACGCGCCTGTTCAATCAGGCTGTTGATGCTTTCGCCGTGCTTGAACGTCAAGTTGGTACAAGCCGCGCATTCCAGTTTGAACCATTCGGCAAAGACCTCATGCAGTTCCGGCAGCGTCATCCTTTTGCCCAGCATTACGTTTCTGGCGTGGCTGGTGGCCGCGATATGGAATACCCGGCCAAACGGCAGGCTTGCAGATGTTCGTTCCGATTTTGCCTTATAGACATATTGAAAGGCATATTTCAGCGAACACATCAAATACGTATTCAGTGCGGAATACGACCAGTGCGGTTGTTCCCTTAATTCCAGTATCGTTGGCATAATAAACCTCCTGTTATGCAGCAACTTTGGACTTGCCGTTGAGTTCGTCGAGCAGTCTGGAACATTCCGACTTGGTGAGCGATGACAGTTCATCCACTCCGGCGCGTTCCATGATTTCCCTCGGCTTCATCCCCATGCTGTGAGCCAGGTCAAGCAGATAGTTCAACTGCTTAGTGCTGGCCGGGGTATTGTCCTGCTTTTTGTCAGCACCGCGCTTCTCCGGATAACGGATATGACCATCCGGCTGCCTGCTCTCAGAACCATTTTGCGGCCTGTTACTCGAACCATTCGACTGGACGCTGCCGATCTCTGCTTCAACTGAATCTCTGACCAGTTCAAAGGTGTCGTGAATTTTATCTTTGAGCTGTTTATCACTCAACCCGTCTGGCAGTTCCACTTCAATTGAGGCGTGGTAACTTATAGAGCTGAAGTCAACTTCAGCCGGGACCTTCTTGGAAAACGATGCGTTTAATTTCAACATGATTAATATCTCCTGATTTTACGCCGCTTCATTAGCTGGCGGGATTTTAATAACTTTGACGATACTCCAGCCGTTACCGACTGGCTTACGGATATAGATGACAGTTGACATGATAACCTCCTGTAAAACAATCGAGCCTGCATCCGGATATTACTCCGGATGCTGGCTCCTGGTTATGGAACAGTACGGCTGGATGCAGCCGGTTAGAACCCGGACACTTTCAGCTTCTCGATAGCTTCCCTGGCAACCTTCATGTTCTTTTCGCGCTGCTTGGCGTTGGCCTGCTGGTCGCGGATTTTACGCGTGAGAGTAGCCGCATGTTCGTTAATGGTGCGGATGGCGGCGCGCAGATCGTCCATGGATTCCAGCAGTTCATCGTAACTGTCGGTCGGCGGGGTTGCGGGAACGACCTTGAAGCCTTTGCTTGTAGCTTCCGGGATAACCGGAGCTTTGGCGGTTTCGGTGGTCGCGGTTGTAGTGGCACTTGCGGCGGCGGGGGTGATTTCCTGATTCATGGTTTCATTCTCCATTTTGTTGGTTTCGGGTTCATTGGTTGGGGTTGGTTCCGGGGTTTCGGCTGCTGACTGTCCACGATCCCGCCATGGCATAAAGATGAGCTTTCCCATACCGCCGGTAGCGATCAACGGGGTCAGCGGGTCTTCCATCAACTCGAACGTATTATGACCGAGCGAGAAGGCGCGAAGCAGGATTTGCCGGTCAATGACAACCGGTCTGGTCGGCGGGGTTCCGGTCATACTGCTGATATGACAAGTAACTTTCTGCTCGTTCACGTTGTCCGTAGACAGTTCAAAGCTGTCGTCTTTAACGCATAGCGTCAGCAGTTTATGGGCGTAATCATTCGGATACCGCTGTAAAATTGAACTCAACTGCGCTATGCCTGTCCGGTCAAGTTCCAGCTTTGAGGCTATGTCATTAGGGTTCGGCACGACCTGCTTCCAGTTCGGGTATGTACCGGACGGACTTTTACCCGTCCAGCTCCAGTTGCCCGATTCTATCGTTACACGGACGAAATCCTTATCTTTGGTGATCCCGATCTTAGTTGCCCCTTGCATATTCGCCGGAAACAGGCAGGTCGGCAGCCGTAGCACAATATCTTCCTTGAGCGGCAGCGGATATGCCACATGACAGAGTTGTTTGCCATCGGTGGCAGTCAACCCTTCCGGACTCATCAGGATGCCGTGTAATACTTTGCGCGTATCGTCCGGCGAGATCGAAGGCGCGATCCTGGACAACGTGCTGATGAAATCATCCGGCAAGCCGAATAACTGTTCCGGACCAGCCAGCAGCGTCGGGAAATCTTCGGCTTCCGGCGCAGTGAACACTCGTGTTAAGGTTTGGCCGCTGATCTCTTCACTGATAGTAACACCGCCAGAGGCTATCGGTTCGACTTTAAGCAGAGCGCGTTTGTCGCCCTTGATGAAGCTTTTCACATCGGCCAGTTGCAGCAGCGTATCCATGCCATACGGTGCATCAGAGACTTTGAGCTGGCAGGTCAAGGATTCCTCCAGGTTGGTGGCATTCAGGCTGATGGTCTGGCGGTCAAGCGTTTGCAGCCGGGCGCAACCGAGTATCGGCAGCGAGGCTTTTCTCGGCGCGACTTTGCTCAACCCTGTCAGCGCTTTGTCCAATTCGTACTTGCTGATTAAAAGCATGATTCAATTCCCTCTGTTATGGTTTTGTTTTAAGGATTCATTGCAAATCCCGGCTACTTTCTTTATGTTTGAATTCAAGTCGGCATTGTCCATTTTCGTAGCATCTGCGGCAATGGCTTGTATCTGAACTAATGCCCGGTAGAATCGGTTCCTCTCTTTGACCTCTCCGCTAATTTGGCTTATATCGGCAGTTGCATTCATGGTTGAAATTCCTTTACATACATTCGTATCTGACCTCATCATCCCGGTCTTTTCCTTCAACATCTTCCAGTAACGCCGCTTTGACATCAGGATCAAAGGGAACTGTGATATTCCGGCCCAGTGCACTATCCCATTCCTCACTGGTGGGATTACTGGCGATAAAGTCAAGAATAGCTCCCGCTTTGACCGTAAACTCGCCTTCGCCATCGTCGCCCAGGCTGTTGTAATCAACCAGCGCATCGCACACGCCGCCCAGTATGAAGGAATGGTTGCGGGCTATCTTTTTCGTGATCTTATAGCAGTCATTTTCTGTGTCAAAAGTTGATTCCAGCACGCGATAAGCTTTTACACTCATATCAAGCTCCCTGTTGGATGATTAGATTTTGCTGGTCAACGACATTCTGTAGCCACATGTCTGCGAATTCAACCAGCTCCTGTTGCAGTTTGAGATAGACCTGTTCAGTAATTACTTCCTGATAAACCCCGATGTAATCATTTCGGAAGCTCAACGGGAAAAACTCATGATCGCATTCGCCGAAGGTCATTTCCGGATCGGCCATCAGGTCGCCGTTTTGTTCCCCGTAATGGGCCAGCGAATATACGGCAGTGAAGCCCGGCTCATCGGTAACTTTCTCCACGATCAGCGGCATGTAAGTTCCCTTCGTGTTGTCCAACTTCAAATAGCCGTCGTCCAGTTGTGCGATTAACGCTTCCATGATCTTTTTCGCCTGTTTATTCAGAGCATGCATAACTTAAATTCCTTTCTTTTTTTGGGTTAAAATGGAAAAGCTCCCTGATGTGCATGGCGCACATCAGGGAGCTCTGTTTCATCGAGTATTATGCCGAAATAAGAATTATTGTTAAATTATAATGAAGTCTGTTTGCCTTGTTCTGTCCGCAGTGTTCGTTGGGCATCGCGGCAGCGTGAGCACTGATTTATTGACCATCAAGGCTGGGCGGTTGATGCCGGATTTGAACGTCTTTAAGCCTCTTCCGTACAAGATGAAAATTCATTGAACATAGCAGTTATATATACCTGAAAATTGATGATCAGCGTTTCTGCTGCAATTCGACGGATCGGACAGCCCGAGACACAAAATATTGTACATCAGCAAGTTGTTTATTCTGTGGCTGATTACGGGACATTTAATGGCCTCGGCAAACCGCCAATGGTGCGATTTTACTGGCCGGACGGATATTGGACATGCGGCGGAACCGATCGCGCTTAAATTGCCGTTTCCGTGCAAAAAGTTAGAATGCTTAGTTTTTAGATAAAAAATAGATGAGGCATACGAGGGCAGATAGAATTGTGTGCCGTAATTTATGCCGTAAAAATGCCGTAATTTGTGTTTGTAAGGCATGTTTAAACACCATTTGGCATGTTTTGCGGAGAAGTTATGAAATGTCATATTTGAGGCTAAAAAGTGGTACGCCCGGAGGGATTTGAACCCCCAACCTTCTGGTCCGTAGCCAGACGCTCTATCCAATTGAGCTACGGGCGCACATCAGCAACAACTTCTATTAACGAAGCGAAATAAGTTACCAGATTTATCCGATATTTCAAGCGAAGCAACCGACTTTTTCCCAATTATTCAAATATTAGACGTCAAATCTGGAATAAATAGATAACCAGATTGATTTTTTTCTGAATAAAGTCTATGCTAATTATACAATCGTTTTGAAAGGATGATGCAATGTTTTCTGCATTTGACAAATATTCTATAGTCTTTATCGTGCTGATAATTATGGCGGCGGCAGCGTGCCGGGTTCACGCCGCCGCGGATTTCATCAAGTCCGTCAAACTGGAAAACGCCTCCATTAACGATGTGTCGATGCTGCTGCAAAAAAAATATGGATGGAACGTCGTCTTAACCGATGAAAAAAATGACATTTACAAGCATCCAGGGATAACCCTGGAGTTCACCCGGGTTCCGGTATGGGTGCTGGTCAGATATTCCTGTATGGCAACAGGGTTGAAATACCGTTTTGACGACAATATGATTCTCATCGGGAAGAATGTGGAAGAGTTAAAAGAATATTATCCGTCTGATTACAAACCGAAAAGCAAGCTGGATAATATTCCCCGGGGAACCAGAATGTCCATCGGCACGATTTATTATTTCCCAATAAATTACATTCCTCCGCAAGTTACCATTAACGGCAGTACGACAACATACACTTCTTCCATGCCGATATTCCAGCGTTTTGACACAGGAGTAGCAATGGCGGCCCAGGCGCCTCTCTTCCGCCAAGTATCTCAAGGAGAGTCGCAAAAACGGGTAACGGAGATTGCGGATGAACTCACCGGGGCTCCGTTTCCATTGACAGAAGACAAGCTCTACAATTTTAAAATCGACCTGGATCTGGAGCAGGTTTCGTTGCGCGAAGCCATAGACGCCATCCGCAAACTAAGCATTCAGGCCGACCCCAAAAAGATCGGAATCAATTTTTACCTGAAGCCGTTTCCTGGCATAGATGACATCAGGGTTGATATTATCCTGACCAACTTCTCCATTCACCGGATACTGCAGTACATCTGTGAAGCATCCAGCTTAAAGTGTCATGCAGCCCCTTATGTTGTGGTCATTTATAACCCGCAAAATGAACGTAAATCCGGCAAGTAATCCGGCGTTCTGCTTTGTGTCGGCATACGATTTTCACTTTTTTTTCATTTTTTTTTGATATCTCATGTGAAAATTCCATATTTTGAACTAGATTAATAGTCTGTCATTTGGTAAAAATGAATTATATCAAACTGCTTTACTTAATAATATAAGTAAAAAGAAGGGTAGCAAATGGGAAATCTTAAGAAGAAACGCCGGAAAAAGATCGCAAAGCATAAGCGCAAAAAGCAGCTGAAAGCTTTGCGCCATAAGAACAAGTAACTTGTTGCTTGTAATCTTTGATTGAAATTGTTGCCCTCTTGCCTGTCGCAATACAGGCATGAGGGTTCTGTTCTTTTTTATGAAAAGCCTTCCGGATTCCGGAATGCCAACTGGAACAGTATTTCGATGAAACGACTGAATTATTCTAAAAAATACGCTATTGCGCTGTTGCTGTTTATCTGCCTGACCGGATATTCGTCTGACATTCGTCTTGACTTGGGACCGGAAGACGCAGAATACGGTAACGGCACTTTAAGTGCCGCTGAAAAACGCAAAGCGGACGCTCTAGCTTCATTTGCAGCAGCACTTACTTCTAAAAAACCGGAAGAAACCATCGCCCGGTTGATTGAAACTTTAAAAAACGATCCCGATGCTGAACTGCCGATGCGGCTGCTTCTGAATCAGATTTCCAATTCCGGCGAAGCCGAAAAAATCAGCAGAGCCCTCGCTGAAACCGCTGAAGCCAACCCGCGTGCGCTGAAATTGACACTGGCGGCAATCCTGATGCTGAAAGACCAGAACAGAAAGCGCGGCATTGAAATCGCCGAAAACTGCCTGAAAAACAGTCCGGACTGGAAAAAGCTCAATCCTGTAGACATGAAAGTTTTCTGCAGCATCATCAGCGTGCTGGGTTCCATGTACAGTACGGACAAAACTGATTTTCCCAAAGGCGACGCCCTGTTTGAAGACTATCTTGATAACAATACCATCGGTCATAATTATAATGCGCTGGAATCTGCCGCGCTATTTTATCATCAGGCTGGAGAAAAAGTAGATAACAATCCGTTCCTCTGGGTCTTTGAAAGCGATAAGGATAAATATCTGCGGAAAAAACAGGAATACCTGACAAAAATCAAAGATTACTTTCCGAATACTGAAGACAAAAATATTCTTTCGGCCATGGTGGCGCTTTATGAATCGCTCGGATTGGAAAAAGAGGCGGAAGAGACTCTGCTGCGCAGAATACTTGCCGATCCTAATGACATCCGGCTGCTGGTTAAGCTGGCCGGCTTATATTTCAAACAGAAAGATTTTACCAAGTCCGTTGCAGTATGGCGGTCTGTTATTAAGAGTCCGGTGATCACTCCGGAATTTTATATGGGCTACGGCGATGCCGCCTTTTATGCTGGATATTACACTGAAGCCGGAAATGCTTATGAAGCGTATTTGAAAGAAAATCACGGTAGCGGCGTTGCCGCGTTCATGCTGGCAATGGTCTGCTTCGAACAAGGTGATTTCAAGAAAACGCTTTCGCTGCTGCGTTCCATGCCGGATAACTTCATGGTGCTTAAGATCCGGGCAATGGCCGAAGACCGCCTGGGAAACGAACGTGAAGCACTGAATCTGCTGTTACAGGCGGAAAACGCTGCGCTCCAGACTAATCACGATTTTCTGGACAGCATATTCTATCTATTTATGGTCGTGATGGCAGAGAAAAATAACAAGCCGGAACTGGTAATTAAGTATGCCGCACTCATTGAGAAAAAGTTCTCACTGAAGGACCCTATGCTGGCCAATGCCGTCGGCTACACTTATGCCGACATGAACATCAAGCTGGACGAGGCGGAGAAATTGATTCGTTACGCTATGGAAAAAGACCCGGACAAACCGGAATATTATGACAGTCTGGCATGGGTGCTTTACCGGAACGGGAAATTCAATGAAGCCCTCGTTTATATCAAAACTTCTATCGAAAAACAGGGAAAGCTACCGAATGCCATAATCGCCGACCACGCCGGCGACATTTATTTTGCGCTCGGAAAAACTGACGACGCAGTTAAATACTGGAAAACAGCTCTCCATATTTACAGCCGTGAAACCAGTCCTCCGAAAATCGAAGAAAAACTTAAAAAAGCGGCAGAAAGAATAAATGCCGCAACGAAAAAGTAATCTTCAATTATGGAAAAAATAATTGAACTTCTGCTCTACTCAAGCAAGGCTGTCAGCTCAATAATCCTTATCTCCGCCGCCGGTGCCCTGCTGGTAAGATTCAATGTCATCAATAAAGATGCGTTGCGCACACTGGGCAAGCTGGTATATTTCCTCATGCTTCCCTGTTTGCTTTTCACCAACCTTGCGGCATCTATCAATCTCCAGCAACTCGGCGAATACTGGATATTCCCGGTAAGCTGTGTAATCCATGTCTTTACCGGAATCCTGGCCGGCAGTCTGGTGGTAAAACTCTGCCGTCCGCAACCGGAAATGGCTGTCGGTGTCGCCGCCGCCACAGCCTTTTCCAACACCGGTTACCTGCCGATACCGCTGATGATCGCCGTCACCCAGGTATTCCCCTGCTTCCGGAACGATCCTCTGGCCGGCGATACCGCAGTAGCCTATATTTCTGTATTTCTCGTCGGTTACTCTCCATTGCTCTGGACATTCGGACATTCGATGATCGCCGGCAGAAAAATCGGAGAGATCTCGTTCAGGCAATTCTTTCCGCCGCCGGTGATCGGCATGCTCTTCGGAGTTGCTTTCGGTCTGACGCCGTTTCTAAAAGAAATGACCTGCTCAAACAGCGGGCTGCTGAATCCGTTTTATAAAGCCGCTTCGATCATTGCGATGGGAACTGTTCCCTGTGCGCTGCTGCTCCTTGGCGGGAACCTGGCTGACGGCCCGGTCAAAGGCTTTGTCAGTAAACGTTCGATCTTCAGTGTAATACTAACCCGCCTGATCATCTTTCCGGCGCTGGCGATTCTTTTCGTATACTTGTTGCGGCATTTCGGTCTGATCCCGTCCAGCCTGCTGCTGGCGCTGGTGCTGGTCGTGGAAGCCGGTTCACCATCAGCGACCAACCTCATCGTCATGGCGTCGCTGTCAAATCACAAGCTTGAAACAGGTCTTTCGACCCTGCTTTTCTGGGTATATCTGGCATCAATTTTCACCCTGACAATTGTCATCATGACAGCAATGTGGATATTCGGATAAAATGAATAACAATCTGCCCATCGTCAAAGTATTACCGGAATTAAAGGAGGCGATGCGTTCAGGCCGCCGTGCGGTATTGTCCGCTCCGCCTGGAACCGGTAAAACCACACTGACGCCGCAATCGTTTCTGGATGAACCCTGGCTGAACGGCAAGCGCATTCTCATGCTGGAACCGCGCCGCGCCGCCGCACGGGCGGCCGCCTGCCGCATCGCCGCCTTGCTCGGGGAAGATGCCGGACAGACTGTCGGCTGGAGAATTCGCGGCGAAAACCGGATCGGCCGCAATACCCGCATTGAGATTGTCACAGAAGGCATATTAACGCGGCAGCTGCAATCCGATCCGGAACTTTCCGGCGTCGGCATGATCATTTTTGATGAATTCCATGAGCGCAGTCTGAATGCCGACCTGGGGCTGGCACTGTGCCTCGATATCCAGGAAGGATTGCGCGACGATCTGCGACTGCTGGTGATGTCCGCCACTCTGGATGTTGCCGCGACCACGGCGATGCTCGGCAACTGCCGGTCGATCCATGCTGAAGGCCGGGTCTTCCCGGTCGAGACCCGCTGGAATTCAGCGCCGGATTTGCGCGATCTGCCTGCGGCGGCCGCCCGGACCGTACTCAAACTATTACAGGAAGAACCCGGCAGTATTCTGGTTTTTCTGCCCGGAGCAGGGGAAATCAATACCGCCGCCGGAATTCTGCACGGCAGAGTAATGGACGACGTGATTATCGCGCCGCTGCATGGCAGTCTCGACCGCCAGGCGCAGGACGCCGCGCTGCTGCCTCCGCCGCCGGGCAAGCGTAAAGTAGTACTGTCTACCAATATCGCTGAAACCAGCTTGACCATTGAAGGGGTCCGCATGGTGGTGGACGGCGGTTACGCCAAAACCGCACTGTTTGATCCTTCCACCGGCATGACCGCGTTGCGCACCGTGCATATCTCGAAAGCTTCCGCCGAACAGCGCCGGGGCCGCGCCGGGCGCATGGAACCCGGCATCTGCTGCCGTTTGTGGAGCGAACATGACCATCTGCGGCTGGAGGATTTCAGCCGTCCGGAGATATATGAAGCCGACCTCGCCCCGCTCTGTCTGGAACTGGCCTTATGGGGAACCGAAGCCAACCGGCTCCGCTGGCTCGATCCGCCGCCGGAAGCCGCGCTCAACGCATCGGCGGAACTGCTCCGCGAACTAGGAGCGATTGGCCATGACCGCCGCATCACCGCTGCCGGCAGGCAACTGGCCGCGCTGCCCGTACATCCGCGACTTGGCTCCATGCTGCTGCATGCCGGCAAACTGCGTCTGGCCGCCCTCGGCTGTGAGATTGCCGCGCTGCTGGAGGAACGGGATATCGCCGGGAATCAGAGTTTAGCCGGAACCGATCTGCGGACGCGTTTGCAAATGCTGCGCGGCGATAGTGACACTGCCGGAACCTTGAGCGGAACCCGCCGCCAGGTATTGACTATCCGCGATCAGCTTTTGCGCATCCTCGGCGAAAAATATCAGCCGCATGATTTTGACCATGCCGGACTGCTTACGGCTTTTGCATATCCTGACCGGATCGGCAAAAAACGCAAAACCGGTTCCCTTAACTATCTGCTGAGCGGCGGACGCGGCGCGCGTTTCGCCGAGGCGGAGAGCGTTGCCTCCAGCGAGTTCATCGTCGCCGCCAGACTTGACAGCGCCGGGGCCGATGCGAAAATCCAGCTCGCCGCTCCGGTAACTGAAGCTGAGCTGCGCGAACATTTCACTGACATGATCACCGCGGTGGATTCCATGCGGTTTGACCGGGAGCGCCAGGCCGCCGCGATTGTCCGCGAAACCCGGCTGGGAGCACTGGTGCTTAACTCCGCTCCGCTCAACAATCCCTTGCCGGAACTCATCGCCGCCGCCATCACTGAAGGCATCAGGGAAACCGGACTGCAAGTATTGCCCTGGTCAGATGAAACCGTTTCAATACGGGAACGCGTCAATTTCGCCAGAAAAATGGCCCCTGATATCTGGCCGGACTGGTCAGACGAAACCCTGCTGCATTCGCTGGATGCCTGGCTGAAGCCGTTCCTCGCCGGAATCCGTTCATTCGACACACTCAAGAAACTTGACCTGAAAACCGTGCTAAACACCGCGCTCGGCTATGAATTAAGTTCCAGACTGGAACGCGAATTTCCGGAGCGTTTTACAGTTCCCACCGGTTCACGCATCCATATTGATTATTCGACTGACGAACCGGAATTGCCGGTACGGGTACAGGAAATGTTCGGCTGTGCGGTTCATCCGGCCATCGGCGGCGGGCGCATTAAACTTCGCGTCCGGCTGCTTTCCCCGGCCATGCGCCCGATTCAGATCACCTCCGACCTGCCGACATTCTGGCATGGCTCCTGGGAACTGGTAAAAAAAGAAATGAAAGGCCGCTACCCCAAACATCACTGGCCGGACAACCCGGCTGAAGCCGATCCCACCCGCAAAGCCAAACCCCGCAGTTCTTGATGGACGGTTATTCGTCAGTCATATTTTTCGGAGTTGACCGTATAATCCAGTTTAAGATTGAGCCATTTCGCTTCGGCGGTTTGTCCGTTGATGCTCCAAACCGGCGAACCCGTGCTGATACTTTCGTCTCGCGTCAACAACTCCAAACCGGCACAAAGCCTCACTTCAAATTCAGCATTGATATTGAAATCTTTCTGTTTCCCTTCGTGACAAACCGCTTCGACCCGGGCATAGTCCGGTTCATTAACGATTCGCCAGACAACCGGAGTTCCGTTAAAATCTCCTGGTATGGTATGGATTACTGCCTGACGCTCTCCAGCACGCAACACAAATCGCGTTGCGTCAATCTGCTCCGCCACAGCGTTCCTGCCGCGGAGCTCGTAGCAAAGAAGCATGCTTGAAGCTTTAAATATGTTGTCGGTCGGACGGTCAAGATGGATATGAAAATCTCCGCGGTCAGTGAACATTTTAATGCCGGTCAGCAGCCTGTTGCGGTCCTGGGCATTAAACAGTCCGGCTGAAGCAAAATCTTTGCCGTCTTTAAGAAACCGCAACCGCATCACCATGGCAGTGTCATCACTGGTTTTCCAGTAAGCCAGTACAGGTCTGCGCTGAGTCCAGAAACATTCATAGTTACATGAACCGAGACAGCAGTTATCGACCATCCAGGTGGCTCCGTAGAATGACTTTCTTTCCGGCTGCTTGCTGATAAATTTTTCCTGGAGAAATATTTCTTCTCCTGGAAGCGCGAGGAACCGGCTCCGCAAATGCTCCGGGCATGGCAGATGTTTGATATAATCAGGAGTTTCTGTGTCATCTCCGGTATCTGAATGACTGTATATTTTTATGCCGGTGGTTTCCTGCAAATATGTAGCAACGTTCTTTGCCAGATGATTATGATAAGCCCGGCTGTGCGGTCCGGCAAGCTGTCCGGTGCCCGGATGAAAGTGGGCGGCAATACTTTCCCAGATCAGGCAGCGCAGTTCTTCTGTATATTGGCGGGTCAACGGTTCCTGCACCAGTTGCAGAATCCGCTCCGCTTCATAAAGTGCAATAAAGGTATAAGTCGGGCTGTTGTACTCATTCAGGCCGCCTTGCTCCCGGGTATACTCCAGAAAACGCTTGAGGCGCTCGCGGCCATATTCCTGCAAAATCGGAATCGCCAGCATTTCCCCGGCCGTTGATGCAACTGCGGCTCCCATAATTGCGATATTGGTATAATTGGGCTGCACGTTACGGCGAAAAATCGACCATGCCGCATTAGCGAGCGCGGTTGCCGTTTCGCCGGCAAGTCCTTCCGGCATTGTCTGACGATGAAATTTGAGAATATGCGCCAGAGCGGCACCGATAAAGTCAGCCCAGTTCCAGTCCGGCGGCGCCATCCGGTCAAGCGGCTCTTCATAAAGCCAGGACCAGATGCCGAAAGTCTGCCGGTAAGGATTCCGGTCTTGCAGCCCGATTATAGCGGCGATTATCTTTAATGCTCTTTCGCTGTTTTCACGGCTGCCGCTTTCCAGCAGAATAATCGCATAATTGATTGATTCTCTGGTTGAATGGGCCCATGTTCCGTCGGGTATCCGGCTGTGATAACCCGGCCCGTTCCAGACTGATCCCAGCATACAGATTTCATGGTTATAGTTTTTTTCAGCTTGCTGCAGATATTTTTCCGAATTCATAAATTGATTTAATCCTGATTATTTTTATGCCACATATAAAAAGATATTCCGGGGCAGGCTTTTATCAATTGCCGGAATGTGTTTATTTATCATAATTTATACTTCAAATTGTCTTCGACCATATCCTGCAGATTTATGGCTGTTCCGGTTATTTACTGACTTTGGTCAGGGCTTGATCAATTCCGCTCTTCAGATATCTGACCACATCACCCTCGATTCTGGTAAAACTTTCCGTTGAACCGAACATTATTTTGTCTTCACGGATGTACCCGGCCTCCCGCCAGTCCAGAATGGGACGAAAAATGCAGGTCAAAACCAGCACCGCCAGCGCAAATGTCAGCAACAGCATTCTGGCTGCGGCGCCGTAGTAAACGCTGTACTCCTTACCACAGAACAACACAGCCGTCCATTGCCCGATTCGTAATATGACCAATACAGTCAGAATAAGACCGCCGATAATCAGGATGGCTGCTGTTGGAGATTGTGGTGAATGCGGAGGAGACATGGACAGCGGGATAAACGCCGCAATTACCAGCAGTCCCAATCCGGTCATAAAGGATATTTTATAAATTCTGCCTGATGGCGGAGGAGTTGCCACACCCAGTTCACGGCATCTGTCCGTAACATATCTGCCGGTAAGTGTCAGGACTGCTGTGGTAATCAGCATCATCAAGAGCGTCATTTGCGCAATGAATTTGGGGAAATTGGCCACAATGCCGTAACTATATCCGCTGAGCAGTTCGATCTGTAAAAGTGCTAAGCAGGCGATACATGGCATGACTGATCCCATGCCAAGGATTTTCAATACTGCCAATGGCTGCGGAGCCAGCAGCAGCAACCTGCTGTTACTGCGGACCCGCCAGAACAGCACCGCAACGGCGGCACATACCATTCCGGCGAGCAGTACCAGATTGATTGCTGCCAGCGTGATTTTTTGGAAGAATACATATTCAGCATAGCGTGATGGTGCAAGCTCCTTGCCTGTAAATTCGCGACCCAGTGCAGGTATAAGCACGCTGGACAGTATGCTGCCATGGTCTGAAAATGTATTGCCGGTTATCTGTTTCCTTGCGTTTTTCCATTCCTGCACAGGTTTATGGATGGATCCGGCTTCTTCGGCAACGGTTCTCGCGACTTCAGTCATACCCAGCTTGTCATATAACGGTGGCAGTTTTTCCGCATCAATTCTGGCAATGGCATCCATGACCAGTACAGTAATTAAATAATCACTATCGGAATTTATATGCCGGATAAATTGCTTCCAGGTATTCAGATATTGCAGCGCCTCCTGATTTTTGCCTTCTTTGATCAAAATCCCGGCATATTCCGGCATGTATTTGCTGATATTTCTATATTGACTTAAATTCGGCAGCAGAAAGCAGGCTGCAACAACAATTTGATCAATGTGCCCGATGAACGATTCAGGGTCACCCATTATTTGCAGTTTTTCCTTCAGAAAATCCATTGAATACGATCGGCAATATTTTTTATTCACTCCAATCATATATTGGCGCATGGCTTTTTCCAGCAAAGCACGGTCTTTCAGTTCAAAACGATATTGCGGTTTGGCTTTGCTGTTTTCTCCTGGCACTTGTACTTCGTCACAGGCGGACTTCAGCATAATGCCGGCAGCAATGTAGTTATAGAAAGCGTTTTCCTGGTCAAATCGGCCGACCCTGTCGATTTCATCCACAATTAAATTCATGTCTTTCCCATCACTCTGATCCAAAAACACAATGATATAATTTGCCGCATAGACTTTATTCTCAGGGAATTTGTCCAATATAGCCTTTTGCTGCTCAATGCGGTTTTTTCGAGTGTCGTCGCCGTATAAAATCAATTTCTGCTCAGCAGTATATCCCCTGAAAAAATCTGCCGTGAATATTCTTGATGTGTTGAGAAATTGTAATTTATTTCCAAATAATATATTTAATGAAGTTAAGCCGGAAGCCATATTCAGCGAGACTAAAGCGCAGATAATCACGGTGGGAATCAGCAGCGCGCCGGCTAACAGGCGTATTCTGGCGCGGAAGTTCATGCGTTTGCGGTTGGCGGCGGCAAGGCCGTCGGCGACTTCGACTGGCGAACCGAATGTCTTCAGCGCCAGTTCCAGACTCTCTTGATTGGAATGCCCTTGAGCTGTTTCCTCCGCGATTTTTTCTTCGAGATGGGATTGCAGTTCTTTGCGGATATCCAGCCGTATTTCCGGGTCGGAACGCAACCCCTCGGTAAATAAATCCAGCGATTGGTTTAACTTGTCCATGACAGGATTCCCCCCGGATTTAAGCGAACAGCAAGTTGTTGACTGCTTGGGCGAAATGCGACCATTCCTCGACTTTCGCCGCCATTTTCGCCTGGCCTTTTTTCGTCAGAGTATAATATTTACGGGGTTTGCCATTGTCCGCGATCTCCCATTCGCTATCGATCAGGCCGTCCGCTTCCAGCCGGTGCAGGCATGGATAGAGCGTGCCTTCCTTCCACTGGAAAGCATTATTCGTTTTTTCATTAACTACTTTGATGATCTCATAACCATACATTTTTTTATAGTTGAGCAGTTTTAAAATAATCGGTTCCGCCATTCCCCGCATCATATCGCTGTTTACGGCCATTTTAATCCTCCGCTGTTATTGTGCATTGTCTGTCTATGTATAAATTATACATCGGCTGTCGATGTCTGTCAATATCCTATGTATAATTTCAATAAATTACTTTTCGCCGGGCTTTGCACAAATAAATCGGCAAAAGCGGAAGTATAAAAATGGGCAGTTGTTGATTCATTGCTTTTGCGGGTTAAATTAGAAGTTGTCACGCTTCTAAATATGCGCAGATAATCAAATCCTCGATCAAGGAGTTGAAAAAGGAATGAAGAAATGTTTCAGATTCGCAGTTATCGGCGACACGCATTACTGCTGGCAGAAACACCACCCTGCCGCCTGGCAGCGCAACGGTCCGGCAAGTAATGTTCCGGATTATATACGTTATATGGAAATGTTGAATACCGGCGGAATTCCGCTGCTGCGCAAACTGGCGGACATGCAACCGGAACTGTTGATCTCTACCGGCGATTACGTTGAAGGCGGACTGAACGACAAACCGGAATATGCCGCCGAAGAAATACTGGATGGCTGGGCGTTGCTGAATCAGGCCGGCATTCCAGTCCTGATTGCCAAAGGAACTCATGAAGGCGGAATTGACACTCCTGGCGGGCGCGCTTTCCGTGAACAAATTCTCCCAAAAACGGCCGCAGGCAGCGTCATTTTCCGTGAGTATTATCGTTATGATTTACACGGATGTGTATTTCTGATCCTCGATTATCTGCAATTTGAACCGGGCGGCGAGCAGGAATCATGGTTAATCAACGAACTGGAACAGGCGTCACGCACCGCCCGCCGCATCTACATTTTCGCACATCCTCCGCTTTATCTGTGGGGACGCCACTTTTTCGACACTCCAGGCTTTGCGGTCAGGATAGAAAAATTATGCCGTAAGTATCCGGTAGATGCCTATTTCTGCGGACATACGCACAACCAATCCGTCAGTTTTCACCGGACGGAAAGCAACGGAAACGGGTTCCTTCAACTGACCGGTTCCGCAGTCGGCTATCCTGACATGCCGGTAACCAGCCTCGACACTTATCACCGCATTGCGGAATACGATACCGGCGACCAGTATTTGTGGGGGATTCTTGAAGACAGCGCACCAGGTTTCTTCATGGTTGAAGTGGATGGAAATGAAACGCATATCGAATGGCATTCCATGACAGACTCTGCCTCCTTAATGCTTCCCGCGCGCCGGTTGCGGCCGGTATGCCTGAAGCAGCCATCCTGCGCGCCGGCGGATCATCGCTTGTCAGATCATGATCTGTATCAGATTAAAGGAGCCTGGATAAATATTTTCAGTGTTATTCGCGGGAATAATGATTCGGAAATTAAAATCAACGGGGTTGCGCTGGGTGCAATTCCGGAAAACGTGTCTTATGCCGCACGCCGCTTTATCACTTTGCCGGAACACGCCGTTAACCGAATCGGGTTATGCAACCGGGTAGAAATCAGTATGCCGCATCTTCAAGTATTTGCGCTGGGAAGCATTTCTCTGGAGGTGCTGTTATATGATGGCAGACTCGTCCGTTCTCATGTCGCGCCGGAAAACATGGTTTGCGGCCAGGTCTGGCAGGAATACCGCCACCCGGAACGGTTCCATTATGTCAAGCCAGGCGAGACCGTGACGATTACTGTAATTTTTAATCCGGCGACAATGGAAACTGTTAACAGTTAAAAAAAATCTGCCTCAAAATTGGCAAGACTATAAAAAATTGCAGAATTACTATTGACTTTTCAGCATTGATAATGTATGCTTATAACCAGAAAGCAGGTCAATCTCTGAACAATATAGCATCGGGGCCGCGAGGTCTCAATTTAAATTTCTTTTAGAGTTTAATACCTGCTTTCTTTTTTTATATACTCCCGCAATATTTTCCTGCAGAATATAGTATTAAATCAATCACAGAGGCATCCCGCCGTCGCGGAAACACGGAGAAAGAATCAATATTTGATTCTTATCGGTAACATCATTGAACTTGTAGTTCGCGAAAACAACCATTCCGCAGAAGATGCAACTTGAGACAGCAATAATTCCAAACGTGTGTACGCATGCTTGAATTCAGTATAGGAAATAGAGAAATACTAAACTCCCGGACTTTCAAATTTATCGACCAATGAGTATATTAAACTTAATAAATGTCGAAAGCATGAATAATTCAATTCCAAGCTGGAACGTCGTTGGCTGGAAATAAACCGTTATTCTGTAAATCTAAGGATAAAAGGGATGTTGATTGACGGATTTAAATTGATGATTATAGGAATAGGAACTGTCTTTATCTTTTTAGGTTTGATGGTTTTTATTATTTCACTTTCTGCAAAAATTCTAGCCCCGTTTGCCGGGTTGCTTGAAAAGAAAGCTGAAAATCTCGGAATTAAATCAATACCGCCGCCGGAGAACACTGACAAACTGCACGTTGCCGCCGCGATTGCAGCAGTGCAGATGCATCGCAAAAACAATCAGAAGAATTAAGGTGTTTTTATGAAAAAAATCAGATTCATGGATACTTCATTCCGGGACGGTTTTCAATCATGCCTGGGTGCCCGCATCAGAACCGAGGATTTTATTCCGGCGCTTCAGGCGGCCATTGCCGCCGGAACAGATAATTTTGAAATCGGCGGCGGGGCATGTTTTCAGAGTCCATATTTCTATTGTCAGCAGGACGCTTTTGAGACGATGGACAAGTGCCGCCAAGCCGTCGGCCCGGACGTCAATCTGCAAACATTGTCCAGAGGTGCGAATGCGGTCGGACTTATCTCTCAGTCCCGTGATATTATTGATCTTCACGCTAAGTTGTTCAAAAAACACGGCATTTCAACGATCCGCAATTTTGACGCGCTCAATGACGTACGCAATCTGGCCTATTCCGGCAGCCGGATCAACGCCGCGGGCCTTAAACACCAGATCACCATTTCTATGATGGGGCTGCCGCCTGAACTTGACGGGCAGTATGCGCATTCCCCGCAGTTTTATGCTGATGGTCTGAACATCGCGCTGAAAGCGGAAATCCCCTTCGACAGCGTCGCTTTTAAAGACGCCTCCGGAACCGCAACGCCATTTACTGTTTTTGAAACAATTAAAGCTGCGCGGAGGCTCCTGCCTGAAAGTATGTTAATCGAATTCCATACACATGACACCGCTGGAATGGCGGTTTCCTGTAATATGGCCGCGATTGAAGCCGGAGCCGATATTATTGACCTGGCAATGAGTCCGCTGAGCGGCGGAACCTGCCAGGCTGATATCCTGACCATGTGGCATCGACTCAAGGGCACTGATTACACGCTGGACATTGATTATGAGAAAATTCTTGAAGCTGAAGCAATTTTCGAGAAATGCCTCGACAAATATTTCATTCCGCCGGAATCCCGCGAGGTCAGTCCGCTGATTATCTTTTCTCCGATGCCGGGCGGCGCGTTGACCGCCAATACCCAGATGATGCGGGATAATAATTGTCTGGAGCTTTATCCGCAGGTTATCCGGGAAATGCGCGAAGTCGTCGCCAAAGGCGGTTTCGGTACCTCTGTGACACCGGTTTCCCAGTTCTATTTTCAGCAGGCGTTTGCCAACGTCACTCACGGCAAATGGAAACAGATCACCGATGGCTACGGCAAAATGGTGCTGGGATACTTCGGTCATACGCCGGCAGACCCGGACCCGGAAATCGTGCGGCTGGCCTCTGAACAGCTCGGCTTGAAACCGACCGCGGAAGATGTTCATGACATTAATGACCGCAATCCCAAACTCGGGATCAAAGCCGCGACGGCAAAACTTCAGGAAGCGGGCTTGCCGATTACTGACGAGAATATATTTATTGCCGCAACGTGTGAAAACAAAGGCATCGAATTTTTGAAAGGCAATTGCACACTTGGAATCCGCTACAAAGCGGATGAAGAAAAAAAAGCGGCGCCGGCCAATACGGAACCGGTTAAACCCGGACCGGCCTGTTATGTCGTTAATGTGGAAGGCAGAATCTTTAATGTTCAGGTTGCTGAAGGCGGAACCGTTTTTGCCGCCCCGGCAGCGGAAAAATTACCTGTCGCCGGTGTAGACAAAGATTCTTTTGCTGTTGTTTCGCCAATGCCCGGAACCGTAACTAAAATTATGGTTAATACCGGAATGGCTGTTGAGGCGGGCGATACGGTCATTATGCTGGAAGCGATGAAAATGGAGTCAGCCATCAAAACCCACAAAAGCGGAATAGTTTTTTCAATTCCGGTAACTGCCGGACAGGCCGTAGCCACCGGCGACACTCTCGTTGTAATAGAGGAATGTTAAACAATGTGTTTCGTTAAAAAACTGTTTACGCTTTTAACGCTGCTGGTTACAATCACTGCTTTCGCCGATAATACTTTATCCGGAAGCGGAAATAACAGCGGCGATGAGGTTTTCGCCTGGAAAACGCAGTCTGACGGAACTGTTGAATTAATTTATATATGGGATAAGCCTGCGACCGTATATTCGCTTGCGGTTCAGGACGGGCAGCATGTTCTTCCGGGAAGAGAATTAATGATATTGAATATCACGGGCCGGAGCAAAGCCACCCTGAACATTGCTCAGGCGATGCAAATCGTTAAAGTGAATCCGGCCGTTTACACTGCGGCTGCGCTTCAGCCTGGAGAAAGTCTTCTGACCATGAAGCCGGACAGACTGGTGCATGATTCAGTCATGTCGTCCGGCGGCAGCGGCAAGTCCGGGTTGCCTGGCTGGGGGACGCTGTTCAGCGAACTCTGGAAAAACACCGGAATTTATGATATAATCCGCCAAAGTTGCGCCGACTTTAAAACCACCTGGTCGCTTGGCCTGGGCAGAGTTATCATGATGCTGGTTGGAATCCTGCTGATTTATCTGGCTATCTTTAAAGAATTCGAGCCGTTACTGCTGCTGCCGATAGGCTTCGGCGCAATTCTGGCAAATATCCCGCTTGCTGGAATTGCCGGACCGGACGGGTTGCTGGGAATGATTTACAGTGTGGGAATCACTTCCGGAGTATTCCCCTTGCTGATTTTTCTCGGTGTCGGCGCCATGACGGACTTCGGTCCGATGATCGCCAATCCTAAAACTTCCCTGCTCGGCGCTGCCGCGCAACTGGGTATATTTATCGCCTTGATCGGGGCATTGCTGCTTACCGGATTGGACATTGGAATTAACTTTGATTTGAGGGATGCCGCCAGTATTGGTATTATCGGCGGCGCGGATGGACCAACGTCCATCTATCTGACCAGCAAACTTTCGCCGAGGCTGCTTGGCCCGGTAGCGGTTGCCGCATATTCTTATATGGCGTTAGTACCGATAATCCAGCCGCCGATTATGAGATTGCTGACAACGGAAGCTGAACGTAAAATTAAAATGAAGCAGCTCCGGCATGTTTCTAAACTTGAGAAAATATGTTTTCCGATAGTTATTACGCTGCTTTGCGGACTGCTGCTGCCGGATGCTGCGCCGCTGATCGGAATGCTGATGTTCGGCAATCTGCTGCGGGAATGCGGCGTGGTCGACCGGCTCAGCAAAACCGCCCAGAACTCCATGATTAATATTGTGACCATTTTTCTCGGACTTGCCGTCGGATCCAAGCTTTCCGCGGATAAATTCCTGAATTTGGAAACGCTCGGTATACTGGTGCTCGGCGCAATCGCCTTCGCCTTCGGAACCGCCGGGGGGGTCATTCTGGGTAAAATCATGAATAAAATATGCAAAGATCCGATTAATCCGCTGATCGGCGCAGCCGGCGTTTCAGCAGTTCCAATGTCAGCCAGGGTTGTCAACAAAGTCGGGCTTGAGTCAGACGAGCATAATTTTCTGCTGATGCATGCGATGGGGCCGAACGTTTCCGGTGTAATCGGTTCCGCCATAGTGGCCGGGGTATTGCTCAAGGCGATTTCATTGATTTAGCTCATGCGATTTGAAAAGATCCATCCAGGTTGCGTTTGCTATACCATGTTCCTTTGTCAGACGAGTATTGCCTCCGGCAAAGGCTGAATTCGCAACCTTACTTTAGATTGCGAACCGGCATTATCTGTCAAATTCTTCTTTAATGATATTCTCTTTTTCTTTTTCGGATACAAATCCGTCGTCGTGCTCATCAATTTTCTCGGTAGCCAGATCGCGAAATAAACTGATGGCATCACGGATGCCGCCGATGGCAAGCCAGATGGTGCAAATAGTTCCCAGGACAACAGAGAATGCGACCAGCTTCCACCACCATATTTCACTCCATATTGCGTCAGTTATCCAGTCTGTGGCCAGACAAAGAACGGTTCCGATAACGAACAGAAACCAGAAGCCCATGGATTTTATAAAAGTAGCCCATGCGATAAACTTGTCAAAGCTGGTAAATGATCCGGAGATGCCGATAGCCTTGTGCCAGTTGAATTTGACATTTAATGACTTCGCTTCATCCGGAGCAACCACGTCCTTCTGGACAGCATAAATACCACGGTGCAGTAGTTTGTCCATGTCATAGACCCGTTTCGGGCCAAGCAGCGAAACCAGCACATAACTGGTTAATGAGGTAATCATCGCAATAAAAAATATTATCTGCCCGTTAACCGGAAATTTCGCTTTATTAGCAACCAGCCACGCTGAATCATTCCATACTTCCAGTAAAGCAGGAGCCAGATATCCCGGCCATAGCTGCTGGATCAAAATGCCGCCGAAGGCCAGGATTGTTCCGACCGTAAGCGAAGTCCATGCAGCTGCAGTAGTGCCGCGCTTCCAGTAAAGTCCACCCAGAATCACGGAGCCGGCTCCGCCAAGATAAATGGCTCCGGTAAGGGCAAAATACATCATAATAAAGTCTTTTAAAGGAAATAGCATGCTGAAAGTAAATCCGAAAACCGCCACCCCGCAAATTGACAGGCGGAGGATCAGCATATGACGCTTCGGCTCAATCGGCCGGTTGCGCAGCGGCATATAGACATCCTGCACAAAAATTGTTCCCCATGCATGTAAATAAGTGTCGTCGCAACTGATGGCGCAGGCGACAATGATAGCGGCAAACAATCCCATCACGCCTACTGGCAGCACATGGGTAAGGAACAGCGGAACCGTCATCTGACTTTGAATCATGGGGTCACTGATTTTGGCAATCTCCGCCTGGATCGGAGCTGCTATGGAACTGAATCCTGGGAGGTGCAAAACAGCATAGGCTGCCAGCGGGATCAGTAGCATGCATAAGCCGCTGGCAACTGTCCGCCAGCTGCCGATGATTCCCGCCATTACCGCCTCGTGCGGATTTTTAGCCGAAGCATTGTACCCGGAATTACCCTGCCAGGCGCGTGTGTTTAAAATAGCGCCGAACACCCCGATCAGAAAAAACCAGACATTGAAGTCAGCCACTTTTGAGGTTTTAAAAGGGTTGATCATCGACTGGCCTGGCGGTGCAATCTGCAATCCGGCCATGATATCATTCCAACTGAAAGAGTACAGCAGAAAGAACATTAGAAAAAGGAAAATGAGCATCATCAGAATGCCCTGAAAAAAGTCTGTCAGAATGATGCTTACCTGGCCGCCGACGCAGGCAATAAATAAAGCAATTGACAAGTAAATAAACATTACTGCCGGGAACATCGAAATTTCAAAACCGCCCACAGTAAACTCCTGCGGCAATCCGAAGAAATATATGATAAAACGGGCGGTTACAGCAGGAAAAATGCCATAGTTTAAAATACCGGAAATCCAGCAGAGCGATCCGGCATAAAAACGAAAAGCCCGGCTGTAGCGCACCTCAAAAAACTGAGCCAGCGTCAATGCGCGAGTTTGCCGGAAACGGAAAATCACAAAGCCGGTCAGAGCAATAATCAGACCAACCGGAATGGACATCATGCTCCACCATTGAGTAGGCAGCCCGGCCTTGTACACCATTTCCCACATCGCAATCAGGGATATAGCGCCGCCGAAACCGCCGGATACGGCGAGCAGATAACGCCCCGCCATGCGGTTAGCCGCCAGAAAATCCGCCACACTCCGGATACTGCTTTTGACGTATAGAGTAATTGCGACAAGAAGCGATAACAACACTC
This sequence comes from uncultured Lentisphaeria bacterium, assembly GCA_903863035.1. Classification (GTDB taxonomy): domain Bacteria; phylum Verrucomicrobiota; class Lentisphaeria; order Victivallales; family Victivallaceae; genus CAIPAT01. Next base: position 24,289 of record CAIPAT010000065.1, read on the forward strand.
CGACAATAGTCCAGTCCACCCAATGCAAATTCATTTAATTCCTTTTCGATACATAAAGAACCGCGTTTTAATTATTCCGTTATTTTATTAATATTGTACCCGCAGGGAGCTATCAAAAAATAGACTTGACAACTCCTTAACCGTAAAAATAACTTGATTGCGATAAAATTATTTTCCTTTTTCGCCTATTCTCTCTTTATGAATCCAGCCTGCATTATGCCGGCGGCTGCAAATCCATTTTTCGATGCCGACGATAATGTATGCAATCATAGATACTGCCAGAATACGCCACCACGATTCAATTCCCAGCGGCGCGGTATGAAATAATTTATTCGCCAGCGGCACATATGTTATAATCATCTGCAATGCAATCATCAGTCCCACACCGGCCAGCAGCCAGCGATTGGAGAAAATTCCCACCGAAAACATTGATCTTGTCAGTGAACGGCAGTTGAACAGATAAAACAGTTCAACCATGACAATCACGTTAACCGCCACTGTGCGGGATTCCGCCAGTGAAGCGCCGTGATTTTGTTCCCACATAAACAGCCCGAATGCCCCGGCCAGTATTATCACAGTAACCAGCACTGTGCGGAACAGCAGCCCTGCGGTCATGATCGGGTCCTGCTGATTGCGCGGTTTGCGCAGCATTAAATCTTTTTCCCTCGGTTCAAAGACCAGCATCAAACCAAGCAGCACAGCAGTTGCCATATTGATGTATAACACCTGTACCGGCAGCACCGGCAGCACGGTTCCGGCAATAATCGCCGCCAGAATCACCAGCCCTTCGCCGAAGTTGGTCGGCAGCGTCCAGACAATAAACTTGGTGAGGTTGTCAAAGACATTGCGCCCTTCCTCGACAGCGGCTTCAATGGAGGCAAAATTATCATCGGTCAGCAGCATGTCGGCGGCCCCTTTGGCGACGTCAGTACCGGTGATTCCCATCGCAATGCCGATGTCAGCCTGCTTCAATGCAGGAGCGTCATTGACCCCGTCACCGGTCATGGCCACAACATGATTTCCTGCCTGCAGCGCTTTTACCAGCCGTAGCTTTTGCTCCGGAGCAACCCTGGCAAACACCGTGGTCTGCCCTGCGATGCTGGTCAATTCGGCATCAGAATACTGCTCCAGCTCTCTGCCGGTAACAGCAGGCGGAGCCGCCTCCTGCCCGGAACTGCCAAGTCCTATCTGCCGGGCAATTGCGGATGCCGTAAGAATGTGGTCTCCGGTAATCATTTTAACTTCAATGCCTGCTGTTTTGCACCGCTTTATCGCGTTGATTGCTTCCGGGCGCGGCGGATCAATCATTACTTGCAGACCGGAGAAACAGGCTCCGCCGGCGACGTCTTTATGATTTAGATGACGTGCATCACCATGCATTGGTTTGGATGCGAAAGCCAGAACCCGAAGACCTTCAGCTGCCAGTCCATCGGTAATTTTCAGGATGTCTGTCTTGTTCAGCGCAGTTCTATTTCCATGCGCATCAAGCATATCGGAACAGCGCTCTAAGATTCTCTCAACCGCACCCTTCATAAAGGCTGTCGTCCGTCCGTCCGCCTGGCGGTGCAGAGTCGCCATGTACTGATATTCAGACTCGAACGGAATTGTGTCAAGCCGGGGATTGCCGGTAGCGACCTGGTGTTCATTCAATCCGGCCTTGCGCGCAGAAACAAACAGGCACCCCTCTGTCGGGTCACCGCTGACAGAGAATCTTCCGTCTTTATCAATTAATTGAGAATCATTGCATAGAATGCCGGTCAGCAGACATTCTTTCAAAGCCGGATGCCGGTCCAGGTCACAGATGGAGCCGTCCAGGTGGACTTTGCCGATGGGATCGTATCCGACGCCGGTCACCGTAAATTGGGCTCCGCCTGCATAAATTAATTGCACTGTCATCTGATTTTCGGTAAGAGTTCCGGTTTTATCCGAACAGATTACCGTGGTGCTGCCAAGCGTTTCAACCGCCGGCAGCTTCCGGATGATCGCCCGTTTTTCAGCCATGCGTGAAACCCCGACCGCCAATGTGATTGTAACTGCGGCGGGCAGCCCTTCAGGAATAGCGGCGACGGCTAATGCTACTGCGGCCATGAACATCTGGACGACAGATTCTCCGCGAAACATTCCAACCGCAAATGTCAGTACCGCCAGCCCCATAATAACGACTAAAAGAAGTTTGCTGAATTCCGCAATTTTCCGGGTAAGAGGCGTGGAGAGGTCTACGGCTTCCGCCACCATCGCGGCAATGCGTCCCATTTCGGTTTTATCGCCGGTGGCGAACACTATGCCTTCCGCTTGTCCGCTGGCAACCATTGCTCCGGCAAACGCCAGATTCTTCCGTTCCGCCAGAATCGTATCCGGTTCCAGTATCGCCAATTGTTTTTCAACCGGCACGGATTCGCCGGTCAGAGCCGATTCATCAACCCGGAGCTCTCGTATCTTTATCAGGCGCAAATCGGCCGGAACTTTATCACCTGATTGCAGGATCACAATATCACCCGGCACCAGTTCAGCCGATGGAATCCGGATTTTTTTACCGTCGCGCCGCACGGTGGCTTCAGTGAGCACCATTTTCGCCAGCGCATCAATTGCCCGTTCCGCTTTTGCCTCCTGAATGTAGCCGATGACCGCATTGAGCAATACCACACCGAAAATGACTGAAGAGTCCACCCATTCCCCGAGCAGGGCGGTAATGACGGTTGAGCCGAGCAGAATATAGACCAGCGGCGCATTAAACTGCAGCAGAAAACGCATTATTTCGCCGCGCTCTTTTTTCGGAGTAAGTTTATTCCAGCCGTATTGTTTGCGTTTTTCCACGACTGCGGCTCCGGTCAGCCCTGACTCCGTATTTACATTCAGCTGCCGGCAAATATCTTCATACGGCAGGCTGTGCCATGACGTTTCTTGTACAGTATCTTTCATTCAGCCTCCAGTTCGTTTCAAATTTATATTGAATTTATAATTTGCGTGCAGAATGATACATATACCTGATTCAGCGCAAAAGTCAATTGATTCAAGGCCTGATGAAACAAAAACTCCGTTCCAGTATTTGTCCGCAACGGAGTATGTTAGATGTTAAATCATACTGAATTACTTCAATTTTTCGATTTCGGCTTTCGCCTGATTTATATAGCTGGCGGGAACTCCCTTCATGCCGGCGACTGCTTCAAATTGCTTTTTCGCATCATCCTTTTTAGCCTGCTGCAATAAAATTTTCCCGGCAAGGATTTTACCGCGCGCCGCCCATTCCGGATTCGAACCGACAATCAGATTCACTTTCTCAAGCGTAACCAGCGCGTCTTCAGGCTTGCCATTTTTATTAAGCAGTTCCGCGCATCTGACGATAGCGAATGTTTTATGATGCGGATTGCTGTCATTCAACTCATAGACTTTGGTAAACGCGGCAATGGCTTCATTATCTTTATTCATGATGGAATAAATATCCCCGAGAGAATACCAGCCGAGTCCGCCATTATAAGCATGGTCTCCCTGACCGGCTTTTTCAAAAGCGGCGGCGGCTTCAGGATATTTTTTCAAGTTTTTGTAAATACCGCCGAGCAGATTATAATACTCGCATCTCAGCGCACCCGGAATCTTTTCGGCTTCTTCCGGAGTAATTACCGCAACAGCTTTGTCATACTCCTTTTTGTTGTTCAAAACGGTCATTTGATAAATTACCGACCGGTAGTACATGGGAATTTTGACCCCGGCGGTATATTCCGCATATTTACCGGCGGCTTCCAGTGCTTTGTCGTTATCATTCTTCTGGAGATAAGCCGCCGTTTTATAATGATATCCCTGTTCTCTGTTTTCCGGCTCTTTGGAATCAATCAACTGGTCGCAGGCTGCAATACATTCATCAGATTTTCTGCCGTTGTAATATGCCTGGAACTGGTTAATAAGCCATAGATTTCTCTGGGGGCCGGTTAACTTTTCAAGTTTAAGTACATCTCCGGCGGCGCCGGCGGCTTCAATAAACTTCCTCTGTATATTGTAATTATTGTATTTACATGATAGAGCCTGAAGCTTTTCGGCATCACCGCCAGCCATGGACAATGCTTTATCAACGTCTTTCAGGCTGTCGTCATATTTTTTTTGATTATAATTTTTAACGGCGGAATCGTAGTTTTCTTTAAAAGTCGGTTCGGCTGCATTGGCCGCAAAAGCGGAAATTGCGACGATTGAAAAGATGGACAAAAATTTGCTAGTCATAATACATTTCTCCTGAAGATTAACTTAAATTAAAATACAAACCGGCTTGATCTTCTTCCGGTTACCTCCTTGTTCTAGGTGATTTTAGATAAAGCGACAAAATCTCAGAACATGATCTAACTTCTTTTAAATCCCGCCTTAATTGTTATCAGTTGCTTTTTCATAATCATCCGAAAGGGTACTTTAATTATATAACCGGCTTAAGTCAAGAAATAAAAAACAATTTCTCCTTTTTAAAATAAATTATGACTCCACAACTCAAGGCAAAATTGCTCCAATAGGCAGTCTCAAGCGGAATTACGCACACTGGTGAACACCGTACGGCATAAAACAAAAGTAAAAACCCCGTCCGGAGGGGGGAATTGCTGCCACGGAATGGGGCCGGACGCAATTTTTTAATCTGGTTGGAGTTAATCGACCCTCGGGTTGCTAAAAGTATTACCCATAATCGGGGTCCGGCAACGAAATTGCTGTTCGTCCGCCTTGCGGGTGAAATCCCCAAAACCTCGTATGCTTGCATCGAGGTTGTTTATTGGTGGTTTTTAGTTTTGCATGGCATAGCAAAGATTTTTACCCCGCCCAAAGGACGGGGTTTTTCAGAATAGAGAAAAGGCAGGCGTTGAAGCACCTGCCTTGTATGTACTGGAACCAATAAACCGGAATTAGCCGACAATCAGCAGTCCGGCAACCATTGCGAAAATCGCGACGGTTTCGATGATACCGATGATCATCAGGTAGTTGGCAAAGCCTTTGCCGGTTTCGCCGTAGGCATCGCAGGCGGAAGCTCCGCATTTACCCTGATACAGCGCGGAAAAGCCGATGACCATACCGGAGAAAATACCGGTAAGCAGGAAAAGCGCCCACATCTCAGGATGTGCTTCGACTTTGCCTTTCATTACGATCATCAGAATCAGACCGTAAATCGTCTGCGCCAGCGGCGCACCTGCAAACGTCAGCATCAGGAACTGTGCCGGCTTGTTTTGAAGGTAACATTTTTTCCAGGCTCCGATTGCGGCGCTGCCGGCAATACAAGCTCCCAGGACGGACCCGACCGCGGAAAAACCGATTGCGGAATAACATCCGACGGTCGCCAAATCTTTTGTGAATTGAGCATCCATGATTATTCTCCTTTCAAGATGTAATCATTTTCTAGTTTTTTAAAAGGCTTAAATGGAAAGCCGGCCCATTTTAGACCGGCATGATTCGAAAATTCCAGGGTGTTCAACCGGACCCCGTGTACCAATACGGCCAGCAGTGACAGCGTTATATTCATCACATGGCCGAATAACACGGTCAACACCGCCATCGGGATATAGAGCCATCCCGGCGACGCATGCCACAGTGACTCGCCCATGCCGTTGAAGCTTTCGGCAATATAAAATGCGGCGACGCTGACGGCAAAAAGACGGATGTAAGACAGCGTGTCTACAAATGAACCGAGAGACTCAAGCGGGAAGCTGAATACTTCGGCGGAGTCGCCCCAGTGAATAAAGCAGGTCAGAATCAACAGGAACCCGGCGGCATACAGAATGAACATAATCATCGGGTACGGACCCGGAAAAATGATCAGCCGTGTTGCAAGAATCAAATTGCCGAACAGCACAAAAATCCAGCCGAGATGCCCCAGCGATTTCCTGGACTTCAAATCTTTCATGGCTTTAAGGACATGACCGGTGGAGAGATGAAGGGCCGCCAGAATGAAACAAATCAATTCCATCCGCGAGTTTTTCAATTGAGGATTGTGGTGCGGGTTCAACCATTCAAGCCCGCCTTTTTCCATGCCGAACCAGGAACCGCATAATGCACCCCAGACAACGGTGACGACACTCAGCAGAATAAATAGGTTTATCGGCAGCCGCAGTTTCTCATTTTTTACGGTAAATTTGGCGATCATCGCGGCAATCAGGAAGATTACGCCATAGCCGGCATCGGTAAAGATGACCCCGAAAAAGATCGAAAAGAAAACCAGAAAACAGATACTGATATCCGGTTCCTTATATCCGGTTGACAACCCCAGAAAGTCAAAGACCGGCTGGACCATGCGAAAAAATTTCGGCAATTCAACCAGTGTAGGAACATTATCATCGGGACCCGGGTTGTGCAAACCTAAAGCCCAGCCGCTGCTGATTGCAGCCTGCTTGAGTTTCTCTTCATCTCTGGCCGGGACATATCCGGTAAAATAAGCGAGTTCTCCAGTCATGGACATACTGTCGCGGTTGGTCAGAAATTCTACAGTCTCTGAAATGTTGGATCTGAGCTGCTCCAATATCTTAAGTCCCTGTGCCAGCGAATGCAGACGCTCATCAATTTCCTTCAGACTGGTTTCCCATTTAATGATTTCTTCTTTGAGTTGCTTGAGGCCGGAAATCTTCGGTAGCGTTTCCAGCGGAATGCTTGCCGGATCCAGCGGAGTAGTGGAAATTACCGCAAAAAGACAGAATTTCTTGTCCTGATGAATAACTTCACAGACAAAATCGCTTTTTTCTTTAAGCTTCAGGAACTGGCTGGGAGTAGCGCCGCAGGGATATACATAAATTCCTTTATCCTCAAGCTGTTTCATAGAATCTTCGGAAAAATCGCCCCACGGCTCAATAACTTCCAGCTGGTGTTTCAGTTCACCCAGTGCTCTGGCAACAGACTGTTTTTCGTCAATGAGCTTGAGCGTCTCCTGCACAATCCGGAGTCCGTCTGTCAGATCGAGCAGCTTCGCGTTATGCTTATGCTTGATTTCACTTAAAAATGCGGAAACTTTATCAATATCAGTCATCGTGTGTCTGGCATCGCCCTGTTCCAGGGTTTCGCCGCGCAGTTCAAACTGGAGATGCATAATGCCCATTTCACGCAGTTTGCTCAGCGCCGATTCGCGATCTGAAACCAGACAGACTAAAGTCACTTTTTTCATTGGTACGATCATGCTGCCGCCTCCTGAGATTTGCGTTTGGCGATCTTGGAACGGGCAACTCCGGCGGTGTCATTATTGCCGAGAGCGATTCTGATGACGCGGATATTTTCCCGGCATTCGGGTATTTTAATTTTTTCAAAGAGATTAACGCGCTGTGAGGTGGTTTTTAATTCCCGCGACAGCAGCCGGAATTGCTCTTCTATGACTTTATGCGCTTCTTCCAGTTCAATTATTTTTTTGACGGCTTCAACGCCGTCATCAATCCAGGAATCTTCCATAAATAAATCGTATTCTTTAATAGAAAAATTGATGGAATTGAAAACTGGAACCTGAACTCCGCCGATATTGGCGGTGCCTGTTTCCACGCTTTCAACCTGAATGATCGAAGAAAGCAGCTTTACCGCATGTTCATCGCTGAAAAGACTGATCCATGCCACAATATTTTTGCGAAGCATCTCCGCGGCTTCTTCATTTTCGCGCAACCGGGCCTGGCTCTTGCGGATTTCCATCTGAAGCTGCTGCTTTTTCAACTGCAGCATCGGCAGAAAACGCATGAATTGCTTCAGCGCATCCTGCTGAGCCTTAAGTTCGGTTTTGGTCATTTTAATTTTAGCCATAGTGACACCTCCCGGAATTAATTATTCCGGCCAATACTCCTTAATAAGGTTCATGCGGATACTGGTCTCGGTTTTGTCAAAACACTCAGCCAATGTTTTCCACCCTAAATCAAGGGCGTCTTCCAGCGGGATATTTTTGGACAAGTCCATCATGCGCTCTTCGAAAAGCGCACCGTATTTGAGCAGCTTGATATCCCAGGCGCTCATCTGGAAACCCATCGACTGCTTTTCCAGCGTTTCTTTGTAATCGGCATACAGGCGGATCATCGTGTCCATGATCGTACGGTGATCGGAACGGGTATCCGCGTTTACCTGCTGTTTCAGGCGGCTCAAAGAACCGAACGGTTCAATACGGCCGTGGCGCAGGTAGAACTGTCCTTCAGTAATATATCCGGTATTGTCCGGAATCGGGTGCGTAATGTCATCGCCAGGCATCGTTGTCGCGGTCAGAATAGTGATGGAGCCGGCGCCTTCGAAGTCAACCGCCTTTTCGTATCTTGACGCCAGCTGGCTGTAGAGGTCGCCGGGATAACCGCGGTTTGACGGAATCTGTTCCATGGTAATGGCGATTTCCTTCATGGCATCGGCAAAGTTCGTCATATCTGTCAGCAGCACCAGTACCCGCTTGCCTTCCAAAGCATAGGCTTCGGCAACGGCCAGCGACATATCCGGCACCAGCAGACATTCGACGACGGGGTCGGCGGCAGTGTGAATGAACATAATTGAACGGGAAAGAGACCCTGCCTCGTCAAGCGTATTACGGAAATAAAGATAGTCGTCATATTTAAGCCCCATGCCGCCGATGATAATGACATCAACTTCGGCCTGCAGGGCGATGCGCGCCAGCAACTGATTGTAAGGTTCGCCGGCGACGGAGAAGATCGGTATCTTCTGCGATTCGACGAGGGTATTGAACACGTCAATCATCGGAATCCCGGTACGGATCATCTTTCTCGGAATGATTCGTTTTGCCGGATTGACTGACGGGCCGTTGATCTCAATCAGATTTTCATCAACAGGAGGACGGTTGTCCCGCGGAACGCCGCGTCCGTTAAATATTCTGCCGAGCAAATCTTTTGACGATGAAACCCGCATCGGGTAACCCAGAAAACGTACCTGATCGCCAGTGTTTACCCCGCGGCTGCCGGCAAAGACCTGAAGATATACTTTACGGTCCAGCAGTCGTATAACCTGAGCCAGAGAAGTGCCTCTGGCGCTGGTGACTTCCGCAAGGTCGTTATATGCGACATTATCAGCCTCGACGGTGATAACGTTACCTGCGATCTGAATAATGCGATGATATACTTTACGCATTGCTGTGCTCCTTAACTTTTGCGTCTATTGCGCTTTCAAGCTGTTTAAACTCGTCGCTTCCGGTTTCGGAAAAGTTCCAGTCAAGGAAGTTTTGACGAAGTTCCAGGAAATAGCGGCGGGCAAGGTCTTTGTCTTTAAAACCGAAATCGGTGTTCAAAACCAGGGTCACTTTGCTAAATACATATTTCTGACGGTCCTCATCGGTAGCGCCGTCAATTTTATCGAAAGTATTCTGCTGGAGATAAACGTAGTCAAGGAATTCACTTTTTAGATATAGCATGAAGTCGTCGATGTGAGTTCCTTCTTCGCCGATTACCTTCATCATCTGGTTGACTTCATTGCCGCGCCTGAGAATCATACGGGCTTTGGCAATATCGGCTTTATTGACGATACTCTGGTAATGGCTCCAGCTGTCCAGCGGGTGAATTGCAGGGAAACGGCGTGCGTCAGAACGTTCGCGGGACAGTCCCAGGAACGCGCCTACAACTTTGAGTGTCGCCTGCGTGACCGGTTCTTCAAAATTACCGCCGGCGGGACTGACAGCCCCCCCGATGGTGACGGATCCGATTGTTCCGTCATTGAGCTTGACTAATCCGGCACGTTCGTAGAAACCGGCAATCAGCGATTCCAGATAAGCCGGGAACGCTTCTTCCCCGGGAATTTCTTCAAGTCTTCCGGACATTTCACGGAGGGCCTGAGCCCAGCGCGAAGTAGAGTCCGCCAGCAGGAGACAGTTTAGTCCCATCTGACGGTAATATTCCGCCAGAGTGACGGCGGTATAGACGGAGGCTTCACGGGCTGCCACCGGCATCGAGCTGGTATTACAGATAATAATTGAACGGTCCATCAGTGTCCGTCCGGTCCGGGGGTCGTCAAGATGCGGAAACTCACGGAGAATTTCGACAACTTCGCCAGCGCGCTCGCCGCAAGCTGCAATAATGACGACATCGGCCTGGGCATGCTGGCTGAGCGCATGCTGCAATACGGTCTTACCGGCGCCGAAAGGTCCGGGAGTACAGAATGTTCCGCCGACCGCGACCGGGAAGAATGTATCAATAATACGCTGCTGGGTTATCAGGGTGCTTGCCGGCAGCATTTTTTCTTTATATGCGGTTATCGGAATTTTCACCGGCCATTTCTGGACCATGGTTACATCGCGTTCTTCGCCTTTCTCATTTTTAACTCTGGCGACGGTATCGCCGATCCGGTAGTTGCCGGCGGCTTTTACGGCAATCAGTTCCCATGTTCCATGAAGTCCGAAAGGCAGCATGGTGTAATGTTTGAAAATTCCTTCCGGAACAAATCCGATATGGTCGCCGGCGTTCAGCTTGTCGCCGACTTTGGCCAGCGGAGTGAACTGCCATTCTTTTTCATAATCCAGAGCTTGCATATAAAAACCGCGTTTCAGGAAAAAGCCGGTTTTTTCCGCCAGTTCGCCAAGCGGGTTCTGCAGGCCGTCATAAACTTTAGTAAGCAGACCGGGTCCCAGCTCAACGCTGAGCAGTTCGCCGGTAAAGTCAACCTTGTCGCCAACCCTGAGGCCGCCGGCGCTTTCAAACACCTGCAAATCTGCGCGATTGCCGCGGACGCGGATAACTTCGCATTTCAGGCGTTCATTGCCGATATTGGCAAAGGCGACTTCGTTCTGTGTTACGTTTGTGTCGAATTCCACGGTCAGCATATTACCGTTGACCCCGACTATTCTTCCTGTGCTGGAGTCTTGCATCTCAAGTGTCTCTCCTGTTATTATATATGTAAGTCATTTAATTCTGTTCCGTTATAGCTTCATCGACGAATTCACCTCTGTCATTTATGGCTGCAACGATCCGGTCAAAGTTCTCATAGCCATGCTCATTATTCCTGCTCAGCCATTTCTCATGGATCAGCAGTCTTAATTTATAGATAAACAGTTTATTGACATCGAAATAATGCCCGAATTCAAGCTCATCCAGCCAATGCCAGCGGAGGCTGTCCAAATGTTTTTCCCGTTCTGCCGGATTGGATTTGGCATACGCTTCCTGAATTCCCTGATCTATGTCAGAAAAATTATCCCCTTTCGGCATGGAGCGGCTTGTATTTTCGCTTTTGCGCCCGGCCCGGTAAATTGCCATGCGTTTGCGCAGATTAGTTTCTAAAACAAGCCACAGGAACGCACTGGAATCTTTGGCAAAAGGACTCTCTTTTGCCGGAACAAGTGAAACCGCATCAAGTAGTTGCAAATCCTTTTCACTAATCTGCTCCTGGCACAGACGCCGGAATTCTCCACTGTTTATAGATGGAGTTTCTTCCAGCTTAATGAATGGCAAAGAACAAATCAGATAATAATACTGTTTCATAGCGCAGTTTCGGCTTTTATTTTAAAATTATGCCTTGATCATTTCGGCCAGGCGCGGACCGACATAGGCACAAATGATGTCGGCGATAGCGTTATCAGAGAAATCGAAAAAGACATTATCGCCGCTGACACTGAATTTCAGTCCGGAGTCAATATCCTGCCCGGCAAGAATATGCGGAGACTGTTTAAGATTTCCCGCAAGTCCTGCTCTCAGCTGTTTTTCCATTTCCGCCAGGTCTTTTGCCGCCACCAGAAGCTCAAGTTTCGGTTCAGCATCCGGGTTTTGATTTTTAAATCCTTCAACCATCTGGCGCAGAATGGAAGCCATAAATTCAGGAGTCATTGCAGCTCCGACATTATCCTTTATGACATTTTCCAGCCTGGACTTGAATTCCTGGCGCAACTTCAAAATAATGTCTCTGGCAGCCTGCGAAACCGCGGATTTGCCTCTCGCTTCGTTATTGGCAGCATCAAGTTCCGCCTGTTTTCTGAGTTCTGCGGCTTCCTGTCTGGCAGTATTGATGATTTCCTCGGCCTGCTTTCTGGCCGCCTGGATTATGGTATTTTTTTCATCGTCGGCTTTTTTAACGCCTTCCTGATGTATCCTGTCTAAAAGTCCCTGCAGTTCTTCGGCCATATACAACCTCCTGTTGGCAGGTGAATGTTTAAATAAAAATTAAAAAATCGGTTCAACATATATCTGAAATTTAAAAATTGCAAACAATAAATCGATGAAAATTGATTTTAAAAATCTATCTCAAGTTTACCGTAACTGTGATTCAACTATGATTTGTCCGCTTGAAAGTACTGAATCTATGGAAAGGGGAATCAGGATGGATCATTCGGAGTTTTTAATTTTTTTGCGGCGATTGATGCGTCCAGCCGTTTTTGCATTTTTTCTGCATGCCCGGCTTTCATTTTGCGGGCAAATCTGAGTGCGATTATATAACCCGGCGGCATGGCCAATGCCGAAAGGATGGCTCCGCCGATCAGATATGGAATCCCAAGTTCTCGGCCTGCATTAACCAGTTCATCCATGGACACGTTGTTATATAAATTGGACAATACTGTTTTCACTTCCGCCAGTGTCAGCGGGTCACAAAGAATATAACCGCCCAGCATGCACTGCAACGGATAAATAATTGGAATTGTAAATTCATTTGAAAACGCAAATGTGACGCCGAACGCGGTGATTTTATTACACCGGAAAATGAACGCCAGTAACAGGATAGTAACGGTGTGCAGCCCGATTGGAATTAGAAGTGCGGCCAGCAACCCGAGCGCCGCGCCGCGGGCAATGCATTCAGGAGAGCCTTCCTGGCGGAACAGCTTGATAAAATAGATGACGCATTTCTTCCAGCGCTGCTTAAGCCTGAGCCTCATTCTTTATCTCATTTGGTTAATGCTAATTGCTTATTTTTTACTACCCGGCCGGCCGGCAGACGACAAATACGCCTCCAGATACTATTCTGCAAAAATTTCCAAAAATGCAGAATTATCCGGGAATTCATGACCGCATTGCTATATTATTCCTGCATAAATCATTTTAGCAGTCTCAAACATTTTCATGCTGTCTAAATTAACCGCTGAATTCAACATTTTCAAATTATTTCAGAAATAACCGTGATTTATTAACCGTATCCGAAAGCAATCCTTATCGTATACGCCAGTTAAGGTTTGCCGCTTTTTCGACATACAGGAACATCGTATCAACGGGTTCTTCTGTTTGCGTTTTTGAAGAAGACTGAAATACAACAAACTCCAGATATGTCGTTTTATTTCTCAATTGCGCTCTGTGCGGGTTGCCGGCGATAAACCGCGGGGGAAACGCCGGTAAGTCGCTTGAATGTACGGTTAAAATAGCTTAAATCGCGAAACCCGCAGCGCCATGCAATAGCAAACAGTTTGTCATCTGAGTGCCGCATAATCAGCATTGACTGCTGGATGCGCTGGCCGATAATGTATTCGAAAACAGTTTGTCCTGTATACTGCCGGAAGGCGCGGCAGAGATAATTTTTAGAAAGTCCTGCCATTGCCGCCAGCGTATCCAGCGTGAAATATTCGGTACAGTGCGCTTCCAGATGCTGCCGTACTTTTTCCAGTCGCAGCATGGACGGGGTGGCGGCTGCTCCGGGTACCGCAATGCCGGTACGGATTATCTGGCGGCAGCATTCTCCCAGGAACAGCCGTAAATAATCCAGCGCGGCTGCCAGACAGCCCGGCTGCCGTTCACGGAGTTCCCGCTCGATTCCGAACGCCAGTGATGCCGGGATTTCTATATTGTCGAATTCGATTCTTACCAGCCGGTTCAGGTTGTTGTAGAATGCAGGGTGGACCGGAATAAACAGCGGTAAAACGCGGCTTAATTCAGGACTCAGCGGCGGCAGCGTAAAATGTTTGAGATCAAGGTAGATATTGAGTATGTCCATGCCGTTTTCGTCGGTAATAATCGTGTGCGGTTCGCCGTAATGGGTTACCGCAACGGATTGGCCGTTTTCAACAAAAACGCGGTCGCCCATCACATGCCTGCCGCTGCCGCTGCAGATCAGGCTCAACAGCACGACATCAACCAGATGCGGCGCCGGCACAGGATTTACATAATGCGGGAAATATTCTGCGGCCAGGCCGATTGTCTCCAGCGAATCAAATTCGCCTTGTTGCTTTGTCACCAGCTTCATCCGCCATTGCTCCGGATAATTTTATTCAATCTAAAGGATAATATAGTTATACTTAGGCTTCTTAAAAGTGATTATATTAATATTATAAATAAAATAAACAGGAGTCAGTAATGAATACGCGTGAAAGGTTTCAGGCAGTGATGAATTTTCAGCCGGTTGACCGGCTGCCGGTTATCGAATGGGCTGCATGGTGGAATATAACGGTTGAACGCTGGCAGAGTGAAGGACTGCCAACTGTCGGCCGCTATGAAATTATGCGTTATTTTGACCTGGATATGAATTATCAGGGCTGGATTCCAGTACTTGGAGAAGGATGTCCGGCTCCGGCTTGCCATGGTGCGCCGCTGATCGGCAGCATCGACGAATATCTGAAAATAAAACCATATCTGTATCCTTCAGATGCCGCGCGCCGGAACCCATGGAATGAATGGGCTTGCGAACAGCGGGCCGGGAACGCGGCGGTATGGATGACGCTCGAAGGCTTTTTCTGGTTTCCGCGGCGGCTACTGGGGATTGAAAATCACTTTTTCACCTATTATGACCAGCCGGAACTTATTCACTTGATCTGTGCTGACCTGCTGGATTTTCACCTGCGGACGCTGCATGAACTCCTCACGGTATGCACCCCGGACTTTATGACTTTCGGCGAAGACATGAGTTACAACCGGGGGCCGATGGTTTCAGAAGATATTTTCAACGAATTTATCCGGCCGTATTATCAGCAAGTGACCCCGTTACTGCGGGAACACGGAATTAAAATCATCGTTGACTCTGACGGTGATATTTTTAAATTGACGGACTGGTTTGAAGGCTGCGGCGTGGACGGTTTTCTGCCGCTGGAGCGGCAGGCCGGAACGGATATCGCGCAACTGCGCCAAAATCACCCTCGCCAGATTTATATCGGAGCGTTCGACAAAATGACGATGAACCGCGGGGAAGCCGCTATGCGCACTGAATTTGAACGGTTGATGCCGGTTGCCCGGCCGGGCGGATTCATCATCTCCTGCGATCACCAGACGCCGCCGGGAGTCTCTCTGCAGGACTACCGGCTCTATCTGAAGTTGTTTAACGAATATGCCCGGAGCGTATAGGACTTCATGCTTTTTTGACCCTGAACCCGCCGGCGGCGTCTTCAACGACCCAGCCGAGCGATTTAAGCTGATCACGCAGTGCGTCTGACGTGACGAAGTCCTTGCTTTTTCTGGCTTGAAAACGTGCTTCCGCCATTGCCATAATTTCCGCCGGCACTTCCGCTTCGCCCGCATTGTCAACATTGAAAACCGCAAATATTTTATCAAAATCGCGGAACTGGGTGCGGACGGTTTCCGCTCCGGCAGACGACAGTCTGCCCAGATCAATCAACCGGTTGGCTTCGTGCTGCAACGCGAAGACTGCGGCAGCGGCTTCGGCAATATTCAAGTCGTCGGCCAGCGCGGCGGCAAAATCGGACTGGCATTTTGCCGTGAAGTTCTTGATATCTTCATCTCCGCCGGCACCGCTGGCTTCTTTCAGGCGCAGAAACAGTTCATTGAATTTTTTCAGCACGGTACGCGCCTGTTCACAGGCGTCAAAGCTGAAATTCAGCTTTTTACGATAATGCGTTCCCAGCAGCACCCACCGCAACTCCGCGCCCGTGAAGCCTTTTTCCGCCAGATCGCGCAAGGTGAAGAAATTGCCCAGCGATTTGGACATTTTTTCGCCGTTGACGATCAGGTGGTCGCAGTGCAGCCAGTAATTGACATAGCGGCAGTCATTGGCGGATTCGCTCTGCGCGATCTCGTCTTCGTGGTGCGGGAACATGTTATCAATGCCGCCGGTGTGGATATCAAAGGTTTTGCCGAGGTATTTCATGCTCATGGCACTGCATTCAATGTGCCAGCCGGGGCGGCCTTTGCCCCAGGGGCTGTCCCAGCAGACATCGCCGTCGTTTTCGTCCCAGGCCTTCCACAGCGCGAAGTCGGCAACGGAATCCTTGGCGTATTCGTCGGTTTTGATGCGGGCTCCGGCGCGCTGGTTTTCCATATCAATCCGGGCTAGTTTGCCGTATTGCGGAAATTTAGCGATAGTGAAATAAACGGATTTGTCATCCGCCTGATAGGCGAATCCTTTGTTCATCAACGTCTGGACCAGGGCTATCATTTCCTGGATATGGTCTGTGGCGGCGGGATAAACTTCCGCCGGGTCAATATTCAAAGTTTTGAGGTCTTCAAAAAACGACTGTTTATATTTAGCAGTAAAATCGTTCAGCGAAATTTTTGCGGCACGGGAATCGCGGATGGTCTTGTCGTCAACGTCCGTCAGATTCATCACCTGTGTAACTTTGTAGTTGAAATACTTCAATGTCCGGCGCAGCAGGTCTTCAAAGATGTAAGCGCGGAAGTTGCCGATATGGGCAAAGTTGTAAACAGTTGGCCCGCAGGTATAGAGTTTTGCCTCGCCGGGATGCAGCGGCTTGAATTCTTCCCGGATACGGCCCATCGTGTTAAAAAAATAAATACTCATAACGGAAAAATAAACCTTATTACATTGTTTCAATTAAATATTATCCATTTAATTTACCCGATAATTCAATATCTTACAAAAAAAAACAGCTTTTTTTAGTCATGAACGCGAAAAAAAAGTAAAAATAATTGTAAAGTGCGCTATATTTAGCGCCTTAACACAACGGCATTCTACGGAGAGGTGACTGAGTGGTCGAAGGTGACGGTCTCGAAAATCGTTGAAGGGCTTGCCCTTCCGTGGGTTCAAATCCCACCCTCTCCGCCAATTTTAAGCTAAGAAAATCAACTGTAAACAATAGATTTCAAGGTTTTTGGCTTTTTATATGATACTAACTTATTACTAATCGTAAAAGCAGCTTTTAGTTATCAAATCCTGGTGCTTTGTATTCGGTGTCCCCGCCGCAACGTTTCCATTCCCGGAAAAGCAATAAGAGAAATACTAAGCCGATACTGAAAAAGATGAAGGTCCAGACTGGCGCAAACCGGTAGCAATAATCCCTGCCCCATACCGCTTCAGGAAGAAAACGGCGAATCAGGTCGAAAGTCGCGCCAACCGCGATACCTGATAAAATGCTGAACAAGGATACCATCATGAAACATGCTGAACAGAACTGACCAAACCGGCTGGCCGGCAATAAACGCATAATCATTGGACTCATGGCTGCGGCATACAGGACGTTGAGCGGCAGAGTGACGGCGGTAATGCCTACCAGGATATAGAAATTTGTCTGAGGTGAAAACGTTTTAAACAGCCAGATCATGTTCAGCAGAACAGATGCCAGAATACCAATTTTCACCCATACCATCACCCGCAAAGGATGCAGGCGGTCCGCCATAATACCTGCCGGATATAACAACAGGGCAGTGAGTACTTGTGCGACTCCCAGTATCTTGCCATGCTGGTCAAGAGTGATTCCAAGTGATAAATTGAGAAAAATAGTGAATATATAACTGGCGCCGCCGATGTTCCAGCAGGCCGTGTGCAGGAAATAATACCAGTATATCCGATGAATGAAGCATTCCTTAAAATAGGTTTCCGCTTCAGACCGAAATCCTTTACGCTTGTCCAGCGTTTCCGGCGGCGGCGGATATTCTCCTTCCTTTACTTTCCAGCACATCTGCATGAATCCCACAAAATAGAGCAGCGCGGCGCCTAAAAGCACCTCCCGCGTATGACTTTCACCAAATTGAAAAATAAAATAGTTGTATGAGGCGCTGGCAGCAATGCCTGCGATTCGGAAAAGGGCGTAGAACCGGGTCAGGTGGGTGGCGGGGACCACATCGTTGAGGAGGTAACTGAAGATCAAGTTACTCACCAGATCAAAAAATTTATAGCCCATCATGAAAATAGTGATGCAGGCAATAATTACAGTGGTTGGCGAAATATCTTTCCCGGCCAGGAAAGTGCGATGGATGAATGAACCTATCTCAGGCGAAAATGCCATCAGCAAAAGAGCCAGTGCGACAAATGGAGTGGCGATGAACAGGAATGGGATGCGTCTTCCCCAGCGAGTGCGGAGACGGTCGGATTGGTAACCGAGTATTGGACTCGCCACCGTCGCCATCGCCGTGGGAATAGCCGTGAGAATGGTGGCCATCAGCCAGTTGGGCGTATTCAGTGCCTTGAGTTTCAACGGCATAATGCTGGGAATGACTTGTTCCATCAGGGTGAAGCAAAAGTCACCCCACAGCAGCCAGATGAACAACATGGCTAAACCTGCTCTGGTATAAACCAGAGTTCCCCGCCGCAATGGTCCAGTCGCTGAAACAGTGGATATTGTTTCTGCATCAGTAGTAAAATTAGACATGCTCGTTCCTTGTTAGTCCAGATAGATATTCACGACTCAAATAAATGACAGCATGAATATTTATATATTAGTTTATAGTTAATAATAAATCAAACAATACCCGTTATTAATAATTATTCCGCCTTTCAAAACTTATCAGACAACGCCCATCGCAGTTCAGCAAGCCATGCTGTCGATTCTTTTTGAGGCATCCGCACCATGAACACTTCGCGTTCAACACCAGCTTCCTGCATCAGCGGCAAATCATTAATTTGCAAAAAATTCCATAAAGAATGTTTCCGCGGCAAGGCAAGAGAGACCAGATGCTTGCCTTTTTCTGCAGCAGCGGCGCATATCCAATTCCATAAAGCAGTATTAGTTAGAGATTCGGCGGAAGCGTAAAATTCCTCAAGCAGCACCCTGTCTGATTCATATTCCAGACGTGCATACCCGGACACTTTGTCGCCGCTCATGCAGAATGCGAATTCTGTCTTGTCGCTGTTATTAGCCGCATTGCCGTACAAACGCCAGTACTTTTCATCACGCAGCAATTTGCCGTCATAAGAGAGCGTTTCGGAGTAAAGTTTTTTGATCGTATCCAAAGCTTCCCCGGTCAGGTGCGTAAGGCGTTGAACGGGCACGTTCACCTGGCCAAGTTGTCTTACGGCCGTCTGTTTCACTCCCTGATCAACAAGTTGATAGCCTAGTCCTGCATAGACGCGTGGTAGTGAAGTAAAGAGAATGCTCGGTAGATTTTGAGCATCAATTACTTTTAAGACGTGGTTCATCAGATGCCTGGCAACACCCATTCCGCGATAGCGTTCCGGAGTGGCCACCGAGGCGATGCCTGCGATTTTCTGCAAGCGGCCTTCCGTTTGGAGCTGGAACATTACGATTGAAACATTCCCGACGGGTTCGTCGGCATAATACAAAGTGTACGGTTTCCAGCTGTAGAGTGTATGAGCGCCGCTGATTATGTCTTCAAACAACTTCTTTTCAGTCGGGAAAACCTCCGCCAGCATTCCATACAAGTGTTGGAGCTCCAGCGGATTTTCAGGAGTGCGAATTTCACAATTAGAGAAATCAATTGGCATAAAGTCTTTCCCCCTCGATAAAAGTCGCCACGCATTCATACCGCTCATTCAACACTGCAAGATTGGCTCTTCTGCCAGATTCAACAGCGCCCATCTCCCGATCCAGTCCAAGCAGGAGCGCGGCGTTAGTGGAGGTATATCGCGCGGCAGCGACAGCATCAAAACCGCAAACATTGATCAGGTTGGCGAATGCCTGATTCATGGTGATAATACTGCCCACTAATCCGTTTCTGCCCGGTTCGTTCCGCAGGCGTCCAGCTCCGCTGGCGGTGGAGTACCAGCGCCCGTCCACCATCTGGTAATCTCCCGGCGGCTGTCCGGCTCCGGTCATTGAATCGGTTATGGCTATAAAGCGGTGAGGGCGCAGAGCTGCTTCGGCCAGGCGGACATATGCCGGAAATACATGCTGCATATCGCAAATCAATTCGCAAAACAATTTTTTGTTTTCCAGAATGGCTTCCACCAGCCCGGGTTTCCAAACACCCGGTTCAGCCTCTCCGGTCCGGTCGAAAGTATTGAAAAGATGGCAGACCGCGGTCGCTCCGGCGTCTGCGGCAAGTAGCGACTCTTCGCGGGTGGCCATGGTGTGTCCAAGCGACACGACCACGCCGTTCTGCGACAAATACCGGATTACTTCTTCGCCGCCCGGCAGTTCGGGAGAAAGTGTCATGTATTTCAATACGCCGGTCTCCGCATATCGGCGACATTTCTCCATCGACATCGGCTGCAAATATTTTGCATCCATACCGCCTTTTTTCGCAGGATTTATAAATGGCCCCTCGAAGTGTGCCCCGACGATGACGGCTCCTGCTCCGCCGGCAAGCTTTTGCGCCTGCGCAATATTTTTGGCAAATTCCATGAATTCATCATCTGTCATACTTGCGGCGGTGGGCAGAAATGCTGTAGTCCCGTATTGCAATTGCAGTCCTGCAGCTCCAGCCATGTCATCTGCTCCAAACATGGTGTATGGCCCGATGCCGTGAAGATGAATATCAATGAATCCCGGAACAATCAAATTTGAGTCATAATTAAAGACTTCCCCGGATAAACCGGTATCAGTAGATTCCACCTTTGCAATTCGTCCATGCTCCACAGCGACGGCGCCGTTGACGATGCCGTCCGGGGTTACAATCCTGCCTTTTATGTATTTCATATATATCCCTGCTTAACAACTGCCGGATGGCTGTTATTGTTGTGGCTGTATGCCAAGCGACTTCCATGTCTCCGTCAAATCCAGAATTTGTCCGGCCGCGCGGGCCTTGTCAATCATGATAGCAGTCACGGACCCGATCATTCCCTCCTGGCTGCTGCACTGGGCAGGCAAGCCCGTCCGGATGGTGTCCGCCAGTTCATGCATGATTGAACGATCTGCATCCGAGTGTACTTTCTGATATCCCTCCAGATGCGCATCATGGAATTCCGCCAGCGGCACGTTCTGCGGTTCGCTGTCACTAAGAGACTGATAGCGCAAATAGGCGGCGTACTGGTCCAGCACCATGTTTCCTTCGGTACAATTGAGATACATCCGCCGTTCGGGCATGGTGTTGCACATGGTTGCCTGGAATTGGGCGCGCGCACCATTGAAGTACTCAATAATCGTCACGATATTGTCCTCAATGTTCTTTTCGGAAGTGAACGGGTCCGTTCCCTGATCCCAGTATTTATGCAGACGGTAAAAAGAGTTGAAAGAATCCATATTCTCCCGTTGTCTCGGATTATCCAGCAGGTGCCGGTTTTCAGGGACAAAAAAATCAGTGCCGCCAAAGGCCGCCACCCGGCGGGGAATCGAGCCGGTCAGCCAGTTCAGGATGTCAAGATCATGACTGCATTTTTCCAGGATATGCGGACCGGCAATTTCTTTATGGCGTCGCCATTGACTCATGATATAAGCGCCATGACCGGGATTGATGTTTTCATTGGCGGCAATGCTGATGACTTTACCCAGCCGTCCGCTTTTCAGAATTTCCTTGGCACGGCGATACAGCAAGGCATAACGCAAGCAAAACCCCATTGCAAGCTGCAGTCCACTTTCGGCATGTGCCTTGACTATTGCCAGGCATTCTTCAATGGTAGTAGCTAAAGGCTTTTCGGAGAAAACATGCTTCCCTGCTCTGAAGGCTGCAATAATCTGCTCACAGTGCCGGTTATTCGGCGACCCGATCATCACCCAGTCAATCATCGGATCATCGAGCATTTCCTGGAAGGAACGGTAAACTATGGCCACGGGATTATTAAAATCTTTAAGCCTTGATTTCATTCGTGCCTGATCCGGATCGTAACCACCGCGGATAACAATCCCGTCATGCTCGGCAAGGTAACTGGCCAGTCCGGCGGTCCGTCCAGCTCCGCTGACCCCGATATTCATTGTTGTTTTATTCATTTTTCGTCCAGAATTTATTTAATCAGCCGTTGAAAAGTTGTATGCGCCACCGGTCCGCGCAGTGATGATTCGACCTGATTCAGAGAGATGGCTTTTGCTAATTGCGCAAACACTGCATCAGCGGTTCCGGTAAATTTATTCAAGATCGCCTCATTATGAGATAGTGTCGGGTAAATTGCACAGCCGGCCAGGAAACCCTGTTCAAGCATCAACTGAGTGTACAGCGTCCTGATCGCATTCGCATCGGGATAATCAAACGCAAAAGAGGCCAGACAGCCGACTTCACTGGTGGTATGCAGTTTTACCTGATGTTTTTCGCCAAGCTCAGTCCAGACAGCCATCATTTTTACGCCAAAATCGTTGACGTATTTCGCGGCGTTGCTTTTCTCCATTTTTGCGATTGTCGCCAATGCCGCCGCTGGTCCGACCCGTTCCGTCCAATAGGTACTGCTGATAAATGAGCGGCTGACGCCGGACATCGCTTCAGCCGTGCCAATGACCGCCCCGATGGGATGCCCGTTGCCCAAAGCTTTGGCAAAGACGGCGATATCAGGATTTACTCCAAAATTCAGATGTGATCCGCCGAAGCAATACCGCCAGCCGATAGTGATTTCATCAAAAATTAAAATTATTCCGTATTTATCGCATTCCGAACGAATCAGTTCCATAAATCCGGCCGGCGGCGCATGATGGCGCATCGGCTCCATCACTACGGCCGCCAGTTTATTGCCGCGGTTTTTTATCAACTCCAGAAAAGATGCCTGGTCTCCGTAACTGAATGTATGGGTCGTTCCCCGTAATTGTTCAGGAACGCCATAAGCATCCAAACCCGGCAGCAGCATATTGCGCAAATTATTGCTATCGCCCAGATTAGCTGCAATATACCAGTCCGTCCAGCCGTGGTAGCCGCAAATGGCCACTTCATTTTTGTCAGTAGTGGAACGGGCAATGCGAACCGCAATTGCCATCGACTCGCCGCCGGTACGCGCAAAACGCGCCTGTGTCGCCCATGGATGAATTTGACAAAGCTTATCTGCCAGCTCCACCTCTTCATAGCAGTTCAGCGAGGACATGCTGCCGTCTTTAACGGCTTTGACTACAGCTTCAGTAACCTCGGGATCGGCGAATCCAAGCATGCATGAACCGATACCGCAAGTGGACATGTCATAGTAGTGTCTGCCGTCTAAATCGATCACCTCGCAACCAAAGGCTTTCTGGTAATAAGCCGGCCATAGATCAGGCGCCATCATTTCCGGGCGTTTACTTAAAAGCTGGGTTCCTCCGGGAATGCGCTGCTTGGCGTGCAGATAGAGTGTTTCGGTTTTACTGGGCATGATTATTCTCCTAAAATTATATGTTGCGCATTACGGTAAAAGATATTCTGAAGATCATCATCAGAAAGTTCGAGCATCATGGCGGCCTGCCGCTGGCAGCGCAGTTGTTCATAGACAACCAGCGTGGAACGGCTGTCGCAGTGAGGACGAGTTATCCCCTGAAAAAACTCCCATGCCCGCCCCCAGGTGATATATTTGCCGTGATCCCCGCCGGCCGCGATGTTGTCACTGCCGAACAAAATACGCTTTCGATCTTCGTATTTCAGCAGCAGGAAGTGACTGAAAGTATCGCAAACAGCCGACGTATCATAGCAGAGATGATCGAGATGTTTCAGGCGATGGATCGATTTTTCCAAAGTGAATGGATTGAACCCCCTGGCGCAGTGTGCCAGTTGCCATGTAACGCCGGGGTATTTGGCGGTAAACCGGGTCAGATCGGCGAGATTTTTTTCGTCTGCCGCGCCGGTGAATTTGGAGAGATGCAGAACAACCACCAGCCCGAAGTGATCGGCCACTTCGATCAACGCTTCCGGCAGATAATCGACAATGTCGCAATTGGCCGGATCATCGGCAAAAACCCGATATGGTTTTAATGCCTTGATGTGGTATTTTTCGACTTCGCCGGCCAGTATTTCCGGTTGCAGTTGCGGTGTCACCAGAACGCCGGCAGCGGACTGCGGATCTTTGGCGGCTTCGGCGCATAACCAGTGCCGGTCGCCGGTAAAATCGATATCTTTCATCGGAGTTCCCAGCAGCAGAAAATGAGTTTCGCGGCCTGGAAACAATTGGCCGGTGAATTTCTGCATTACTGCCAGATCGGTATTAAAACGCAGCGCCGACACGGCAGTGGCAGGGGTGGCAAACTGGTCATTCCACAAATGGGCATGAGCATCGAAAATTTTATCCGGCACAAAATCCGCCAGTTCGCTCTTCCATATTTCCCGGTCAAAATCGGTTACAACAAACTCATTCATGATTTACCCCCATGCTAAAATAATGCGGCATCGACCTTGAACACGATCTTACGGGACATGGCCGGAGAAGCATAACTCTTCAGGCATGGTGCGTGGCCTTCTTCGGGATTGAACCATACGAAACTTCCCTGAGAAACGACAAGTTTTATCGCGCTTTGCGGGTCAAGCTTATACAGCAAATCGTCACTTTTCGGCGTGAAATCCTCAATCAGTTCCAGGTTGTCGATCGGGCAATAGCAGATCAGTTCCTCCCCGCAAACGGGAACATGGATATCAATGTACCGGCGGTGAATCTCCACTTTGGCCGCGTCAAATTCACGCGGCGCATATTCCTGTACCAGCGCAAACACCCGGTCTTCATCCAGTATATACTTTTTAATTTGGGTAGCCGCATTGACTTGAGCCGCAAATCCGGTAATGATTTCTGCAATTCCGGGGTTGAGTCCGGCATATTTCTTGAGATTAGTGAGTTTGTCGATGATCATGATAGTTTTCCTTGTTTTTATTATTATTTAGGGCAGTCCTGCTGCATCAATTCAAGTTTGGTTGTGAAATCAGCAAGATAATCAGGGCCGAAACACTGGCCCCATTTACCGCGCTGTGCGATAATAATGGTTTCCGGGTGTTGAGTAAGATGTTCAATCGTTTCCCGGGTATTTGCAATTTCCAGTCGCACTGTTTTTCCCAGTTCGGCATTTTTCCAGACAGGGTCAGTATCCGGCAGTCCGTCGCGCAATCCGAAAAAGTAAAAAACATTGCCGATAGTGCGCCAGAACAGCCGCAACGTTCTGGTTGTATTAAGTTGTGCGTTCAGCCATGATTTTTCTGCTGTCGCTGATGTTTTCAGAGTCTGCTCGAAAATATTTTCCGCATTCAATAGCGAATTGTTCATCTGCTCGTAAAACAGGCCGATCTCAAAGGCTTGCGCCGGCGAAATATCCAGAAACGATTTGAACGGGTCCTGATAATCGATCCGGTAAATCTGGTGATCCAATATATAAGCCAGCTCCGACTCGGAATAACGCCGCTGAACAGTGTTAAACGGTCGCAGCAGCCAGCGTAAACGCAGCCCGATGTCTTGAATCCGTAATCCCCATAGTTGCGGCCAGCGGCACAAGGCACTGTCGATTTCCAGCCACGCCCGGATGATCGATGCTTTTTCCGCGTCGCTATATGCCGGAGGAATGAGCTTAACAGCGAGCTCGGGGAAAACATTACTCGAATCGCCCCAGCTCATTTCTCGAATCACGTCCTGATTAAGATTTACCGGACAGGCATCCGGCGATATTACTCCCCAGTGCAGCGCCGAATATGCCGGGCGGAGTTGTTCGAGCGTCTTGAATTTTCGGAATGTCATGACCGGATGGGGTACTCCGATTATCGGATCGAGATCTTCGCTGAAGTCCTGATATTGCCCGAGACAGACCTGTCGTCCGGTATGTGCGGCGGCGGCAAATACTTTGAGCGGTACTTCCCCAAGCTCGCCGCGTACAATCGTAGCATCGCCGCATTCAGCAGCAGCAGTGCCGAAGAAAGTACGGAGACCTGGATTGTCCTTGATGGAGAAATTAACTTCAGCCGGGAGTTCCGCCGCCAGATTGTCGAGTTGTTCCCGCGCCAGGCCCCAGGGATTCAGCCAGACTTTTACATCGCTCTTATTCCGGGAGATGACCTGCTGCAGCATTTTGTGAAAACCGGCGACACGCCGGGAGAGCGTCAGTTTTTTCGGACCCTGATTGTCGCCCCAGAAATTAGCTCCGAGATCGCAATGCCAGAAAAAGAGGTGGCGTAAATCTGAAAAATCCAGCAGCAGTGCAGTAAAAACGCTGCGGTAGAATTCCTGAACTTCAGGAATATCGGTATTTAACGCATATTCCGGCTCATGATTGCCGTCACGCAAATACGAATGATAAAATTCCGGACCGCGCCAGCCGGGATGTTCCCGGTAAAAACATTCCGGATACGGGCGAGGCAGAAAGGTGGTGAAAATCGGTTCCAGTCCGTGTTTCTTAGCGCTGGAAACAGTGCGGACCAGTTCTGCACGATTGGCGTTAATCAACTCTTCCGGCCAGACTTTTTCATGCCAGCCGGTCCAGACGAAATAACTGGGAGATGGATTGGTGAACGCATAGTTCCAGTGAAATGGATCCATCGGCTGCTGATTCGAAAATCGGTTACATTCCATACCGGTAAAACCCAGCGCTGCAAGATTTTCCGCGTAACGGTCCAGATCAGAGACAAAACCAGTCGGCACATAGCAATCAAAGGCGAAATCCTCCATGATCAGCCGGTTGGAGTAAGGACTGGTCTTGAGCAGCGGCAAAACAAGTTGGCGCCCAGCCGCCAGATGATGCAGATAATATGATATCCCGGCTAACACCGAAGCAGCCCTGTCGCCGTTGAAAATCAAGGTATTATCCTCGTAACGGATACTGAAAAAACGTGTACCGTTGACCGGTTGCACCAATTCCACCCAGGCGGAAAAATCTCGGTGTACCTGTTCTGCAAACCTGATCTCGCCATGAAGCGCAGCGGCCAGTTTCGCCACCCCGATTTTTATAGCGTCGTGCGCGTGTTCATGACAACCAATAATCACTGAAGACATTTTCATTCTCTTTGTTAATATTTATAATATTAATATATATAATATTAATA